>DAIMYL010000422.1:0-1501 GCA_036734505.1 Steroidobacteraceae bacterium | reverse complement strand
TCACCAACGGCGTGACGCCGCGCCGTTGGGTGGCGCAGGCCAACCGCGGTCTCGCGGGCCTGTTGCGCGAGGCCTTGGGCGAGGGCTGGCGGACCGATCTCGACCGGCTCGGCGCGCTGCGCGTACGCGCGGACGACGCAGGGTTCCGCGCCGCTTTCCACGCGGTCAAGCAGGCCAACAAGGCGCGGCTCGCCAAGCACATCGCGCGCAGCACCGGCGTCATGGTCGATCCGGCATCGCTGTTCGACGTGCAGGTCAAGCGCATCCACGAGTACAAGCGCCAGCTGCTCAACGTGCTGCATGTGGTCACGCGCTGGCAGGCGATGGTCGCGGGCGCACCGGGCGCCGCGGACCTGCCGCCGCGCACCGTGGTGTTCGCCGGCAAGGCGGCCTCGTCCTATGCCGCCGCGAAAGCCGTGATCCATCTCATCCACGACGTCGCGCGCACCATCAACGCCGACCCGCGCACGCGCGACCGGCTCAAGGTGGTGTTCCTGCCGAACTATTCGGTGTCGGTCGCCGAGCAGGTGATGCCGGGCGCCGACCTCTCGGAGCAGATCTCCACCGCCGGCACCGAGGCCTCGGGCACGGGCAACATGAAGCTCGCGCTCAACGGGGCGCTGACCATCGGCACCGACGACGGCGCCAACATCGAGATCCGCCAGCACGTCGGCGACGGGCATATCTTCATCTTCGGTCTGCGCACGTCCGAGGTCGCTGCGCTGCGCCTCGCCGGTCACGACCCGATGGCGCGCTACGCCTCGGACGACGCGCTGCGAGCGGCGCTCGACGCGATCGCCGGCGGCGCGTTCTCGCCGGAGGAGCCGTCGCGGCATCAGGGGCTCGTGCACGCGCTGCTCTGGGGCGGCGACCATTACCTGCTGCTCGCGGACTATGCGTCCTACATCGCCGCGCAGGCCGACGTCGACCGCCGCTACCGCGACCGCGAGGCATGGACCCGCAGCGCGGTCCTCAACGTCGCCGGCATGGGCGCGTTCTCGTCGGACCGCAGCATCCGCGAGTACGCCGAGCGCATCTGGCGCGTGCGCCCATCGTCGTGACCGCGCCGTGACAGGCCGGGGCAGCGCGTCGTCCGCCGAGGTCGCGGCCCTCTGCGAGGGCCGGCACGGCGATCCGTTCGCGGTGCTCGGTCCCCATCACACCGACGAGGGCAACTGCGTGCTGCGCGCGTTCCTGCCGGGAGCCGCGCGGGTGACCGCGGTCGCGGCGGACACCGGCGCGCCGCTCGCCGTGCAGTAGCAGCGCGGCGCGGGCGGGTTCTTAGAGGGCGTGATCCCCGGCGCGCGGGCCGCATACTACCGTCTCCGGGTCGAGTGGCATGCGGTCGGCGCCGGCGGATCCGCCGACGTCGTCATCGACGTCATCGAGGATCCGTACCGTTTCCCGCCGCTGCTCGGCGACGTCGACGTCTGGTTGCTGACGGAAGGCACCCATCGGCGGCCCTACGAAGCGCTGGGCGCGCAGCCGATGGCGCACGCCG
>DAIMYL010000421.1:0-1517 GCA_036734505.1 Steroidobacteraceae bacterium | reverse complement strand
GCGATGATCTGCGCGTCGCGGCCGGTGCCGAGCGTGGTGACGACGAGCGCCTGCGTCTCGCCGCGGGTGAACAGCGCCGAACCGTGGGTGCGCGGCAGCACGCCGACCTTCACGGTGATCGGGCGGACCGTGGTCGAGTCGCGGCCGTCGATGCGCGGCTCACCGTTGAGGATGCGCTCGCGGACGATCTTGCTCTCGAGACGGAACAGCTGGTCGTCCACCTGCTCGGCGGTGTACTTCGGGGCCTCGCCGCCGGCGAGCTGCTCGGTGACGGCCTTCTTGATCTCGCCGACGCGCGTGTAGCGGGCCTGCTTCTCGATGATGCGGTAGGCCTCGGAGAGCGTGTCGTGCGCGGCGGCCGAGACGGCGGCCTCGAGCTCGGCCGTGGCGGCCGAGGGCTTCCAGTCCCAGCGCGGCTTGCCGCATTCCTTGACGAGCTCGTTGATGGCGTTGATCGCCACCTGCATCTGCTCGTGGCCGAACACCACCGAACCCAGCATGACCTCTTCCGAGAGGCAGTTGGCCTCGGACTCGACCATCATCACGCCGTCACGGGTGCCGGCGACGACGAGGTTGAGGTCGGAGGCCTTGGTGTCCGAGGCGTTCGGGTTGAGCAGGTACTTGCCGTCCTTGTAGCCGACGCGCGCGGCGGCGATCGGGCCGTTGAAGGGCGCACCGGAGAGCGCGAGCGCCGCCGAAGCGCCGATCATCGCCGGGATGTCGGCGTCGATCTCAGGGTCGAGGGAGACGACCGTGGCGACGACCTGGACTTCGTTGTAGAAACCGTCCGGGAACAGCGGACGGATCGGGCGGTCGATGAGACGCGAGGTCAGCGTCTCCTTCTCCGTCGGTCGCCCTTCGCGCTTGAAGAAGCCGCCCGGGATGCGGCCCGCGGCGTAGGTCTTCTCCTGGTAGTTGACGGTGAGCGGGAAGAAATCGCGGCCCGGCGTGGCCTTCTTGGCGGCGACGGCGGTGCAGAGGACGACGGTATCGCCCAGCTTCGCGACGACGGCGGCGGAGGCCTGGCGGGCCATCTCGCCCGTCTCGAGCGTCAGGGTGTGGGGACCGTACTGGAAAGACTTTTTGAAAGCGGACACGCGGGATACCTCGCGAAAAGGAAGGGGGTAAGCGAAAAGGCCGCGCCAGTTACGGCGCGGCCTTCGCGGGGAGTCGGGTCAGCGGCGCAGGCCGAGACGCTCGACGACTTCCTGGTACTTCTGGGGCTTGCTGGCCTTCAGGTAGTCGAGGAGCTTGCGGCGCTGGTTGACCAGCTTGACGAGGCCGCGGCGGGACGAGTGGTCACCGGCGTGGGCGCTGAAGTGCTGGCCGAGGCCGGTGATGCGCTCGGAGAGCAGCGCGATCTGGACTTCGGGGGATCCGGTGTCGCCGGCGGCGCGACGGAACTGCGAGACGATCCCGGTCTTTTTCTCGGTGCTGAGGGGCATTCTGAAAAATTCCTTAAGGTCTTGATATTTAGGGCTTCTTGGAAGGCCGCGAATTCTACTCGCTGACCTGCC
>DAIMYL010000420.1:0-1523 GCA_036734505.1 Steroidobacteraceae bacterium | reverse complement strand
CGCGCTGCATGGACTGCGGCGTGCCGTTCTGCCACACCGGCAAGCTGATGAGCGGTGGCGCTTCGGGTTGCCCCGTCAACAACCTCATCCCCGAGTGGAACGACCTCGTCTACCGCGGGTTGTGGCGCGAGGCGCTCGATCGCCTCCACAAGACCAACAATTTCCCCGAGTTCACGGGCCGCGTCTGCCCGGCGCCCTGCGAGGGGTCGTGCGTGCTCGGCATCAACGCGCCGCCCGTCACCATCAAGAACATCGAGAACACCATCATCGAGCGCGGGTTCGAGGAGGGCTGGGTGCTGCCCGAGCCGCCGAAGACGCGTACCGGCAAGCGGGTGGCGGTGGTCGGGTCGGGCCCCGCGGGCCTCGCCGCGGCGCAGCAACTCAACCGCGCCGGCCACAGCGTCACCGTGCTCGAGCGCGCGGACCGGCCGGGCGGTCTGCTGATGTACGGCATCCCGAACATGAAGCTCGACAAGCAGGATGTGGTGATGCGCCGCATCAAGCTGCTCGAGCAGGAAGGCGTGAAGTTCATCTGCAACGCGAACGTCGGCGACGACTACGAGGCGCAGATGATGCGCCGCGATTTCGATGCCGTCGTGCTCTGCACCGGCGCCACGCAGGCGCGCGACCTGCCGGTCGAGGGCCGCGCCCTGGGCGGTGTGCACTTCGCGATGGACTACCTGACGACGGCGACCCAGGCCGTGCTCGGCAAGGGTCCGAAGACCGCGCCCATCCAGGCCAAGGACCTCGATGTGGTGGTGATCGGCGGCGGGGACACCGGTACCGATTGCGTCGGCACCGCGATGCGTCAGGGCTGTCGGACGCTGACGCAGTTCGAGATCATGCCCAAGCCGCCGACGGAACGCGCCGCCGACAACCCCTGGCCGGAGTGGCCGCGGGTGTACAAGATGGACTACGGCCAGGAAGAGGTCGCGGCCAGGTTCGGCAAGGATCCGCGCGCCTACCTGACCACCGTCAAGCGCCTCGTCGGCGACGAGCAGGGGCGGGTCAAAGAACTGGTCACCGTGGAGGTCCGTTGGGAGCAGGACGCGGAGGGCCGTCTGGTGCCGGTCGAGCAGCCGGGCACCGAGCGCAGCCAGCCCGCGCAGCTGGTGCTGCTCGCGATGGGCTTCACCGGCCCCGAGACAGGCTTGCCGCAGGACCTCGGCCTCGAGCTCGACGAGCGGCGCAACATCCGCGCCGATGCCGCGACCTATGCGACCAGCGTGGAGGGCGTGTTCGCCGCCGGCGATTGCCGCCGCGGCCAGAGCCTCGTGGTCTGGGCGATCGCGGAGGGGCGCGCCGCCGCGCGCGAATGCGACCGTTGGCTGATGGGCGCGACCGACCTGCCCTGAGACGCCGCGCTTCCCTGAGGCGCTGTGCGCGCTGCTATCCTCCCGTGATGGGCGACCGGTTCGCCCGGAGGAGACCGCCATGAACGCCGTCCGAGAGCTCCCGCGCGCCGTCTTCGCCGCGCTCGTCATCCTGCCCGTCCTCGCCGCCTGCGGACGCGCGCCGTCCAC
>DAIMYL010000419.1:0-1525 GCA_036734505.1 Steroidobacteraceae bacterium | reverse complement strand
GAGCGCGGCGACGAGCCGCAGCGCGAACACCAGCACGACATCGGACACCCCGAGCCCCTCCGCGACCTCGCGTGCGGCGCCGATCAGCAGCACGGCGACGATGTAGGGTGCGACGATCGCGCCGGCCTCCATGAGCCGCCACTGCCATCCGGTGGGGCCGCCGCCGCCCGCGGTCTGCACCCGGCCAGCGGCGCGGCGCAGCAGGCGCCCGCAGACATAGGCCACCGCGACCGCGATCAGCACCGCCAGCGCCTCGTTGAGGCCGGTGGGCGTCAGCAGCTCGCGGACCAGTTTCCCGATCGAGATGTAGTTCGGTTCCATCGCGGCGTCCTCAGGCGTTGAGATCGGGGATCAGCTGGCTGACATAGCGCTCGATCTGGTCCTTGAGCATGAGCTTGCGCTTCTTGAGGCGCTTGAGCTGGAGCTGGTCGACATGGATGTCCATCG
Organism: Steroidobacteraceae bacterium; assembly: GCA_036734505.1. GTDB lineage: Bacteria > Pseudomonadota > Gammaproteobacteria > Steroidobacterales > Steroidobacteraceae > UBA964. Next base: position 1,078 of record DAIMYL010000419.1, on the reverse strand, counting down.
ACAGCCGCGAGATGACCTCGTCCAGGTCACGGTGCTCGATGCGCAGCTGCCGCAGCTTCTCGATGTTGCGGAACAGTTCGCGGTCGATGTTGTCCTGGTCCTGGTCCGACATCAGAGGGTCGCCGCGACATGATCGAGGTCGGCCGGTAGCTTATCGAAGCGCCCCGGCGGATTCCACGGCAGCGCTGGATCGTGGAAATCCGAGCCTGTGGAGGCCAGCATGCGGTGGCCGCGCGCGAGCGTGGCGAGCCGATCGCGGTCGCGCGGACTCATGCCCGCCATGCTCACCTCGAGGCCTTGGCCGCCGGCGTCACGGAACGCGCCCACCAGCCGTCGCAGCGCGCCGCCGGAAGCCCCGTAGCGGTGCGGATGCGCGAGCACCGCGACCCCGCCTGCAGCGCGCAGCGCGGCGATCGCCCGGTCGATGCCGGGCCACGCCATCGGCACATGGCCCGGGGTGCCGCGGCCCAAGAATCTCTTGAACGCATCGGCCTCGTCGCGCGCGTGACCGAGCGCGACCAACGCCCGCGCCAGATGCAGCCGCGTCGGCACGGCGGTGCCCGCGCAGACGCCGTCCACAAGTTCCCGACCCGGCAGCCCCGCCCGGCGTTCGAGCCGATCGCCGATCTCGGCGAGGCGCTCGCGGCGCAGCGCACGCACCTCGGCGAGGTGCGCGTCGAGCGCCGGTGAGGCGGCATCGACACCGAGCCCGAGCACATGCAACGACAGACCGTCCCAGCCGGCGGAGACCTCGACGCCGGGCACGAAGCGCAGCCCGGCCGCAGCGCAGGCCGCGGCCGCCTCGTCGCAGCCCTCCGTGGTGTCATGGTCGGTGAGCGCCGCCGTGCCGACGCCGCGCTCGGCTGCCAGGCGCATCAACGCGGCCGGCGAGAGCAGGCCATCGGAATGATGGCTGTGCAGGTGCAGGTCGGCGACGGCGGAGCGGGCGGGCGCGGTCATGACGGCGGTATCATAGGCCGATGCCGGAAAGCCCGCCCCCTCCCGTCGCCGCCGCGCCCGATTGGTCCACGGTCGACACCGTGCTGCTCGACCTCGACGGCACGCTGCTCGACCTCGC
>DAIMYL010000418.1:0-1527 GCA_036734505.1 Steroidobacteraceae bacterium | reverse complement strand
CGCCGTCATCTTCGGCCGCCTCGGCGACCGCGTCGGCCGCAAGCGCACCTTCCTCATCACCATCGTGCTGATGGGTCTGTCGACGGCGCTGGTGGGCGTGCTGCCCACCTTCGAGCAGATCGGCTGGTGGGCGCCCGCGCTGCTCGTCACGCTCCGGCTCGTGCAGGGCCTCGCGCTCGGCGGCGAGTTCGGCGGCGCTGCGCTCTACATCGCCGAGCATTGCACCCCGCCTCGCCGGGGGTTCTTCACGAGCTTCATCCAGACGACCGGCTCGATCGGCCTGCTGCTGTCGCTCGGCGTGATCCTCGCCTGCCGTGCCGTGCTCGGCGAGGAGGCTTTCCGCGAATGGGGCTGGCGCATCCCGTTCCTGCTCTCGGTGTTGCTGCTCGGCCTGTCGGTCTATGTGCGCCTGCAGATCGCCGAGTCGCCGCTGTTCGAGGAGATCAAGCGTCGCGGCGGACTCTCGCAGGCGCCCGTGCGCGAGAGCCTGCTGGCGCCGGCGAACCGCCCACGCATGCTGGCGGCGCTGGTGGTCGCTGCGGCCATGGCCACGAGCTGGTACACGGCGCAGTTCTACTCGCTGGTGTTCCTGCAGACGGCGGTGCTGGTCGACGCCTCGACCGCGGCGACGGTGCTCGGCGTGGCGGTGCTCGCCGGAGTCGTGCTGTTCCTCGCAGCCGGCGCACTGTCGGACCGCTATGGACGGCGGCCGGTGATGCTCAGCGGCATGCTGCTCACCGCGCTCGCGGTGATGCCTGCGTACAGCGCGATGCTGGACCTCGGCAACCCGGCGCTCGCAGCGGCGCAACGCGCAGCGCCCGTGACCGTGTACGCTGCACCGACCCGTTTCTCGCCGTTCGCGAGCGCGTCGTCGCTCGACGATGCGACCCGTGTCCGTGATGCCTTGGCCAAGCGCGGCATCTCGTATTCGAACGCGCCGCTGTCGGAGGCGCCCGGGGCGCTCGGCGCGACCGTGGTCGTCGCCGTCGCCGGTCAGACGCTCGCCGGCTTCGACAAAGCCGCCCTCACCGATGCACTGGATGCCGCGGGCTACCCCAGCGCCTCAGCCGTGGCGCCGCTGGATCGCCTCGCCGACTTCGACGGACGACACCTGGGACTGGTGGGCTGCCTGTTGGCGATGATCCTCGGCGCTGCGCTCACCTGTGGTCCGGGAGCAGGATGGCTCGCGGAACTCTTCCCCACGCGCATCCGATACACCTCGCTGTCGGTGCCCTACCACCTCACCAGCGCTTGGTTCGGCGGCTTCATGCCCCTCACGGCCGCGTGGCTGGTGGCGCGCTCGGGAGATGTGCTCGCGGGGCTGTGGTACCCGGTGGTGGTGATGAGCGTGATGTTCGTCTTGGCGCTGCGCTGGATGCCGGAGACGCGGGGCAGCGAACTGTAAAGAAGGCCCGCCGAGGCGGGGCTCTACCCCAAAAACAAAAGGCCCGCCGAGGCGGGCCTTTGCCCCAAAAACAAAAGGCCCGCCGAGGCGGGCCTTTCGTTGCGTCACGACAGGGTCGTGCA
>DAIMYL010000417.1:0-1532 GCA_036734505.1 Steroidobacteraceae bacterium | reverse complement strand
GCGCTCGCCATCTGCCAGAAGAGCCAGTTGAGGCACTCGGTGCGGCCGGCGCCCGCTGCGGGGAGCAGCGCGCCGAACCTCTCCGCGAGGTAGAGCAGGATGGAGCCCGACTCGAACACCCGCGTCGGCGGGTCGGTCGAGCGGTCGAGCAGGGCGGGGATCTTGGAGTTCGGGTTGACGGCGACGAAGCCGCTGCCGAACTGGTCGCCTTCGGTGATCTTGATGAGCCAGGCGTCGTACTCGGCGCCGGTGTGCCCCATCGCCAGCAGCTCTTCGAGCAGCACCGTCACCTTCACCCCGTTCGGGGTGGCGAGCGAGTAGAGCTGCAGCGGATGGCGGCCGACCGGCAGCGCCTTGTCGTGGGTGGCGCCGGCGATGGGGCGGTTGATGGCGGCGAAGCGGCCGCCGCTGCCCTTCTTCCATTCCCAGACCTTGGGCGGCTGGTACTGCGGGGCGCTGTCGTCGGAGGCGCTCATGGTCGGGGGTCAGCCGAGCGTGCGCACGCCGGCGGCGCTGCCGACCAGCACGACATCGGCGGGGCGATGCGCGAACAGGCCCACCGTCACCACGCCTGCGATGCCGTCGATGGCGGTCTCGAGCGCGGGCGGATCGAGGATCCGCAGGCCGTGCACATCGAGGATCTGGTTGCCGTTGTCGGTGAGCACGTTCTCGCGCCACACCGGCTGGCCGCCGAGCTTCACGAGCTGCCGCGCGACATACGAGCGCGCCATCGGGATGACCTCGACCGGCAGCGGGAAGCGGCCGAGGACATCGACGACCTTGGATTCGTCGACCACGCAGACGAACTTGCGCGACGCGGCGGCGACGATCTTCTCGCGGGTGAGCGCGGCGCCGCCGCCCTTGATGAGCCGGCGGTGGTGGTCGGTCTCGTCGGCGCCGTCCACATAGACCTCGAGGTCGCCGGTGCGGTTGAGGTCGAGGACCTCGATGCCGACGGCTTTGAGCCGGGCGGTGGAGGCGTCCGAGGAGGAGACGGCGCCCCGGATCCGGTCGCGCCGCGAGGCGAGCGCGTCGATGAAGAAGTTGACCGTGGAGCCGGTGCCGACGCCGATGACCGCGTCGTCCGCGACGAACCTGAGCGCGGCCTGCGCCGCCGCCTGCTTGCCTGCCGAGGAGTCCGTCATGGGCGATTCCCCCGTGTTTTCCAGACTTTTCCGTGACCCTAAATGAAGATGCCCGCTTTCGCGGGCATCTCCTTTCTTACCAGAAGCGGTGGTGAGACTTGCGTCACGCCCACCGAAGATCCCGAGGGATCTTACTTCTTCTTGGCGGCTTTCTTCTTAGCCTTCTTCTTGGCCTTGGCCATGTTGGTTCTCCAGTTACGGGTTAGTCCCGGGGCCGAGTATATACACGCGATTGTAAAAAACAAGCAAGGGGGTCAGACGAGCGACAGGATGAAGCGCCAATGAGACGGGTCGATCGGCGTGATGGAGAGCCGGTTGCCGCGCTGCAGCACGCGCAATCCGCGCAGCGCGCCGCCCTCGTGGGCGCGCAGTTCATCGAGCGTGATC
>DAIMYL010000416.1:0-1533 GCA_036734505.1 Steroidobacteraceae bacterium | reverse complement strand
TGGCCGCGGTCAGCGCAGCGCGGCGGGCAGGAGGTCCGGACATGCCACGCCACGATACCGGATGACGGGCGGTCGGCGACACAGCAGCGACGCGCCCGGACCCATCGCGCCGGCAGCGCGGGGATGGCGGCACGCGGCGTCCACCGCGCGGCCATCCCCCCGACTGTCGGCCGACGCCGAGCCCTCCTCAAGGCGTGCATGTCACCCGCGACGGGTCCTCGGCCATCCGGACGACCACGGTGTTGAGCCTGGCTTGCACACCGACGAAGTTATCGTCATCGCCGTGCTTGTTGAGGTTCACGGTCCAATTGCTCACCAAGCCGGTATCGGGCACCCGATCCGTCTCGGTGTGTGTGTCCACCGTCCTCGTCACGATGGCGCGGCGAGGCGTCTCGATCCCGGTGATGATGTAGCCTTGCGGCACCGCGACGCTGAGCGCCTTGACGGTGGAGCCGCTGAACCTCGTCGGGTTGCTTCCCTCCTCCTCTGCGACCATCTCGACCCTCACATCTACCCGTTGCGGGCCCTGCAGCAGACGCGCCTCGACCGTGTACGAGATGTCGTTCCAGAAGTCCTTGTCGCCCCGGGTGTTCGACAACCCCGACAGCTGTACCGTACGGGGATCGATGCGCCTGGTGATGCTCCTGCATGCGCGCGGCGGCGCATAGGTGATCGGCAACGCCCGCGGGGACTGCGCCTCCTCGGCGAACCCCTCCAGCTGTACATGACGCCATGTGACGCCGGTCGATCGGATGTCGTCCATACATGCATTGGCGCCGAGATTCAGGGTCATCTGATAGGTGGTGGGCGTATCGACGCAACGCGTGAGATCACGCTCTCCGGCGCCGGTCGTCGAGCGCAGCATCAGCCGCTTCCCCGACGCATCGAGGTTGTAGCCGAACATCCGCACCACCGTACCGCCCGCGGGCAGGTCGAGCCTGCGATCGGCCGTCAAGCTGATGACATCAGGCGAGATCTGGCAGATCACGGGTCGAGGCGGCGGGACCTCATAGCGCCGCTCGATGCTGTTGCGCAACCGCTGGAGGTTCTCCTTCAGGCGCCTTCCGAAGAAATCGACGTTGCAGCGCATCTCCACGCCGCCGGTCGCGATGACGCTGCGGCTGGCTTCTTCCACTTGCCGGACGATCGCCTTGGCGTCCTCGGGCAGCCGTTCGCCGAGACGGTCGACGATCTGCTGCCAGTCGGCCGACTGGTTCTCGAGACTGCCTATCGCCTCGTCGATCGCGGCAAGTCCCGGGTCGATCTCCCTGCCGACGCCGCATCCGCCCAGAAGGATGAGACTCGACACCACACCGATGACGCTGAAGGATCTGTGTTCCATCTCCGTATGCCTCCGCCGGGTAGTTCGTTCGAGGTCGGGGTCCGCGCCGGCGGCGGGACCGCCCCAAGGTTTCCGGCACACGCTCTACGCAGTCGCTGCGCTTCCCCGGACATCGCCGGACGGCTTTGACCGCGCGTTGACGGCGCCTTCACGCCCTCTTCACGGCGCTGCGTTCAGCATCCCCTCCCAGA
>DAIMYL010000415.1:0-1536 GCA_036734505.1 Steroidobacteraceae bacterium | reverse complement strand
CGCTCGATGTGATGCGCCTCTTCCGCCGCTTCCAGGAGGTCGGCGTGACGGTGGTGGTCGCGACCCACGACCTGTCGCTGGTCGACGGGTTCGGGCAGCGCAGCATCCATGTCGACGGCGGTCAGGTCGTCGAAGGCGGCGGCGCGCTGCGGTCCACACCGAGGGCTACACCGTGAGCTCGCCCGTGACATGGGTGACGCGCCACCTGCAATCGATGCTCGCCGCGCTCGGCCGCCTGCTGCGCCGGCCGCTCTCGACACTGCTGACCACGCTCGTCATCGCCGTCGCGCTCGCCCTGCCGGCCGGGCTCTGGCTGGTGGTGAAGAACGCTCGCGCCGCCACCGGCGATCTTGCGACCGCGGTGCAGGTCACGGCCTACATGAAGGTCGGCACGCCGATCGCCCGTGCGGACCAGCTCGCGCGGCAGCTGCGCGAGCGTCCGGAGGTGGCCTCGGTGCGCGTCATCCCCGCCGAGCAGGCGCTCAAGGAGTTCCGCGAATACTCGGGCTTCGGCAGTGCGCTCGATGCGCTCACCGACAACCCGCTGCCGCATGCGCTCGTGGTGCAGCCGCGCGTCGAGCAGCGCGACGGCGGGACCATCGAGGCCCTGCGCGCTTTCCTGACCGCAGCGCCGGATGTCGACATCGTGCAGGCCGACGCGGAATGGGCGCGCCGCCTCGCGGCGCTGCTCGATGTGCTGCGCACGCTGTTCCTCGCCGCCGCCGGGCTGCTGGCGGTGGGCGTGCTCGCGGTCATCGGCAACACCATCCGGCTCGAGATCGGCGCGCGCCGCGAGGAGATCGAGGTCACCAAGCTCGTCGGCGGGTCGGATGCCTTCGTGCGTCGCCCGTTCCTCTACGCGGGGCTTCTCCAGGGGCTGTTCGGTGGTCTGCTCTCGCTCGGACTCGTGGCGCTCGTCATCGCCGCGGTCGAGGCACCCATCGCGCGGCTCACCGCGCTCTACGGCGGCCGCTTCCGGCTCGGCGGTCTGTCGCTCGAGGAAGCGGGCATGGTGCTGCTCGTCGGCGGCCTGCTCGGGCTGATCGGCGCCTGGATCGGCGCCGCGCGGCATCTGTCGCGGATCGAACCGCGGCCCTGACCCCGTACGCTGACGACCGACCCGGCCACGCCCCGAGGTGTGCCCGGTCACACTTAACCCATTGATTATGCGATATAAATAGATTGAACTCTGGCGGGGTTTAGCACTCCAACTCGCTGAGTGCTAGACTGACTTCCGAGGTACAGGAATGACCGCCAACGCCCTCATCGCCCGCTACTCCGATGCCGCCCTCTCCGGGCCGCTCGGCAGTCTCGACGCCTACCTGGAACGCGTGTCGCGCGTGCCGGTGGTCTCGCGCGAAGAAGAGCAGGCGCTTGCCCGCCGCTTCCGCGAGGAAGGCGATGTCGAGGCGGCGCGTGCACTGGTGCTCTCGCACCTGCGCTTCGTGGTGCACATCGCGCGCGGCTACACCGGCTACGGTCTGCCGGTCGGCGACCTCGTGCAGGAAGGCAACGTCGGCCTCATGAAGGCCGTGA
>DAIMYL010000414.1:0-1536 GCA_036734505.1 Steroidobacteraceae bacterium | reverse complement strand
TCGCCCATGTTCTCGCACGTCATGATCGGCACCAACGACCTCGAGCGCGCGAAGCGCTTCTACGACGCGCTGCTCGGCACGCTGGGCATCAAGCCCGCGGTGGTCGACGGACACCGCATCTTCTACCGCTCGCCGACCGGGCTCTTCTCGGTCTCGCTGCCGATCGACGGCCAACCCGCGACCGCCTCCAACGGCAGCACGCTCGGCTTCGCCGCGACCTCGCCTGAGCAGGTGCAGGCCTGGCATGCCGCCGGGCTCGCCGCTGGCGGCACCGCCATCGAGGACCCGCCGGGCGTGCGCGAAGGCAAGGGCATGAAGCTCTATCTCGCCTACCTCCGCGACCCTGACGGCAACAAGATCTGTGCGCTCCACCGGATGTGAGCCCCGCCGTCGCGGGCGTTTCACCGTCGCGCTGACCGCGCTCATCGCCACCACGGCGATGGTCGCGGTCGTCGCGGCGGCGCCGACCGCCACGCCGACCGCCACGCCGACGCTCACGCCGCTGCAGGCGAAGGCGCGCGAGATCTTCGAGCGCGTCATCGCCTTCAAGAGCATCGCACCAGGCTACGAGACCCCGCAGCTCGCCGAGTACCTCGCCGGCGAACTGCGGGCGGCGGGCTTCCCCGAGCAGGACATGCTGCTCGGGCGCCTCGACGAGACCGCATACCTCGTCGTGCGCTATCGCGGACAGCCGCCGACCGGCGCACCGCCGCGCAAACCGGTGTTGCTGCTCTCGCACCTCGATGTGGTCCCGGCGCTCAAGGAGCACTGGAAGCGCGACCCCTTCAAGCTGGAAGAGGCGAACGGCTTCTTCTACGGGCGCGGCACGCTGGATGTGAAGAACGGCGTGGCGACGCTGGTGGCGCTGTTCATCCGCCTGCGACAGGAGGGTTTCGTACCGACGCGCGACCTCGTGATGGTCCTGAGCGGCGACGAGGAGACGACGGGTGCGACCACGCGCAAGCTCATCGACGAACACCGCGACTGGGTCGACGCCGAGTACGCGCTCAACACGGACGCCGGCGGCGGCACGCTCGACAAGGACGGCAAGGCGCTGTCCTACAACATACAGACCGCCGAGAAGACCTACGCGAGCTACAAGCTGAGCGCCTACAACCCCGGTGGTCACAGCTCGCAGCCCCGCGACGACAACGCCATCTACGAACTCGCCGACGCCCTCAAGGCGGTGCAGGCCCATCGGTTCCCGGTGCAGTGGTCCGAGACCACGCTGCGCTACTTCAAGGCGATGGGCGCCACCACCACCGGTCCGCTCGGCGAGGCGATGCGCGCCTTCGCGGCCGACCCGCGTGACGCGGCGGCCGCGGATGAACTCTGGAAGCATCCGTCCTATGTCGGCGCCACGCGCACCACCTGCGTCGCCACGATGCTCCGCGCCGGGCACGCCGAGAACGCGCTGCCGCAGCAGGCCACCGCGACGGTCAACTGCCGCATCTTCCCGGGCGTCACGCCGCAGGCGATCCGCGACGAGCTGCAGAAGGTGGTCGGCGAGCGGATCGAGGTCGAGGTGATGGACGA
>DAIMYL010000413.1:0-1538 GCA_036734505.1 Steroidobacteraceae bacterium | reverse complement strand
TGCCGCTGCAGCTGCTGCCGAAGGAGATCAACGGCGTGCGGGTGATCGGCATCGATGTCCCCGGCTTCGGCATCCCGACGCATGCCGAGGCGAAGGACGTGCTCGCCGGCGCCATGCTGCGCTACGCGCGCGGCGAGGCGGAGGCGGGTCCGGTGGCGGCGCCCCGCAACGGCCGTGCCGAGAAGCCGACCGTCACGCTGCTCGGCGAGATGTTCCCGGCCGACCCGGTCGGCATCGGCATGCTGCTCGAGCCCATGGGGCTCGCGGCGGGTCAGGTGGTGCCGACCCGCGAGTGGCGCGAGCTCTACTCCGCGCTCGACTGCGCCGCGGTCGCGGCGATCCACCCGTTCTACACCGCGGTCTGCCGCGAGTTCGACGCCGCGGGCCGCCGCATCGTCGGTTCGGCGCCCGTCGGTCACGACGGCACGGCGGCGTGGCTCGAGGCCATCGGCGCCGCCTGCGGTGTGCCGCGCGCGCGCATCGAAGCCGCGAAGGACCGCGCGCTGCCGGCGATCCGCGCGGCGCTGTCCGCCGCCCCGATCCGTGGTCGCATCACGCTGTCGGGGTACGAAGGGTCCGAGCTGCTCGTCGGCCGCCTGCTCGTCGAGAGCGGCGCCGACCTGCGCTATGTCGGCACGGCCTGTCCGCGCACCGTCTGGTCGGACCCCGACCGCGAATGGCTGGAGGCGCATGGCGTGCATGTGCAGTTCCGCGCGTCGCTCGAGCAGGACCTGGCTGCGTTCGCCGAGTTCAAGCCCGACCTCGCCATCGGCACGACGCCCGTGGTGCAGAAGGCGAAGGAGGCCGCGACGCCCGCGCTCTACTTCACCAACCTCATCTCGGCGCGGCCGTTGATGGGTCCCGCCGGCGCAGGTTCGCTCGCGCAGCTCGTCAACACCGCGATGGCCGGCAAGGCGCGCTTCGACGAGATGCAGAGCTTCTTCCAGGGCGTCGGCACGGGCGACACCGCCGGCGTCTGGCGCGACCAGCCGGCGCCGCGCCCGGAGTTCCGGGACGCCTACCGCAAGAAGCTCGAGAAGCAGGCGAAGGCGCGCAAAGCGGAGGAGATGGGCTGATGCTCGTGCTCGACCACGATCGCGCAGGCGGCTACTGGGGGGCGGTGTACACCTTCGCCGCCATCAAGGGCCTGCAGGTGATCGTCGACGGCCCGGTCGGCTGCGAGAACCTGCCCGTGACCTCGGTGCTGCACTACACGGACGCGCTGCCGCCGCACGAGCTGCCGGTGGTGGTGACGGGCCTCGCCGAGGAGGAGCTCGGCCAGCACGGCACCGAGGGCGCGATGAAGCGCGCCCACAAGGTGCTCGACCCGGACCTGCCTGCGGTGGTGGTGACCGGGTCCATCGCCGAGATGATCGGCGGCGGCGTGACGCCCGAAGGCACGGCGATCAAGCGCTTCCTGCCGCGGACCATCGACGAGGACCAGTGGCAGTGCGCGAACCGCGCGCTGTGGTGGCTGTGGACAGAGTTCGGCCCGAAGAAGGCGCCGGCACCGAAGCCGCGCGCCGAGGGCGCCAAGC
>DAIMYL010000412.1:0-1539 GCA_036734505.1 Steroidobacteraceae bacterium | reverse complement strand
CACGGTCTCCATCACCACCGGGCAGATCATGCGCGCCTCGGGCATCGCCGAGAGCCTGTCGAGGTCTGCGAGCGCCGCGGTCGCCTCTTCAGCGGTGAGCAGCCCACGCTCGACGACCTTCGCGAGGTAGATCCGCAGGAAGGAAGTCGGCCACTCCCAGGTGAGTTCCGACGGCGCGGCCAGTTTGCAGATGGGGCGCGTGTGCAGCACCTTCAGGCCGACGCGGGCCGCCATCGCCGGGATGTGGCGGCCGACATCGATGTCGCCCGGCTGTTCCTTCATCGAGCGGTAGGTCGCGGCGATGGCTTTGTCGAGCGACGGGAACCGCGGCTCCGTCTGGAACAGCGGCCAATGGAAGTACTCCTGGATGACCATCCGGCCGCCGGGCTTGAGCGCGGTCTTCACCTTCGCGAGCACGGACTCGGGGTCCGGCACCCAGGCGAGCGCCCAACGGCAGAACACCCCGTCGAGGCTCTGCGGTGCGAGCTGCATGTCCTCGAACGAGCTGTGCTGCGCCTCGATGTTCAGGCCGTGCAGGTCGGACTGCTTGCGCAGGAAGTCGATGTACGAGGCCGCGAGGTCGACACCGATGACCTTGCCGCGCTCGCCGGCGAGATACGCCATCTCGAGCGTGCAGAACCCCGGGCCGCAGCCGAGATCGAGCAGCGTGTGGCCGGCGCGGAAACCGCCGAGCTCCCAACCGCGGCGCGCCTCCGCCGCCCAGACCTGGTGCTGCAGCCCGAGACGGTGCAGCTCGGCGCGCTCGGTGCCGAGGACATAGGCGGTCTCATCGATGGTCATTTCTTTGGTTCCGCACGCGGATCGCCATGCGGATCCAGCGCTGATGTCTTCGCGGGAGCGGGATCAGTCCGGCTTGACCGCGCCGCAGTCCGCCGACAGCCAACGCCCTACGGTCTTCATCCGGGCGGTGCCCTGCTGCGCATTGCCGCCGGTGAAGTCGCCGCGGTATCCGGTCGAGCCGAGCATCGTCAGGGTGCCGCGCATCTCGGAGGCCGGCTGACCCGCCCGCGCCTCGCACCGCCCGACCACCTCCCAAGCCTCGCCCTTGCGGGTGAAGCTCTGGGTGCAGCCCTCCGGCATCCCTGAGATGGCGCTGGCGCCGCGGCTGCCCGGTGCGATGCAGATCCGTTGCTTGACCTGCACGCCGTCGCCCCCGGCTTGGAGCGAGATGCCCTGCTCGCGCAGCATCTTCTCCATCATCTTCCGTTGCTCGGGCGGCATGTCGGCGAGGGCCGCCTGAGCCGCCTTCAGGTTCTCCTGCGCCGCGGCGTCCGCCGGGCCGCCCGCTCCGACCACCCGCTCCACGCTCTGCTCCCAAAGACCGGGCTTGAAGTCGGGCGCGGATTGGGCGAGCGCGAGCGTGCTCGCGATCGCCAGGGCGGCGGCTGTCCCGATCGTGAAGGGCAGCCGGAGGTACGGGTGGAACATCTACTTCTCCTGCGACGGGCGACTGATTCAGAGGCATCGAACCCTAGCAGGGAGGATATCTCTTTACAAAGACCCCGCCGCGACGGCGGA
>DAIMYL010000411.1:0-1543 GCA_036734505.1 Steroidobacteraceae bacterium | reverse complement strand
CGAACTGCGGGTCGGCGAGCCATTCGTCGGCGTCGATGCCGGCCTCGGCGAGCCAATCCCGCGGCAGGTACACCCTTCCGAGCCGCGCGTCCTCGCCGACATCGCGGGCGATGTTGGAGAGCTGCATGCCGATGCCGAGGTCGGCCGCACGCGCCAGGGCGCCGGGCGAACGCACGCCCATGAGCAGCGACATCATCACGCCCACGGTACCGGCGACACGCATGCCGTAGGCGCGCAGGCTGGACAGGTCGGGATAGACGCGGCCCTCCGCGTCCCAGGCGAAGCCCTCGAGCAGCGCCGCGGGCACGGCGTGCGGGATCCGGAAGCGCGCGACCACATCGGCGAGCGCGCGGTCGGCGGCGTTGTCGATCGGCTCGCGGCGGTAGGCGCGGTCGAGCCGCTCCTCGAGCGCTTGCAGCGCGACGCGCGGCTCCGCGCTGCCGTCGATGGCATCGTCGGCTTCACGGCAGAACGCGTACAGCGCCAGCGCGGGCTCGCGCACCCGCACCGGCAACAGATGCGAGGCGGCGTGGAAGGTGCGCGAACCGACGCGGATCGCCGCGCGACAAGCCTCCATGTCGGCACGCGTCGCGAGCGGGGCAGCCTTGTCTCCGGCGGGCGACATGGCGGTCACTCTACGCGCCGCTCCAGGCGAGGTCGAGCATCGCCACCTCGCCGAAGGTGCAGCGTCTGCGCAACGCCATCTCGATGATGGGCCACGAGGTCCACGGCTGCGAGACGAGCGGCCACGGGTCGCGCGCCGACCAGGTGACATCGCTGGCGGCGATCAGGCAGCGCAGGTTCTCCCGGAACGGACCCTCGCCGAACATGGTGCGCTGGGTCTCGGTGAGGCAGGGATAGAACTGCTGCATCAGCCGTTCCGGCTTGTAGCGCAGCGGCCCGTCGGCCTGCGGGTCGAGCAGCGCCGCCGCCAGATCCGCGGGGTCCACGAAATGGATGCCGCTGGTCGCGCGCGGGTTGCACTCGATGCCGCGGACGACGCCCTGCGCATCCTCCACGAGGTCGAAGGAGATGAAGCCGTCGAAACCGGTGTGCCGCACCATCGCGCCGACCCACTCATCGACCGCGGGCGGCGTATCGATGCGCTCGAAGCACACCGCCACCGTCCCCTGCATCACCGCGCCGCGATAGGTGACGGTGATGCGCGGTGCACCGGCGCGCGCCAGCGTGAAGGTGCTGAGCAGACGCCCCGCGCAGAACTCCTGCACCAGCGCAGGCTCATCGGCGGACGGCAGCGCCTCGCCCGCGGCGAGGAAGCGCACACCGCGGCCCGAGCACGAGAAGATCGGTTTCACCACCGTGCGTCCGCGGCGCGCGAGCTCGACCGCACGCGGATCGCCGAGCGCGAAGGTCTCCGGCGCCGCCACGCCCGCTGCGCGGCAGACCGCGGCGAAGGAGAGCTTGTCGTGCAGCGCAAGCAGCGTCGGATGCGGCATCGCGGCGAGCCGCACCCCCGCAGGCAGACGACCGTGCAGCAGCGAGGCGTGCAGGATCTCCTCGCTGACCGGCAGGATCAGCGAGG
>DAIMYL010000410.1:0-1546 GCA_036734505.1 Steroidobacteraceae bacterium | reverse complement strand
CCGCTTGCGAAAAATGCCGCGAAATGGCATTTTCCGCTCGTGATTACGGAATCCCGCCTCCTCCCGGCCCGCACCTACATAGAAGACCTCGCCGCGCGGGGCCGATACAGCTTCACCTCCACGGAGGCGACGCATGCCCTCGGGGTCACGGCCAACGCCGCCACCAAGGCTCTGGCCCGGCTCATGAAGCAGGGCTACCTCGCGTCCCCCGAGCGTGGGTTCTATGTGATCGTCCCGCCGGAGTACCGCTCGCTCGGCTGCCTGCCCCCTGAGCAGTTCGTCCCGGGCTTGATGGCGCTGCGCGGGCTGTCGTACTACGTCGGTCTGTTGTCGGCGGCGCAGTTCCACGGCGCCGCGCACCAACGGCCGCAACGCTTCCAGGTGATGCTGGCCAAGAACCGTCGACCGATCGTCTGCGGCAAGGTGCAGGTCGGGTTCGTCGCGCGCAAGCGCCTCGACGAGGTCCCGGTACACCGCTTCAACACCGCGCGTGGCGAGATCCGCGTCTCGACACCGGAGGCGACGGCGATCGATCTCATCGGCTATCCCGATCACGCGGGCGGCTTGGAGCATGTCGCCACGGTGCTCGCCGAGCTCGCTGAACGCATCGACCCCGAGAAGCTGCCCGCCGCCGCCGCCACGGCGCCGCTACCCTGGGCGCAGCGGCTCGGCTTTCTGCTCGAGCAGCTCGGTGCGGTGGACTGCGCTGCCCCGCTGAAACGCTATGTCCACGAACGGGTCCGCGACCATGTGCCGCTCGTGAGCGGCGGCGTGCGTGACGGCGACCGTGATGCCGGATGGAAGGTCGTCCTGAACGCCACCATCGAGGCCGACGCTTGATCCCCCGCGACTACATCACTGAATGGCGCGCGCAAGCACCGTGGGTGGATGACGCTCAGGTCGAGCAGGATCTCATCATCGGTCGCGCGCTCGTCGCGCTGTACTCGGACGCCACGGTCGCACGCACGCTCGCGTTCCGTGGCGGTACCGCGTTGTTCAAGCTGCACCTGAAGCCGGCGCAGCGCTATTCCGAGGACATCGATCTCGTACAGGTAGCCGCCGGGCCCGCTGGGCCGATCATGGACGCGGTGCGCGCCGCGCTCGATCCGTGGCTCGGCTCGCCGCGTTGGAAGCAGTCGGACGGGCGCGTGACCTTCGTCTATCGCTTCGACTCCGAAGCGATGCCGCCCATGCCGTTGCGGCTCAAGGTCGAGATCAACACCCGCGAGCATTTCACCGTGCACGGCTTCGTCTATGAACCGTTCGCGGTGTCATCGCGCTGGTTCAGCGGCGCCTGCCTGATCCGGACCTATACGCTCGATGAACTGCTCGCCACCAAACTCCGCGCGCTGTATCAGCGTCGCAAGGGACGCGACCTGTTCGACATCGACCTCGGCCTGCAGCATCCCTCGCTTGATCGCCACCGGCTCGTCGCCGCGTTCCTGCGATACATGGATCACGGTGGACATCGCATCTCCCAGGCGCAGTTCCGACAGAACCTCGAGGCGAAGCTCGTCGATCCCGTGTTCATGGCGGACATCAGCCC
>DAIMYL010000409.1:0-1551 GCA_036734505.1 Steroidobacteraceae bacterium | reverse complement strand
TCGCCGGCGGCGACCTCGATCGCGCCGGGCGCACCGCCCACCTCGGCGCCGTCGATGAACACCTTGGCAGCGACGCCTCCCGTGTCGATGTCGAGCGTCCCGGGCAGCGGCTCGAGCCGCACCTCGAGCCGTTGCGGCTCACCGGCGCGCACCTGCAACCGTCGCGTGGCGTCGCGGTGACCGGGCGCCCGCACCGTCACGACCTGCGGTCCGGGCATGAGGAACAGCGACGGACCCGAGCGCCAACTGATGCCCGAACCGCGGACCGTCGCATCCGCAGGGGAAGTGACCACGGTCACAGGCTGCAAGGGACGCAGCACCGTCCACAGCAGCGCCGCCACGGCGGCGGCGGACGCGAGCGCGATCCAAGGCCACAAGCTCCGGCGTCCTCGACGGCCGCGGCCTTCGGCCTCGGACGCCGCACCCGGCACCGCGACCGCTGCGACCATCCCGTCCGCGGATCCACCATCGTCGTCCGCCGGCGCCGAGGCGCGCAGCGGCGGTACGGTGTCGTTGCCCTGCAGGTGTCGCACGACGAGCGACGGCCGGTCGCCGACGATGTCCACCGATATCCGGGTGCCACCCACCGCGATGATGTCGCCGGGTGCGAGCCTACGGAATCCGTCTGCGGGCAGCCGGCGACCGTTGAGCCGCACCGGCACCGCCGCGGTGGCGCGGAAGCCGAACTCGCGGTCCTCGATCCCGAAGACCCCTGTCGTCGCGTCCGCCGCATCCGGGATGCGCAGCGGATCCTGCGGGGATCCGCCGACGGCGCAAGGCAGCGCGATCTCGCGCGTCCCGCCCGGCTCGACCACACGCAGAGACGGCATGCTCATCGCGACGCCCTCACGACACCGCCTCCGTGCAACGCACATCGACGGTCACCGCCGCGCCGCCGGGCGTCAGCGTGAACTCGCGGCGTACATCGCGGTAGCCGGGCCGGCTGCCGATGGCGACATAGCGGCCGGGCTTCAGCTGCAGCTCCCTGCGCGTGAACGTGCCGACCACGCCCCAGCGCTGCAGCGTGACCTGGGTCAGGCCATCCGACTGCAGCACCGCGGCCACCGGCTGGTCGTAGAGTTCCAGCGTGTCACGCAGCCGCGTCGTCTGCGAACGCAGCACCGGCGCGCTGCCGCGCACCGCATCGGCGCGCGCCAGCAACTGGTCGGCTTCGCGCCTCACCTCCGGCGCGACCAGGCGCGCCGGGTCGCCGAGCAGCGCCTCGAGCCGACGCGCGAGCTCCGCGCGCGGGGCGGCGCGCGACCTGCCGCTGCGCGCGAACTCGAGCGTGGGATCGCGCGCCAGCCACCGCTCGTAGCCGGCGAGCGCCTCGCCCCATCGCTCCGCGGTCTCGAGCGCGGCCAGCGACTCGCGGGTCGCCGTGAGTTCGCGCCGCGCACCGACCGCGCTCGACTGCGCCTCGACGGCCGCGATCTCCGCACCGCCGGGACGCAGCGAACGGGCGCGGGCCAGCGCCGCGCGCGCGTCCTTGTCGCGGCCTTCGCGCAGGGCCGCGAGCGCATCGCCGATGGCGCGCGCGTAGGCATCCGA
>DAIMYL010000408.1:0-1564 GCA_036734505.1 Steroidobacteraceae bacterium | reverse complement strand
GCAGCTGGCGGTAGAAGAAGGTCAGCAGCAGGGTGCGGATGTGGGCGCCGTCGACATCGGCGTCGGACATCAGGATGATGCGGTGGTAGCGCAGTTTTTCGACATCGAACTCGTCGCGGCCGATGCCGCAGCCGAGCGCGGTGATGAGCGTGCCGACCTCGGCGCTGCCGAGCATCTTGTCGAAGCGCGCCTTCTCGACGTTCAGGATCTTGCCCTTGAGCGGCAGGATGGCCTGGGTGCGGCGGTCGCGGCCCTGCTTGGCGGAGCCGCCTGCCGAGTCGCCCTCGACGATGAAGAGCTCGGAGCGCGCGGGGTCGCGCTCCTGGCAATCGGCGAGCTTGCCGGGGAGGCCGGCGATGTCGAGCGCACCCTTGCGGCGGGTGAGCTCGCGGGCCTTGCGGGCGGCCTCGCGGGCGCGCGCGGCCTCGATGATCTTGCCGGCGATGGCCTTGGCTTCCTGCGGATGCTCCAGCAGGAACTCGGCGAACTTCGCGGCGACGGCGGTCTCGACCACGCCCTTCACTTCGCTCGAGACGAGTTTATCTTTGGTCTGCGAGGAGAACTTGGGGTCGGGGAGCTTGACCGAGAGGATGGCGGTGAGGCCTTCGCGCGCGTCGTCGCCGGTGGTCGGGACCTTCTCGCGCTTGGCGATGCCTTCTTTTTCGATGTAGTCGTTCAGCGTGCGCGTGAGCGCGGCGCGGAAGCCCGAGAGGTGCGTGCCGCCGTCCTTCTGCGGGATGTTGTTGGTGTAGCAGAACATGGACTCCGCGTAGGAGTCGTTCCACTGCATCGCGACCTCGACGCCGATCGGGCCTTCCTGGGTGCGGAACCAGAACACGCGCTCGTGGACCGCGCTCTTGGCGCGGTTGAGATGCGAGACGAAGGCCTGCAGGCCGCCGGCGTGCTCGAAGGTCTCGGCCTTGCCGTCGCGCTCGTCGTTGAGGTCGATGCGCACGCCGGAGTTGAGGAACGAGAGCTCGCGCAGGCGCTTGGCGAGGATGTCGTAGTCGAACTGGATGTTCGTGAAGATGGTCGGCGACGGCTTGAAGCGCACGCTGGTGCCGGTGCGGTCGGTGGTGCCGACCACGGCGAGCGGCGCGACGGGATCGCCGAGACGGTATTCCTGCGTGTGCAGTTTGCCGCCGCGATGGATGGTGAGCTGCAGCACATCGGAGAGCGCGTTGACGACGGACACGCCGACGCCGTGCAGACCACCGGAGACTTTGTAGGAGCTGTCGTCGAACTTACCGCCCGCGTGCAGCACGGTCATGATGACTTCGGCGGCGGAGCGTCCTTCCTCGGCGTGGATGTCGACCGGGATGCCGCGGCCGTTGTCGTGGACGCTGACGGATTCGTCGGCGTGGATCGTGACGGTGACGCGGTCGCAGTGACCGGCCAGCGCTTCGTCGATGGCGTTGTCGACGACCTCGAAGACCATGTGGTGCAGACCGGTGCCATCGTCGGTGTCGCCGATGTACATCCCGGGCCGCTTGCGGACGGCGTCGAGGCCTTTTAAGACCTTGATTTTACTGGAGTCGTAGACTTCGGGTTCGGTCATGCCCAG
>DAIMYL010000407.1:0-1568 GCA_036734505.1 Steroidobacteraceae bacterium | reverse complement strand
GCATGAGCGACCAGATCGAGAACCGCATCATCGAGGCCAAGAGCCGCGGCATCTACGAGGCACCCGGCATGGCGCTGCTGCACATCGCCTACGAGCGCCTCGCCACCGCCATCCACAATGAGGATACGCTCGAGCAGTACCGCACGAACGGCCGCCGCATCGGTCGGCTGCTCTATCAGGGCCGCTGGTTCGATCCGCAGTGCCTGATGCTGCGCGAGAGCGCGCAGCGCTGGGTCGCGCGCGCGATCACCGGCGAGGTCACGCTCGAGCTGCGCCGCGGCAACGACTGGTCGGTGCTCGACACCACCGGTCCGCATCTCGCCTACCACCCCGAGCGGCTGACGATGGAGAAGGGCGAGGGCATGTTCACGCCGCAGGACCGCATCGGGCAGCTGACCATGCGGAACATGGACATCGCGGATACGCGCGAGAAGCTCGCGGTGTACTCCGACGCAGGGTTGCTGGGCAGCGACCCCTCGTTGCCCCGGCTCGATGACGATCGCTGATCACACCACCGAGGGAGAACAGAAGATGGCTGACATCAAAGACACCGCCGCTCTTTTCTTCGATGCCTGCGAGACGGGCAAGGGTTGGGAGGGCTGCAGGCCGTATTGCCACGCCGATGCCGGCTTCTCCGCGCAGGCCGCCGCGCTGAACGGCATCGATACCCTGCGGGGCTATGCCGACTGGATGAAGGGCATGTTCACGCCGCTGCCGGACGGACGCTATGAGCTGCGGTCCTTCGCCGTGGATGAGCAGCGCGGCAACGTCATCGCCTACGCCGTGTTCCACGGTACCCAGACGGGCCCCGGTGGTCCGGTGCCGCCGACCGGCAAGCGCGCCGCGGTCGACTACGTCTATGTGATGCAGTTCGACGGCGACAAGATCCGTCACATGACCAAGGTCTGGAACGACGGCCACACTATGCAGCAGCTCGGCTGGATGTGAGGGCGGCAACCATGACCATCGAAAAGATGGCGGCTGGGCGCACCGAACCCGGAAAGATCGACTGGCGGGTCTATGAATTCAAAGGCTCGAAAGGCCTGGTGCTCGATGTGGATACCCGCGCGGCGGGATTCGCCGGCACGCCGCTGTATTTCACTTCGATGGGCGGCACCGCCGGGCATTGGGCGACCACCGGCGCGACCTCCATCTATTCACCGACCAAGGTCGGTTTTCGGATCTATGTGCGCTGGGTGAACGGCAACCCGCTCACGCCGAAGGACGCGAACGACCGGGAGTGGCATATCAACTGGTACGGGATCGAGTCCTGAACACATCTACGACGCGCTGCCCATGATCGACGTCGTCGTCTGCGGCAGCCTCAACATGGACCTCGTCGCGCGCGTCGCGATGCTGCCGCGTCCCGGTGAGACGGTCGCGGGCCATGGCCTGCAGCGGCTGCCCGGCGGCAAGGGTCTGAACCAAGCGGTGGCCGCGGCGCGTATGGGCGCGAAGGTCGCGATGATCGGTGCGTGCGGCGACGATGCCGACGGCGATGCGCTCGTCGCCTTGCTCGCGCAGGAGGGTGTCGATACGCACCACGTCCTCAAGCGCGATGTCGGATC
>DAIMYL010000406.1:0-1577 GCA_036734505.1 Steroidobacteraceae bacterium | reverse complement strand
CGCGCGACGCGGCAGGATGAACGACGCGCGCGCGCTGCTTGCGGAGCTCTACGGCGAGGCGGTGGCGGCCGTCGACCCGCGACAGGTGCTGCCGCGCCGCTCGCACACCGAAGGCGCTTCGTGGGTGTTCGAGCGCGGTGGACGCCGCGTCGTGCTGACGCCGCCCGACCGGGGCGCAGGCGCACGGTTGCGGGTGATCGGCATCGGCAAGGCCGCCGACACCATGGCGATGGGTCTGCTCGCCGCGCTGCCTGCGGGGTTCGCGGTCGATGATGCGTTGATCATCTGCTCGTCGCCGCCCGCGTCCGGCGTGCTGCCGACGCATTGGCAGGTGCTCGCGGGCGACCATCCGCTGCCGGGCGAGCGCAGTCTCGCTGCGGGTCATGCGGTGTCGGCGTTCGCGGATGCGGCGCGTCCGGGCGACCGGTATCTGGTGCTGCTGACCGGTGGCGCCTCGGCGCTCTGTGTATCGCCCGCACCGGGTGTCACGCTCGAGCAGAAGATGGCTGCGACGCGTGCGTTGATGCACTCGGGCGCACCGATCGCCGAGTTGAACGCCTTGCGCAAGCGGCTCTCGACGCTCAAGGGCGGGCGGCTCGCGGCGCGCATCGAGGCCCGAGGCGCGACGGTGACGACGCTCGCCGTGTCCGATGTGCAAGGCGACGACCTGGAGGTGATCGGCTCGGGTCCGACGGTGCGCGGGCCCGTGGCCGCCTCCGACACCGGTGTCGCCGCGAAGGTCGTCGACGCCGCGGTGGTGGCGACGCTCGACGATGCGCTCGCGGCGGTGGTCGCGGCGGGCGAGCGGCGCGGGCTGCGGGTCGTCTCCTTGGGGCGCACGCTCTACGGTGAGGTGGCCGTCCACGCAGCGCAGTTGGCCGACCGGTCGCTCGGGATCCGCCGTCTTGTCGCTGCGGAGCCAGGCGCGGTGCCCCCGACGCTGTTGGTCGCCGGCGGCGAGCCTGTGCTGCAGGTGACGGGCGACGGCCGCGGCGGGCGCGCGCAGGAGCTGGCGTTGCGCGTTGCGCAGCGGATCGCGGGCGTGGAGGGCGTCACGCTGCTCGCGGCCGGCACCGACGGCATCGACGGTCCGACCACGGCGGCGGGCGGTTTCGCGGATGGCGGTACGCTGGCGCGCATCGCCGCCGCGGGTCTCGATGTGGACCGGGCGCTCGCGCGCAACGACTCGTACGCGGCGCTCGCCGCGGCCGGCGATCTTTTCGTCCCCGGGCCGACCGGCACCAATGTCGCCGATGTCGTGGTCGCACTGGTGGACGGGGGGTAGACTACGGCGATGAGCTCCACCGCACCGTCGCAGGACGCAGCCCGAACCTCCGTCGCCGTCATCGGCGGCACCGGTCATCTCGGCGCGGCGATCGCACGACGCCTCGCGCGCGCCGGCGTCCCCGTCATCATCGGTTCGCGCGATGCGGCCAAGGCCGCGGCCGCCGCGAACGCGCTGCACGCGGAGGTCGGGCGCTCGATCGGCTCCGCCGTCAACGCCGACGCGGCGCAGGCCGCGGGCATCATCATCCTCACCGTGCCGTTCGCTTCGCAGGAGGCGACGCTGCGCGACA
>DAIMYL010000405.1:0-1578 GCA_036734505.1 Steroidobacteraceae bacterium | reverse complement strand
CACATGACGGCGCTCGCGCTGGCGCGCGGCCACTCGGTGACCTTCTTCAACCGCGGCCGCACCAACAAGGACCGCTTCCCCGAGGTGCCGCGCATCACGGGCGACCGCAACGGCGATCTCGGCGGGCTCGCGGGCCGGTCCTTCGACGCGGTGATCGACAACTCGGGCTATGTGCCGCGACAGGTGCGGCTCGCCGCGCAGATGCTGCGCGCGTCCGTGCCCCACTACCTCTTCGTCTCGTCGCTGTCGGTCTATGCGTCGTTCGCCGCGCCGAACGACGAAGCTTCGCCCGTGGGCAAGCTCGCCGACGAGACCGTCGAGACCGTCGACGGTGCGACCTTCGGTCCGCTCAAGGCGCTCTGCGAGGGGGCCGCGACGGAGGTCTACGGCGCGGGCAACGTCACGGTGCTGCGCCCGGGCCTCATCGTGGGACCGGACGACAACACCGACCGCTTCACCTACTGGCCGGCGCGCGCGGCGCGCGGCGGCCGCTTCGCCGCGCCCGGTACGCCCGCGGATCCGGTGCAGCTCATCGACGCCCGCGATCTTTCGGCCTTCGCGCTCGATGCCATCGAGCGCCGCGTCACAGGCACCTTCAACGTGGTCTCAGCGCCGGGACGCTTCACCATCGGCGAGCTCGTGACGGAATCGGTGACCGCCGCCCGCAGCATCGCCAAGCCGGCCGCGACGCCGGAACCGGTGTGGATGCCGGCGCCGTTCCTCGAGGCGCAGGGCGTGCAGCCGTGGTCCGACATGCCGGTGTGGGTGCCCGCCACGGGCGACAGCGCCGGCTTCGCCGCCACCGCGATGTCGCGCGCCACCGTCGCGGGCCTGCGCATCCGTCCGCTCGCCGAGACCGTCGTCGACACGCTGCGCTGGCATCTCTCCCGTCCCGCCGCCGAGCGTGACAAGCTCAAAGCGGGCCTCGCACCCGAGCGCGAGACGAAGCTGCTCGCCGACTTCCGTCCCTGACCCGGAGACCGCTCCATGCTGCGCATCCTCGGCATCGTCCTGAAGACCGTCGCTTACGCGGTGCTGGCGTTCGCAGCGTCGCTCGCCGCCTATGTGTTCTGGTTCAGCGGTTCATCGCACGAACCGGTGAACATCCGGGCGGCATCGACCTACACCTCGCCGGGCGGTCCGGTGTTGGTGTTCGGCGGCAACCGCGCGACCGGCCTCGAGATCGTGAAGCGGCTGAAGGCGCGCGGCGAGCAGGTCACGGTCGCGGTGCGGCCGACCTCCGATACCTCGGCGCTGCGCGGGCTCGGCGTATCGACCGTGGTCGCCGATGCCATGGACGCGGAGCAGGTCCGCGCGGCGGTGGCCGCCGGCGGTTACGCGGCGGTCGTCTCGACGCTCGGCACGGGCCGCGGCGATAAGACGCGCCGTCCTGATTTCGAGGGCAACCGCAACGCGATCGACGCGGCCGCGGCGGCCGGCGTGCAACGCTTCGTGCTGGTGACGGTGGTGGGCACCGGCGATTCCTGGGAGACGGCGCCGGCGCCGTCGCGCCGCTTCCTCAAGGAGGTGATCGCGCTCAAGGGCCGGGCGGAGGACCACCTGCGCGCGAGCGGGCTC
>DAIMYL010000404.1:0-1592 GCA_036734505.1 Steroidobacteraceae bacterium | reverse complement strand
GGTCTTGATATTTAGGGCTTCTTGGAAGGCCGCGAATTCTACTCGCTGACCTGCCGCGCGACAAGCCGTTTGGGTGCGACCCGGCCCGGCTCCGAGACCGCCCCCAAGCCGAGGAACGCCCCCCCGGGCCCGCGCAGACGCAGGCGCTGACCGGTCTGCCAGCCGTCCGTAGAGACCGCCACGGCCTGCCCGTGCAACAGGCGCCGCTGCCCCTCCGGGTCGAGGTCGACCGCCGGCAGGTGCCCCAGAACCTCGTCGGGCGACAGCCAAGGCAGTCCAGCGAGCCCGCCCGCCTGCGCCGCCGCCTCGATGGCCTCCAGCGTGACGAGCCGCGAGGGATCGAAGGGTTCGACCCGCTCGCGCCGCAGCGCCGCCACATGGCCCACGGTGCCGAG
The DNA here is from genome assembly GCA_036734505.1 of Steroidobacteraceae bacterium. Taxonomy (GTDB): domain Bacteria; phylum Pseudomonadota; class Gammaproteobacteria; order Steroidobacterales; family Steroidobacteraceae; genus UBA964. The sequence continues at coordinate 1,197 of DAIMYL010000404.1, read as the reverse complement.
CGCGCGCGCCAGATCCTCGGCGAGCACGCGCACATAGGTGCCCTTGCTGCAGGTCACCCGACAATCGAGCGCCACGGGCAGGCCCTGCGCATCGACCTCGATGCCGAGAAGTTCGTAGGCGTCGACATGGACGACACGCGGCTCACGCTCGACCACCTGGCCCGCGCGAGCCAACTTGTAGAGCGGCTGCCCGCCTTGCTTGATGGCGGAATACATCGGCGGCACCTGCCGCGTCTCGCCGAGGAAGCCCTGCATCGCCGCCCGGACCGCCGCCGCATCCAAGGCGGGCACGGACGCTCGTTCGACGACCTCCCCCTCGGCATCGCCGGTAGCGGTACGGGCGCCGAGCGCCACCGAGAAGCGGTAGACCTTGCGGCCCTCGAGGATCTCGCCTGCGACCTTGGTGGCTTCGCCGATGCAGATCGGCAGCATGCCGGTGGCGAGCGGGTCGAGGCTGCCGACATGGCCGGCCTTCGCCGCACGCAGCAGACGCCGCACCCGCAGACCGGCGGCGGTCGAGGACAGCCCGAGCGGCTTGTCGAGCAGCAGGACGCCGTCGGTCAAGGGTCGCGACCGCTGTCGCGGGGATCGTCGCCGCCGTCGGCGCGGTCGTTGCGCACCGCGTCGTCGATGAGCCGCGTCAAACGGTCGGCACGGCCGATGCTCTCGTCGTAGACGAAGTCGAGCCGCGGCGCGTGGCGCAGACCGAGCCGTCGCCCCGCCTCACCGCGCAGGAACCCGGCGGCACGGGCGAGTCCCGCCTGGACTTCGTCGGGCGGATGCCGGTCGCCGAACGGCACGAACAGCACGCGCGCGACGCCCATGTCGGCGGCGACCTCCACCGCGGTCAGGGTGACCATGCCGACGCGCGGGTCCTTGACCTCGCGCGAGATGAGCTCCGAGAGCACGCGCTGCAGCTCGGCGCCGATGCGTTGCAGTCGCGCCTTGCCGGCCATCAGGCGATCGCCCGAGCCACCTCGACGCGCGAGTAGCACTCGATCTGGTCGCCGACGCGGACATCCTGGTAGTTCTTGACGCCGATGCCGCACTCGGTGCCGGCCCGCACCTCACCCACATCGTCCTTGAAGCGGCGCAGCGACTCGAGCGCGCCCTCGAAGATGACGACGTTGTCGCGCAGCACACGGATCGGGTTGTTGCGCTTGACCGAACCCTCGATGACGAGGCAGCCGGCGACCA
>DAIMYL010000403.1:0-1593 GCA_036734505.1 Steroidobacteraceae bacterium | reverse complement strand
GCCGCGCCGCCGTTCAGCGGGGTGGTGGTGGCCGAGATCCTCGCCGCCGAGCGGCATCCGCAGGCGGACAAGCTGCAGGTCTGCCGCGTGTCGGCGGGCGGCGCGGAACTGCAGATCGTCTGCGGCGCCGCCAACGCGCGCGCCGGGCTGCGCACCGCGCTCGCGCAGGTCGGGGCGGTGCTGCCCGGCGAACTGCGCATCAAGGCCGCGAAGCTGCGCGGCGTCGAGTCAGCCGGCATGCTGTGCTCGGCGAAGGAGCTCGGTCTTGCCGAGACCTCCGAGGGCATCCTCGAACTGCCGGTCGATCTGCCGGTGGGCACGGACCTGCGCGCGGCGCTCGGTCTCGATGACACCATCCTCGAGTTCGCCGTCACCCCGAACCGCGGGGATGCCATGTCGGTGCGCGGTCTCGCGCGCGAGGTTGGTGCGATCACCGGACGGGTCGTCGGCGGTGTGGCGGGTGCCACCACCGATGGGCCGCAGGGCGGCAGCGCGATCCCGGCGGTTGCAGCGACCCACGCTGAGCGAGCGCCGGTAACGCTCTCGGCGCCCGCGGCATGTCCCCGCTTCCACGCCCGCGTGCTGCTCGATGTCGACAACTCGCGGCCATCGCCGCTGTGGCTGCGCGAGCGCCTGCGCCGCGCCGGGCAGCGCAGCATCAGCCCGGTGGTCGATATCACCAACTACATCGTGCTCGAGCTCGGCCAGCCGATGCACGCCTACGATCTGGACAAGGTCGAAGGCGGCGCGCTCACCGTGCGTTTCGCCGCGGCCGGCGAGTCCTGCGACCTGCTCGACGGTCGTACCGTACCGCTCGCCGCCGACGAACTCGTCATCGCGGACGCCACAGGTCCGGTGGCGCTCGCCGGCGTGATGGGTGGCTTGCGCACCAGCGTCACGCCCGAGACGCGGCGTGTGCTGTTCGAGGTGGCCTGGTTCTCGCCTGCGGCCATCGCCGGGCGTGGGCGCCGCCACGGCCTCACCACCGACGCCAGTCAGCGCTTCGAGCGCGGCGTGGATCCCGAGGTCGGGCGCCTGGCCATCGAGCGCGCGACGGCGCTCCTGCTCGCCATCACCGGCGGCGCGGCGGGTCCGGTCGAGACCACCGAGGTGCCGGGTGTGGACGGTGGTGCGGTCCGCCGTGCGTCCCTCGTCACCCTGCGTCCGGCGCAGGTCAAGCGCCTGCTCGGACTCACGCTGCCCACCGCGCGCATCGTCGAACTGCTGGAACGGCTCGGCGTCGAGCATGTGGCGCAGGCATCGGCCCACGACGCCGGCGGCGACGCGCTCGTCTTCCGCGCGCCCCCGCACCGTTTCGATCTCGCCATCGAGCGCGACCTCATCGAAGAGATCGCGCGGCTCGAGGGCTACGACGCCATCCCGGTGGTCGACGCGCGGGCCACACAGGCGATCCACGCGCTGCCGGCCACCGCGCTCGAAGAGCAGCGGCTGCTGGACCTGTTCGCCGCGCGGGGTTGGCAGGAAGGCGTGCATTTCGCGTTCTGCGACCCGGCGCTGCAGGAGCGCATGTTCCCGGGGGTCGCCTCGCACCGGTTGAGCAACCCCATCGCCAGCGACCTCGCCGTGATGCGC
>DAIMYL010000402.1:0-1606 GCA_036734505.1 Steroidobacteraceae bacterium | reverse complement strand
CCGAACAGCGCGTGCGCGGGGTTGCCGTCGCGGTCGAGCATGTCGGGCGGCATGGAGTAGTACGCCCGGAACACATACACGGAAGCGTCGATGAGGTAGACCACGCGCGGATTGTAGCCGCCGGCCGCGCACGGCAGGTCGTGGCGCGTCCGGGACCGGGCGCGGACCGCCTCAGCGGGGCCGGTCGAAGAAGGTGTACTGCCAGGCGACGCCGAAGGTGCGGAAATCGCCGCCGATGCGCACCACGGCGCCGTCGCTGTAGCTGAACTTGAGCGAGTGGCCGCGACCGAGCGCGGTCGACACCGTGGCCCCGAGCCGGAAGTTGTCCTGCCGGTTGTCGTCCTCGGCGCCGTTCACCGCGGTCTTGCCGCCCGCGTACCAGGTGCCGCCGAGCGCCGCCCAGGTGCCGGGCCGCAGCGTGTAGCTGACGCCCGCATGCATGTTCCAGATGGGGTCCTGGCTGCGGCGGTTGCCGCCCTGGAACTCGTCGTTGTCGCCGAACACCCAGACGCCGCCGTGCAGGTCGAACTGCCAAGGCCCGCGCGGCCAGGCCAGACCGACCTCGGGCTTGGCGGCCCAGCGGTTGCTGCCGATGTTGACGAGCCGCGAGGGGACATACTGCCCGGTCGGCGCGACCACCACCATGCTCACGCCGACGCTCGGTCCACGCTTGCGCGCCGCGAACTCGCGCGGCGCGAGCGCTTCGCCGCCGACCAGCATCGTCGCGACACGCAGCCGCAGGTCGCCCATGCCGGAGCGCTCCACCGAACGACGGTCCTCACCGACGCTGCCCGAGGCCTCGCCCCACTGGTAGGGCGCCGCGACGCTGATGCTCGTCTGCCGACCTCCGAGCGCGAACACGCGGCCGAAGGCTGCGGAGACGGTGTCGACCTCGGCCTCCACATCCGTGAACGGCGCGGAGGAATCGAACACCACATCGCCGGTGGTGTTGCCGTAGCCGAGCACGGCGAAATTGGTGCCGACCGGGCTCGCCGAATACGCGCGCGGCTCGATCTCCTGGGCCGCGGCCGACGACAGGACGACGGTCGCCGACAGCAGCGCGGCGGCGTGCCGTACGGCGACGCGGCGGTGCCTCAACCCTGCACCTGGATCATCTTGGTGGCGGGCGTCGGCGCGGGCCAGCCGGCCTGCTGCGCGACCCGCACCATGGCCTCGTTGGTGTCGAAATAGACCTGCCAGTAGTGGTCGGTGTGGCAGTAGGGCCGCACCGCGATGACATGGCCGACGAGGTTGGTCTCGAGCAGGTTCACCTCGGGCGCCGGGTCGGTGGCGACGTTCGGGATCGCCGCGAGCGCCTTGCGCAGCCGCGCCATGGCATCGAGCGGATCGACCGACCCCGCGATCTGCATGGTGCGCTCCACACGCCGCGTCGGACGCGAGGAGTAGTTCATCACCGTGTCGGCGAAGATCTTGCCGTTGCCGACCAGGGTCATCACGTTGTCGGGCGTGATGAGCGTGGTGCCGAACAGGCCGAGCTCGTGCACCGTGCCGGTGATGCCGCCCACCTGCACGAAATCGCCGACCTTGAACGGGCGCAGCACCAGCATGAAGGCGCCGGCGGCGAAGTTGCCGAGCATGCCGCTCC
>DAIMYL010000401.1:0-1607 GCA_036734505.1 Steroidobacteraceae bacterium | reverse complement strand
CGCGTGGTGCTGGAGTCGCGCCGTCCGTTGATGTCACCGGCGTGGTCGCCCGACGGCCGATGGCTCGCGTATGTGTCGTTCGAGACGCGCGCGGCAGCGGTGTGGATACAGGACCTCGCGACGGCCGAGCGTCGCATGGTCTCGGCGCGGCCCGGCGTCAACGGCGCGCCCGCCTGGTCGCCCGACGGTCGCAGGCTCGCGCTGACCCTCTCGTCCGCGGGCGGCAACCTCGATATCTTCGTGCTCGATGTCGCGAGCGGTGCGCTCGAGCGGCTGACGGACGACCCGGCCATCGACACCGAACCTGTCTGGTCACCCGATGGCAGCGCCATCCTGTTCACCTCCGACCGCGCCGGAGGTCCGCAGGTCTACCGCATGGCGGCACGGCCGGGAGAGCGGGCGACGCGCGTGACGTTCGGCGTGCCCTACGCGGCGCGGCCCCGCGTGAGCCCGGACGGTCGCACGCTCGCGATGGTGGTGCGCGAAGGCGGGGCGTACCGCATCGCGGTGCAGGATCTCGCGGGCGGCGGGTTGCGCATGCTGTCGCGCGGTCCGCAGGACGAGTCGCCCGCGTTCTCACCGGACGGCGGCACGATCATCTACGGCACGCGTGGCGGTGGTCGCGGCACCCTCGCCACGGTGAGCATCGACGGTCTCGTGCAGCAGTCTTTGGTGTCCACCGGTGCTGATGTCCGTGAACCCGCATGGGGTCCGTTCCCGCCGTCGGCTGCGACGCCCGTGCGATAATCGTCCCCACCAAGATACCCCTCGATACCCCAGCGGAGGTTGCCCAAGATCATGAACAGGACCCTGCGTCTCGCATCCCTTGCCATCATGCTGGCCACGCTCACCGCCTGCGCGTCGAACAAGCCCAAAGGCGGCGACGCTGCATCGGCGGTCGCGCCGGTGACGACGCCGACCGAGCCCGCTGCCGTCGCGACGCCGCTGTCGACGGATGGTGTGGCGAGCGCCGGTCTCGCCACCGAGCCCAACGAGGGGAAGGTGGACCTGCCGCCCGAACTCGCCTCGCGGCGCGTCGTCTATTTCGCCTACGACAGCGATACGCTGGCGCCCGCGGAGCTCGAGCTCGTCGCCGCGCACGGGAGGTTCCTGACCGCGAACCCGCGCATCCGCTTGCGGCTCGAGGGCCACACCGACGAGCGCGGTACGCGCGAGTACAACATCGGCCTCGGGGAGCGCCGCGCTCAAGCGGTCCGCCGTGCGATGGCCTTGCAGGGCGTCGCCGACGGCAACCTCTCGACGGTCAGCTACGGTGAGGAGCAGCCCGCGGTGACGGGCTCGGATGAATCCTCGCTCGCGCGCAACCGTCGCGTCGAGCTGGTGTACGTCGCGCCATGATCCGGCACGGGTCATGGCTGCTGGCGTTGGTCGTGATGTCCTCCACGGCATCGGCGCAGTCGACGCGCGAGCGTCTCGATGCGCTCGAGTCGCGGGTGACGCAGGCCGAGCAGCTGCTGCAGGGCAGCGCGTTGGCCGAGCTGTCGACCCGCATCGACCGGTTGGAGTCGCAGCTGCGCGCCCTGCGCGGCGAACTTGAGACGCAGGCCAACGAACAGGCCGCGCTGCGCAAGCAGTTGACCGACCTC
>DAIMYL010000400.1:0-1615 GCA_036734505.1 Steroidobacteraceae bacterium | reverse complement strand
ATGTGCGCTACTACCTCGTCGCCATCCTCTTCATCGTCTTCGACCTCGAGATCGCTTTCCTCTTCCCGTGGGCGGTCGCGCTCGGATCCATCGGCGGTTTCGGTCTCGTGGCCATGGGCATCTTCCTCGCCATCCTCGTGGTCGGCTTCATCTACGAATGGAAGAAGGGGGCGCTCGAGTGGGACTGACCGCCGGCACCGACGCGCAGGGCTTCGCTGAGCGCGGCTTCGTCACCACCCAGGTCGACAACCTCGTCAACTGGGCGCGCACCGGGTCGCTCTGGCCGATGACCTTCGGTCTCGCCTGCTGCGCCGTCGAGATGATGCACGCCGGCGCTTCGCGCTACGACCTCGACCGCTTCGGCGTGGTGTTCCGTCCGAGCCCGCGCCAGTCGGATGTGATGATCGTCGCCGGGACCCTCGTCAACAAGATGGCCCCGGCGCTGCGCAAGGTCTACGACCAGATGCCGGAGCCCCGCTGGGTCATCTCCATGGGTTCCTGCGCCAACGGCGGCGGCTACTACCACTACAGCTACGCCGTGGTGCGCGGGTGTGACCGCATCGTGCCGGTCGATGTCTATGTGCCGGGCTGCCCGCCGACGGCCGAGGCGCTGCTCTACGGCATCATCCAGCTGCAGAAGAAGATCGCCCGCACCAGCACGGTGGCGCGCGCATGAGCACGCCCGCCGACGCCGTCGGCGCCCCGCAGGCGCCCGCCGCCGACCCGGTCGTCGAGCTGCTGCTCGCGGTCACGGGCGGCGCCGCGCGCTGCGTGCCCTCGCTGCCCGGCGAATACACCCTCGAGTGCGATGCGGCCGCGTGGGTCGCGGTGTCGACCGCGCTGCGCGACCACCCGCAGCTGCGCTTCGACCAGCTCGTCGACCTCTGCGGCGTCGATTACCTCGAGTACGGCCGCTCGGAGTGGAAGACCCACTCGGCCACCGGATCCGGCTTCTCGCGCGGCGTCGCACGCGGTGTCACCGCCGAGCCCGCGGCGCGCGCGCCCGGCACGCGCTTCGCGGTGGTCGCGCACCTGCTGTCGGTGGCCCACAACCGCCGCCTGCGGCTGCGCGCCTTCTGCGCCGACGACGCCGATCCGATGATCGACTCGCTGGTCGGCGTCTGGGCGTCGGCCAACTGGTTCGAGCGCGAGGCCTTCGACCTCTTCGGCATCCTGTTCGCCGGCCACCCGGACCTGCGCCGCATCCTCACCGACTACGGCTTCATCGGGCATCCGTTCCGCAAGGACTTCCCGCTGATCGGCCATGTCGAGGTGCGCTACGACCCCGCCAAGCAGCGCGTGGTCTACGAACCGGTGAGCATCGAGCCGCGCACGCTCGTGCCGCGCGTGATCCGTGACGACCACCGCTACGCGCCCGGCCTCGCGGCGCGCGAGGCGAAGTGACCGCCATGGCAGAGATCCAGTCCTACACCATGAACTTCGGTCCGCAGCACCCTGCGGCCCACGGCGTGCTGCGCCTCGTGCTCGAGCTCGACGGCGAGGTCATCCAGAAGGCCGACCCGCACATCGGCCTGCTGCACCGCGCCACGGAGAAGCTCGCCGAGTCGAAGCCCTTCAACCAGTCGATCGGCTACATGGACCGGCTCGACTACGT
>DAIMYL010000399.1:0-1622 GCA_036734505.1 Steroidobacteraceae bacterium | reverse complement strand
CGTGCTTGACCGGGGTCACCGCCGTGCCCGCAGAGGCCGCCGTGATGCGCCGGCATTGCGCCGTCGTCAGCACACCCGTGACCGCTGCGGTGCCGTTGTTGAACCAGTACGCGCGATACACGCGGATGACGCGCGCGGTCGCCGTGCCGTTGAACACATTGAGCATGTCCTTGCTGCTCGCGTAGGCGATCGCGCCACCAGTCGCTCGGAATGTTGCCGCCATGTCTTACGCTCCCAGAGTGATGACCTTGCCGGTCCCGGCCGTCGACCGGAACACTTCGATTTCACCAGACCCGTCCATCTGCGGACCGGCCGCCCATTGCTGAACCTTGCCCTCGCGCAGCGCCTTGACGCTGGCATCGAGGTCGTCGCGCGTGTCGCCGGGCATGAGCCCGAGCCGCCGCGCGGCCTGCACCTTGAGCATGAAGGCCACGCACCGCTCGACCACCCATGCCGGAACCGGCGTCTCCGTCCGCAGCAGCCACGAACCCAAGGCCGGCCGCCACTCCATCGCGGGCTGCTTCACTTGCGCCTCATCGCCGTCTTGACGGACTCTCGGAACGCCTTCGCGGTCGGCGCACCCTTCTCCCCAGGCTTACGCATCTTCTCGCCAGAGCCGGCCTTGATGCGCTCGCGCTTGGCATGGATGTTGGCGTACAGACCCGGCATCAGGCTGCCTCCTTGTCGTCTCGGCGCACCCGCGCCCCACGGAAAAACTCGACCTTGGCCGGCGGCTTGGGCGGCTCCGGGTTGCACTCCGGACACCGCACCCACTCACCAGCGCCCACGACCCACCGACTGCCGTTGCAGTTCAGACAGATGCGCTCGGACTCGGCCATGCTCGCGAGTCTACCGCTACCCTACCGCTGCGGCAACTCGCCCCGGATGAGCGGCAAGGCGTCCTCGAGACGCATCACCACGAGCCACCCCTTCCCGTCGCCCCGGCAGGCCACGACCGGGATGTTGCCCGGGCCGCAGGCGGCGCTCGCCTGGTCGACCCATTCGTGGACGGCGATGCCCTTCCGACGCTTGACCTCGAACCGGAACTGGCAAATGTGGAGGTCCGCTCCCGAATCGCGCGGCTGGCCGAGCTCGCGCTTCACCACCCAGCCCAACTGCTCGGTCAGGATCTGCGCCAGTTCCCGCTCGCCGGTGGCACCCTTCCTGCGTTGCGATGCGCCCATCACGCCCTCCTGTAGCGCTTCAAGCCACGGTTCATGATGCTCCGGATGGTCGCGGTCGTGAGACCGAACTCGCGAGCCAGCGCCTTGTCGGACGGGATGACGGCGCGGGCCTCCTTGACCGCCATGATGCGCCGGTACTGCTCCTCGGTCACCCTCGACGGCCGGCCGGATATGCTCATTTCGCCACCTCGTTTACGAATACAGCCTTCGCGCGCGAGCGGTCCATCTCCTCCTGCAGCCATTGGATGCGCTTCCGCATGGCAAGAAGAGACCGCTCGGTCTCTGACGCTGCGAACTTCAGCGCGGAACACTCGCTCCGGTACGCGCTCAACAGCTGCTGCAGCTCGTCGTCGTTCATCGATCGTCCTCGCACAAGCTCATCCAGATGATGCGAACGATGGTGCCGACCACCGACAGCAGGAAGGCGCAGCCGACCAC
>DAIMYL010000398.1:0-1626 GCA_036734505.1 Steroidobacteraceae bacterium | reverse complement strand
TGCCCGCGCTCACATTGAGGCCTTCCGCGAGGCCCGCGTCCGCGGCGAGCGCCGCCTGCAGGCCGCGGTCGGCGAGCGCCTTCACATAGGGCAGCGTCGCGGCGTTGAGCGCGAACGCCGAGGTGCGCGGCACCGCGCCCGGCATGTTGGTCACGCAGTAATGCGTCACGCCGTGCACCACATAGGTCGGGTCGCTGTGCGTGGTCGGGCGGCTCGTCGCGAAGCAGCCGCCCTGGTCGATGGCGATGTCGATCAGCACCGAGCCGGGGCGCATCGAGGCGACCATCTTCTCGGTGACGAGCTTCGGCGCCGCGGCGCCGGGGATCAGCACGGCGCCGATCACGACATCGGCCGCGGCGACCTCGCGCTCGAGCGCGTCGGTCGACGAAGCGATCGTGCGCACATGACCGCCGAAGCGTGCGTCGAGTTCGCGCAGCCGCGGCAGCGACTTGTCGATGATGGTGACCGCCGCGCGCATGCCGAGCACGATCTCGGCCGCCGCCGCGCCGGAGACGCCGCCGCCGATCACGAGCACGCGCGCCGGGGGCGTGCCGGGCACGCCGCCGAGCAGGATGCCGGCGCCGCCCGCGTTCTTCTGCAGCAGGCTCGCCGCGACCTGCGCCGACATGCGGCCGGCGACCTCGCTCATCGGCGTGAGCAGCGGCAGGCTGCCGTCGCGGCCGATCACGGTCTCGTAGGCGACCGCGTGCGCGCCCGACTTCATGAGCGCCTCGGCCTGCGGTTTGTCGGCGGCGAGATGCAGATAGGTGAAGAGCACCTGACCCGGGCGCAGCATCGCGCACTCCGGCAGTTGCGGCTCTTTGACCTTCACGATCATGTCGGCGGCGGCGAACACGGCCGCGGCCGTCGGCAGGATCTGCGCGCCGGCGGCGCGGTATTCGTCATCGGGGCAGCCGATGCCGAGGCCGGCGCCCGTCTCGACGAGCACCTCGTGGCCGGAGTGGACGAGCTCACGGACCGAGCCGGGGACGAGCCCCACGCGGTACTCGTGCACCTTGATCTCTTTGGGTACGCCGATCTTCATGGGCCAAAAGGATGCGCCCGGCCGATTCGCAGAGACTTGCGGAAGATGCGCTTCGGGTGGTCCAATACACAATAATCTGTCGTTTAGTAGGCTGTCTGCGCATGGAACTGCCGCTCGACCCCATCGACCTGCGGATCCTGAACGAGCTGCGGCTCGAAGGCCGCATCCCGAACGCCGAACTCGCCGCCCGCGTCGGCCTCTCCGAGTCGGCCTGCCTGCGACGCGTGCGCCGTCTCGAGGACCAGCAGTACATCGAGCGCTACGCCGCCAAGCTCAACCTCGCGAAGCTCGGCTGGGGCATGAGCGTGATGGTGCGCATCACCCTCAAGTCCCAGGCCGCCCGCGACCTGCGCGCCTTCGAGCAGGCGATCAGCGCCGTGCCCGAGATCAATGAATGTTTCCTGACGACGGGCGAGGCCGACTACATCCTGCGCGTGCTCGCCCGCGACGCCGCCGACATCGAGCGCCTGCACAGCTCGGTGCTGACCAAGCTGCCGGGCGTCGCGCGCGTCGAGTCGAGCTTCGTGCTGCGCGAGATCGTGAGCGGCGGCGTCCCGCCGATCGAGCGGGCGCGCTGACGG
>DAIMYL010000397.1:0-1627 GCA_036734505.1 Steroidobacteraceae bacterium | reverse complement strand
AGCTGCTCGGCCACCCAGTCGCGCAGCTCGCGGGTGAGCGCGGCCGCGGCCTCGCCCTGCGGCCGTTCGCCGCGGCAGACCACGAATGCGCAGACCGCCTCGCCCTTGATCTCGTGCGGTCGGCCCACCACCGCGGCCTCGGCGATGCGCGGGTGCGCGACCAGCGCCGACTCGATCTCCATGGTGCCGAGCCGGTGCCCGGCGACGTTCAGCACATCGTCGATGCGGCCCATGATCCAGTAGCAGCCGTCGGCGTCGCGGTGGGCACCGTCACCCGCGACGTAGAAGCGGTCCTTGAACTTGGACCAATAGGTCTGCAGATAGCGCTCGTTGTCGCCCCAGATGGTGCGAAGCATCGAGGGCCAGGGTCGGCGGATGACGAGATAGCCGCCGGCGTCGGGCTTGGTGACGCTCGCGCCTTCGTCGTCGACGATGTCGGCGAAGATGCCGGGCAGCGGCTGCGTGCAGGAGCCGGGTTTGGTGGTGGTCACACCCGGAACGGGCGCGATCATGATGGCGCCGGTCTCGGTCTGCCACCAGGTGTCGACGATCGGGCAGCGGCCGCCGCCGATCACGCGGTGGTACCACATCCAGGCCTCGGGGTTGATCGGCTCGCCGACGCTGCCCAGCAGCCTGATCTTTGAAAGGTCATGCAGCGCGGGGATCGCGTCGCCGAGCTTCATGAGCGCGCGGATGGCGGTGGGCGCGGTGTAGAACACGGTGACGCCGTGGCGCTCGCAGAGCTGCCAGAAACGGCCGCCGTCTGGGAAGGTGGGCGCACCTTCATACATGACGAGCGTGGCGCCCGCGGCGAGCGGACCGTAGGCGACATAGCTGTGGCCGGTGATCCAGCCGACATCGGCCGTGCACCAGAAGACATCGTCGTGGCGCAGGTCGAACACCCAGCGGGTGGTGAGCTTCGCGCCGAGCAGATAGCCCGCGCTCGAGTGCTGGATGCCCTTGGGGCGGCCGGTGGACCCGGAGGTGTAGAGCAGGAACAGCGGATGCTCGGCGTCGACCCACTCCGGCTCGCAGGCGGCAGGCTGGTCGGCGACCGCCTCATGCCACCAGACATCGCGCCCGGGGACCATCGGGGTCGCCGCGCGCGACGCGGCGCCCTGGATCCCTGCCCCGCCGACCCGCCGCAGCACGAACACGGTCTCGACCGTGGGGCAGCCGTCGGCGAACGCCTTGTCGGCGGCGGCCTTGAGCTCGACGACCGCACCGCCGCGCCAGCCGCCGTCGGCGGTCACCACGCAGCGCGCGCCGGCGTCCTCGATGCGGTCCTTCAAAGATATCGCGGAGAAGCCGCCGAACACCACCGAATGGATGGCGCCGATGCGCGCGCAGGCCTGCATCGCGACCACCGCCTCGGGCACGAGCGGCATGTAGATGACCACGCGGTCGCCGCGGCCGATGCCGCGCGCCTTGAGCGCGTTGGCGAAGCGGCAGACCTCGCCGTGCAGCTCGCGGTAGGTCAGACGGCGCACATCGCCCGGCTCGCCCTCGAAGACGATCGCGGTGCGGTGGCCGTGCTCGGCGAGGTGCACATCGAGGCAGTTGTACGAGACGTTCAGCTCGCCGTCGGCGAACCACCGGTAGTTGGGCGCCTGCGAACCGTCGAGCG
>DAIMYL010000396.1:0-1636 GCA_036734505.1 Steroidobacteraceae bacterium | reverse complement strand
CCGTGCAGCAGGTCGAAGTCGCTCACCATCTGCAGCACGCCGCGGTCGCGGCCGCGGAACACCTGCGCGAGACCGGCGAGCTCGGCGGCCGTGGCGTCGGCGGCCGGCGTGGCGAGGCCCGCCGTCGTGCGGTGGTTGTCGGTGCGTCCCGTCGAGAAGCCGGCCGCGCCGGCGTCGAGCGCCTCGGCGAGCAGCCGCTGCATCGCCGCGATGTCGTCGGCGGTGGCGGCCTCGTGGGCCAGGGCACGGTCGCCCATCACGGCCATGCGCAGCGGGTCGTGCGGCACCTGCACCAGGAAGTCGAGGGTGTGCGGCAGGCGCTCGAGCGCGTCCATGTACTCGGGGAAGGACCGCCAGTCGAAGCGCACGCCTTCGGCGAGCGCGACGCCGGGGATGTCCTCGACGCCTTCCATCAAAGATATCAGGCCGTCGACGGCACGCCGCTTGTCGCCCGGGGCGAGCGGCGCGAAGCCGACGCCGCAGTTGCCGAACAGCACGGTGGTGACCCCGTGGTGCACGCTCGGGCTGAAGGTCTCGTCCCAGCTCGCCTGCCCGTCGTAGTGGGTGTGCAGGTCGACGAAGCCCGGTGTGAGCCAGGCGCCGTGCGCGTCGATGCGCTCGCGCGCCGCGCCGGAGACGCGCCCGACCTCGCGGATGAGGCCGCCCTCGACGCCGACATCGGCGGTGCGCGGCGGTGCGCCCGTGCCGTCGATGAGCGTCGCGCCTTCGATGACGAGGTCGAGCATGGCGGGTCCCCCGGGGTCGTACGGCGCGCCGGCGATCAGGTCGTCGGGCGCAGGTCGACGCCGACCGGGCAGTGGTCCGGCAGCTTGCGCTGCAGCGCGTCGCGCGGTTCGTAGGTGAGGCGCACGAACGAGCCGGGCACGCGCCAGGCGGCGAGCTTCTCGCCGAGCACCACATGATCGATGTAGGCGCGGTGGTTCTGGCCGGGGTGGCAGTTCTGGAAGCGCTGGCCGAAGGCCACGTTGACGAGACGCGCGCCCGGCGGGTCGCCGTCGTCGATCTCAGCCCAAAGATTGCGGACCCCGCCCGCCTCGTTGCGCGCCGGGCCGCTGCCGCCCAGCAGGTCGTGGTTGAAGTCGCCGAGCACGGCGAAGCGCCGGCCGGCGGCGGCCTGCTGGTCGATCCAGCGCTCGAGCGCCGGGACCTGACGGCCGAGGATCACGCAGGCCTCGCGCGGACCGTCGACAGGCGGTCGGGCGCAGCCCGACTTCAGGTGCACCGACAGCAACCGGATCTCGCGCGGCTCGCCCGGGTACACGATCAGCTCCGCCCCGCGCCGCACGCGGCCATCGAGCGAGAGCTCCACGAAGTCGGGGCCGCAGCGGTGCGGCACGCCCTTGCGGACGGCGAAGCCGGTGTTCTGCACGGCCTCGCGGCGCGTGAAGCAGAAATCGTGGTCCTCGAACACGCGGCGCGCGGCATCGACGCCGTCCACTTCCTGGACCGCGATCACATCGGCGCGCAGGTCGCGCACATAGCGGGCGATGGCCCGGTAGTCGTCGGTGCTGCGCTCCTTCTGCTCGGCCACGTTGCAGGGGATGAAGCGGCGGCGCGGGCCGGGCGAGGCGCCCTCGGGCACGCACTCGGCGGCGAGCTTGCGGAAGGCGTTCGG
>DAIMYL010000395.1:0-1639 GCA_036734505.1 Steroidobacteraceae bacterium | reverse complement strand
GACCACGGCGCCGAGGTCATCAAGATCGAACCGCCGGGCGAAGGCGAACCGAACCGCCACATCGGCCCGGCCATCGGCGGGCACACCGTCTTCTTCCGCAACACCCACCGCGGCAAGCAGAGCGTCCGCCTCGACCTCAAGACCGCGGAGGGCCGCGAGGCGCTGCTGAAGCTCGCCGGGACGGCGGATGTCTTCATCGAAGCGTTCCGCCCCGGCGTCGTCGACCGGCTCGGCGTCGGCTACGCGGCGGTCTCCGCGCGCAACCCGCGCATCGTGTACTGCTCCATCTCGGCGTTCGGCCAGACCGGCCCCTACCGGGACATCCCCGCCCACGACCTCGCGACCGAGGCGCTGGCCGGGCTCGTGAGCCTCAACATCGGACAGGACGGCGAGCCGACCATGCCGCATGTGCCGGTCGCGGACATGGCCGCATCGCTGCTCGCCTTCGGCGGCATCATGATGGCGCTCTACCGCCGCGTGCAGACCGGCAAGGGAGACTTCGTCGACATCTCCATGCACGACGCCGCGCTCTCCTGCACGCCCAACATCACCGGCCAGGTGTTCGCCCACGGCCGCCCGCCCACGGTGAAGCACGAACGGAGCCTCGGCGGTGGCGCGTTCTACAACATCTACCGCACCAAGGACGGCCGCCACATCGTGCTCGGCGCGCAGGAGCTCAAGTTCGTGCGCAACCTGCTCGGCGAGTTCGGACGGCTCGACCTCGTGCCGCTCTGCGAGCGCGGCCCCGGCCCGCACCAGCAGCCGCTGATCGACTTCCTGCGCGCGCGCTTCGCGGAACGCACGCGCGACGGATGGGTCGAGTGGTTCCGCGGCAAGGACATCGGTTTCGCGCCGGTCAAGGACCTGCGCGAGGCCTTCGACGACCCCCAGGCCGATGCGCGCGGCATGCGGCTGCGCGATGCCGACGGCCACGAGCACATCGGCACGCCGGTGAAGTTCCGCGACGAGCCCGGCGGACCGCGCTTCGCGCTGCCGTCGGTCGGGGAGCACACGCACGCGGTGCTCCGCGCGCTGGGTTATAGTGTCGACACTATCGATTCCATGGAAGCGGCCGCCCGCCCCCGCGACGGCGGCAAGTGAGGGTCCGACGATGCATTTCCAGTACAGCGACAAGGTCCAAGCCATGCGAGCGCGGCTGCTCGCGTTCATGGACGCCCACATCTACCCGAACGAGCACCGGTTCCTGGAGGAGATCGCCGCGAACCGCGCCGCGGGCGATGCCTGGGTGCCGACCAAGCTCGTCGAGGAGCTGAAGACCAAGGCCCGCGCCGAGGGCCTCTGGAACCTCTTCCTGCCGAACAGCCCGCGCGCGCCCGAGGGGCTCACCAACCTCGAGTACGCGCCGCTCTGCGAGATCATGGGCCGCGTGCCCTTCGCCGCCGAGGTCTTCAACTGCTCGGCGCCCGACACCGGCAACATGGAGACGCTGGAGCGCTACGCGAGCGAGGCGATCAAGGACGAGTGGCTCGAGCCGCTGCTGCGCGGCGAGATCCGCTCGGCGTTCCTGATGACCGAGCCCGAGGTCGCATCCTCGGACGCCACCAACATCGCCTGCCGCATCGAGCGCGACGGCGACCACTACGTCATCAACGGCCGCAAGTGGTGGAGCTCCGGCGCC
>DAIMYL010000394.1:0-1641 GCA_036734505.1 Steroidobacteraceae bacterium | reverse complement strand
CGGATCGGGTTGTTGCGCTTGACCGAACCCTCGATGACGAGGCAGCCGGCGACCACGCCGAACTTGCTCGACCGGAACACATCCCGCACCTGCGCGGTGCCGACGATCTGCTCCTTGACCTCGGGCGCGAGCAGGCCGCTCATGCGCTGTTTGATGTCGTCGATGGCCTCGTAGATGATCGAGAAGTAGCGGATCTCGACCCCGGTCTCCTTGACCGCATCGCGCGCGCCGCCGTCGGCGCGGGTGTTGAAGCCGAGCACCATGGCGTTCGACGCCGCGGCCAGCTGCACATCGGAGGCGGTGATGCCGCCGACGCCGCTCGCCACCACCTTGACCTGCACCTCGTCGGTGGAGAGCTTGCCCAGCGCATCGCGCAGCGCCTCGGCGCTGCCCTGCACATCGGCCTTGATGAGCACGCCGATGACGCCGGCCTTCGCTTCGGTCATCTGCGAGAACACATCGCCCACGGCGGCCGCCTGCTTGGCGAGCTTCACATCGCGGAACTTGCCCTGACGGTAGAGCGCGACCTCGCGCGCCTTGCGCTCGCTCTCGACGGCCAGCATCTCGTCGCCCGCGTTGGGCGCGCCCGAGAGGCCGAGCACCAGCACCGGCATGGAGGGCTTGGCCTCCGGCACCGACTTGCCGGTCTCGTCGAACATCGCGCGCACGCGGCCGAACTCCTGGCCCGCGATGATCGGATCGCCGAGCTTGAGCGTGCCCTTGCGCACGAGGACGGTCGCGGTCGCGCCGCGGCCCTTCTCCATGCTCGCCTCGATGACGATGCCCGACGCGAGGCCTTCGACCGGCGCACCGAGCTCGAGCACCTCGGACTGGAGCAGGATCGCCTCGAGCAGCTGGTCGATGCCCTGGCCCGTGTACGCCGAGACGTTCACGAACATGTTCTGCCCGCCCCACTCCTCGGGGATGACCTCGTGCTTCGAGAGCTCCTGGCGGACCCGGTCGGGGTCGGCCGTCGACTTGTCGATCTTGTTGACCGCGACGACGATCGGCACGCCCGCGGCGCGCGCGTGCTGGATCGCCTCGATGGTCTGCGGCATGACGCCGTCGTCGGCCGCCACCACCAGCACCACCACATCGGTGGCGCGGGCGCCGCGCGCACGCATCGCGGTGAACGCGGCGTGGCCCGGGGTGTCGAGGAAGGTCACACCGCCCTTCGGCGTCTGCACATGGTAGGCGCCGATGTGCTGCGTGATGCCGCCCGCCTCGCCCGAGGCGACCTTGGTCTTGCGGATGTGGTCGAGCAGCGAGGTCTTGCCGTGGTCGACATGACCCATCACGGTCACCACCGGCGGTCGCGGCTGCTTTTCGACGGCTGCGGCGCCCGCGCCCTGCAGATCGTCCTCGACCTCGTCGTCGCGCAGGATCTTCGCCGAGTGCCCCATCTCCTCGACGACGAGCACCGCCGTGTCCTGATCGATGGGCTGGTTGATGGTCGCCATCACGCCCATGTTCATCATGGCCTTGATGACTTCCGTCGCCTTGACGGCCATCTTCTGCGCCAGCTCCTGCGGCGTGATGGTCTCGCCGATCGCCACCTCGCGCCGCACCGGCGCGGTGGGCAGCTCGAAGCCGTGGCGCATCTCCATGCCCACGGGCGCCTTGCGCTCGCGGACCTTCTTC
>DAIMYL010000393.1:0-1643 GCA_036734505.1 Steroidobacteraceae bacterium | reverse complement strand
GGGCGCCTTCGCCGACACCCACGACCGGCGCATCGTCATGCTGGCCTCGCAGGGGCTGATGATGGTGGCCTCCGTGGTGCTGGTCGGGGTCGCCTTCGCCGGCAGGGTGACCCCGGAGCTGCTGCTGCTGCTGACCTTCCTGATCGGTTGCGGCGCGGCCGCGTTCGCGCCCGCCTGGCAGGCCTCGATCGGCGAGATGGTGCCGCGCGAACAGGTCCCGGCCGCGATCATGGCCAACGCCTTCGGCTTCAACCTCGCGCGCAGCGTCGGCCCGGCGATCGGCGGTGTGGTGGTGGCCGTGCTCGGCGCCGCCGCCGCCTTCCTCGTGAACGCGCTGTCGTACCTCGGCATGCTGGCCGTGATGCTCTGGTGGCGTCCGCAGCGCACCGCGAGCACGCTGCCACGCGAGCCGCTCGGTTCGGCGATCGCCGCGGGCGTGCGTTATGCGTCGCTGTCGCCGCATCTGCTCGCGATCCTGTTCCGCTGCCTGCTGTTCACGGTGCCGCTCGCCGCGGTGCCGGCGCTGATGCCGGTGGTGGCGCGCGACCTGCTGGGCGGCGGTGCGCAGACCTACGGTCTGCTGCTCGGCGGTTTCGGCTTCGGCGCGATGATGGGCGCGCTGTCGAGCGCGGCGCTGCGCGCGCGCTTCACGAGCGACGCCCTGCTGCGCGGTCTGTGCGTGGTCGCGGGTCTCGCGATGGCGGGCATCGCGTTCGCGCCTTGGGCGCCGCTCAACCTGCTCGCGCATCTGGTGGCGGGCTTCGTGTGGACCCTCGGGCTCGCGACCTTCAACATCGCGGTGCAGATGTCCTCGCCGCGTTGGGTCATGGCGCGCATGCTCGCGCTCTACCAGACCTTCGCCTTCGCGGGCATGGCGTTGGGCTCCTGGGGGGCGGGTCTGCTCGCGGCCGACATCGGTCTGCGCACCACGCTCGCCATCGCGGGCGCGCTGGCGATCGTCACGGTGCCGTTCGCGCGCTGGCTGCCGGTCTCGGTGGCGCGGCTCGGGTCGCTCGACCCCTACGCGGCGCCCGAGGTGCAGCCGCCGAAGGCCGAGCTCGACGAGTCCTCCGGCCCGATCGTGGTCACCATCGAGTACCGCGTGCCGCCGCAGAACGCCGTGGAGTTCGCGGAGGTCATCAACGATCTCGGACGCATCCGGCGCCGCGACGGCGCACGCGCCTGGTCGGCGAGCCAGGACATCGACGACCCCGTGCTGTGGGTCGAGCGCTTCGAGAGCCCGACTTGGGCCGACCATCTACGGCGCTATGCGCGGCCCACCCTCGCCGATCAGGCGATCCGTGAGCGGCTGCGGCAGCTCATCGAAGGCGAGCGCGGCAGCATGCGCCGCTATGTGGTCCGTCCGGCGGGTGCGGAGCCTTTGGGCGGCGCGGTCGTACGACCGGAGCCGGTCGACCGCACCGCCGATCACGGCTGAGGTCCCGATCGGACCGGACCGGGCCGGGACGGGTACGATAAGGATATGGAAACCCCGACCTCCCGCTCCAGCGACCCCATCGCCCGTCTCGCCCGCTCGCGCCATGAGTTCGGTGAGCACGGCGGCGTCAACCTCTCGATCGAGACCAGTGCGACCTTCACGGTGCTGGAGGCCGGCAAGATGCCGGAGATCTTCGGCGGCCGCG
>DAIMYL010000392.1:0-1646 GCA_036734505.1 Steroidobacteraceae bacterium | reverse complement strand
ACGTTGCCGTCGCCGGCGTGCATGTGCAGCGCCACCCAGACGCGGCCCTTGAGCACACGCTGGTGGATCGCCGCCATCTCGGCGCGGATCGGCGCGTAGGCGTCGCCCGCGAACACCGCCGCGAGCGGATCGCGCAGTTCGCGCTTCCATGACACGCGCAGCGTGCGGTCCTGCAGCTGGCGGAACACCGCAGGGTCGTCGAGCCGGTGCCGCAGGTCCGACCAACGGTCGCGCACCTCGATCACGGTCTGCCGCGCGCGCTCGGGCCGGTCGCCGAGGATCTCCGCGCGCGAGAGGGCGTCGAGCTCGGCGTCGCCGGTCTTGCCGGGCTTGAGCGGGCCGCGCAGGAACTCCTCGAGCGCATCGCAGAGCCGCAGCTTGTTGGCGATCGAGAGCTCGATGTTGATGCGCTCGATGGCGTCGGTGTAGTCGCCGAGCCGCGGCAGCGGGATGACCACGTCCTCGTTGATCTTGAAGGCGTTGGTGTGCTTGGCGATGGCCGCGGTGCGCGCGCGGTCGAGCCAGAACTTCTTGCGCGCCTCGGCGCCGACCGCGATGAAGCCCTCGCCGGCGCGGGCGTTGGCGACGCGCACGGTCTCGCTGGCGGCGCGGGCGACCGCGGTCTCGTCGTCGCCGACGATGTCGCCGATCAGCACCATCTTCGGCAGCAGCGCCCGCTTGCTCTTGGTGACATAGCCGACGGCCTTGAGATAGCGCTCGTCGAGGTGCTCGAGGCCGGCGAGCTTCACGCCGTCGGCGCGGTCGGCGGCCTCGAGGCGACCGATGATCTCGACGATCGACGGGATGGCCTCGCGCGCCTCGCCGAAGAACTCCAGGCACACCGTCCGGCTGTGCCGCGGCATGCGGTGCACGACCCAGCGCGCGGCGGTGATCAGGCCGTCGCAGCCTTCCTTCTGCACGCCGGGCAGGCCGCCCAGGAACTTGTCGGTGACGTCCTTGCCGAGCCCCGCCTTGCGGAACGCGGCGCCCGGCATGGTGAGCGTCTCGGTGCGCAGCGTGCGCGCGGTGGCGGCCGGGGCGCGGCCGTCCTTCCAGGTGAGGCGCCAGACGACCTCGGGCGCGTCGTGGATCTTGCCGAGGTTGTGGCCGATGCGCTCGACCTCGAGCCAGTCGCCCTGCGGGTCGACCATGCGCCACCAGGCGAGGTTGTCGACGGCGGTGCCCCAGAGCACGGCCTTCTTGCCGCCGGCGTTCATGGCGACGTTGCCGCCCACGCAGCAGGCGTCCATGGAGGTGGGGTCGACGGCGAACACGAAGCCCGCGCGGTCGGCGGCGTCGGCGACGCGCTTCGTCACCACGCCCGCCTCCGAGTACACCGTGGGCACCGTGCGGCCCGCGGCGATGCCCGGCAGCGCGATGTGCTCGACCTCGGTGACGCGCTCGAGCTTCTCGGTGTTGATGACGGCCGACAGCGGCGTCAGCGGGATGGCGCCCCCGGTGTAGCCCGTACCGCCACCGCGCGGCACGATGCTGAGCCCGAGCTCGATGCAGGCGCGCACGAGGCCCGGGATCTCGTCCTCGGCGTCCGGGTAGAGCACGACGAAGGGGTACTCGACGCGCCAGTCGGTGGCGTCGGTGACATGCGCGACGCGGGCCGCGGCGTCGAAGCGCACCGCATCGCCGCG
>DAIMYL010000391.1:0-1648 GCA_036734505.1 Steroidobacteraceae bacterium | reverse complement strand
CAGGAGCGCTTCGACGGCGAGGTCACGACCATCGTCTCGAACAACAGCAACTTCGTGAAGGGCAAGCCCGGCGAACCCGTGCTCATCAGCTGGGACGATGCGGTGACGCTGTTCCACGAGTTCGGGCATGCGCTGCACGGCCTCGCCTCCGATGTGAGGTACCCGTCGGTGTCGGGCACCAATGTGGCGCGCGACTATGTCGAGTTCCCCTCGCAGCTGCTCGAGCACTGGCTGCCGACCAAGGAGGTGCTCGAGCGCTACGCGGTGCACCACGAGACCGGCGAGCCCATCCCCGCCGACCTCGTCGCCAAGGTCGAGCGCGCCAAGAACTTCAACCAGGGCTTCGCGACGGTCGAGTACCTCGCGGGCGCCCTCGTCGACATGAAGCTTCACCTGGCCGCGACGCCCGACAAGCGCATCGACCCCGACCGTTTCGAGCGCGAGACGCTGGCGACGCTCGGCATGCCGCGCGAGATCGTGATGCGCCACCGCACGCCGCAGTTCGGGCACATCTTCTCGGGCGACGGCTATTCGGCCGGGTACTACAGCTATCTTTGGTCCGACACGCTGACCGCCGACGCCTGGGAGGCGTTCACCGCCGGCAAGGGCGCGTGGGACCGCGATGTGGCGAAGCGGCTGCGCGACCATGTGTTCTCGGTGGGCAACACGGTCGATCCGGCGGACGGCTACCGCGCGTTCCGCGGCCGCGATCCGCGGATCGACGCGCTGATGCGCAAGCGCGGCTTCGCGCCGCCGCCCGCTGCACCCGCGGCGAAGTGAGGGACATCCGGCGCCGCAGGGCGGGTCACCGCCCTGCGGCTCCGGCACATGGAACAATCCTCGATCGACACCGCCGGCAGCACAAAAGTGCCGCGATGATTCATTGGGCTCGCGTATAATCCTGCCCCGAACCACACAGGAGCCGCGCACCTGCGCGACCGAGACGAAGGACCCCAAAGATGGCCAAGAAGACCGCCCGCAGCACCCGCAAGCCCCGCAAGGGTTCGCGCAACTTCACGCCCTGGACGCCGGCCGAAGAGAAGAAGCTGCGCAAGCTGGCCGGCAAGATGCCGACCGCCAAGGTCGCCAAGACGCTGAACCGTTCGGTCGCGGCCGTCACCTTCAAGGCGTTCTCGCTGCGCCTGTCGCTGCGGCTGGCGAGCTCCAACCGCGGCCGCCGCCTCGGCCACTGACCGACGGGGCCTCGGCCCCGCGGCGTCGCCGACCGTCAGGGTCCGCGGCGCGTCCTGCCCGGGCCCAGCGCGCCAAGCACGCGGCGCGCCAGATTGACCGCCACCAGACCGCGGCTCGCCAATCGCATGGCCCGACGCGGGCCCGAGAACACCAGCAAGGCCGCGCCCGCCGCGAGCAGCACCGGTGCGCTGGTCAGCGCCCGTGCGGCGCGCAGCGCAGGCTGCGCCCCACCGAGACGACCGGTGACCTCCGAACCGGTGCGCGCGATGTCCTCGCGCAGACGACGGCTCTTCTGGATCAACTCCGCCTGACGACGGTCGTCGTCGCGTTCACCTGAGGTCATCGCAGGCCCCCCTCGTCGCGGACATCACGGACATCGCGTGCATCACGGGCCGTCGTGCGCGGCGGCGCGGCGGCGGCGATCGCGGCGCGGTCGCGCCGCAGCTCCTCGAGG
>DAIMYL010000390.1:0-1651 GCA_036734505.1 Steroidobacteraceae bacterium | reverse complement strand
ATCCGCCGAGTTTCACCGCTGGTCGCAGGGGACCGGGCCGCGCATGCTGCGCCCATGCCCCTCGCCCGCTCCATACGCCACTGGCCCGTCGCCGAGCGCCCGCGCGAGAAGCTGTTGGCGCGCGGCGCGGCGGCGCTCTCGGATGCGGAGCTGCTCGCGCTGCTCTTCGGCACCGGCGCGCGCGGGGTCGGCGCGCTGGATCTGGCGCGCGACCTGCTCAATGAATTCGGCTCGCTGCGCGGTCTGCTCGGGGCCGGGGCCGAGCGCAGCCTCGCCTCGCCCGGGCTCGGCCCCGCGCGGGTCGCGCTGCTGCAGGGCGCGCTGGAGCTCGCGCGCCGCCACTACGGCGCCGCCATGCGTGCCGGCGAGCCGCTGCACTCGCCCGCCGACACGCGGCGCTTCCTCACCGCGCAGTTGCGCGACCGTCCTTACGAGGTCTTCTGCTGCCTCTACCTCGACAACCGCCACCGGCTGATCGCCTTCGAGGAACTGTTCCGCGGCACCATCGACGGCGCCGCCGTCCACCCGCGCGAGGTGCTGCGCCAGGCGCTCTCCCACAACGCCGCGGCGCTCATCCTCGCCCACAACCATCCTTCGGGGGTCGCCGAGCCGAGCCACGCGGACGAACTCATCACCACCCGGCTGCGCGACGCCCTCGCCCTGGTCGACATCCGCGTGCTCGACCACCTGATCGTCGCCGGGCCGGAGGCGGTGTCGCTCGCGGAGCGGGGCCTGCTATGAGTCGCTCGCTCCGGGGGCTCTTTTTGACATGACATCATGCAGTGCTTACAGTTCGGACATGGTCCGGACCCAGATCCAACTCACCGAGGCACAGGCCCGACGGCTGCGCGCGTACGCGAAGCAGCACGACATCTCCCTGGCGGAGGTGATCCGCCGCTGTGTCGAGAAAGGGCTCGCGGACGAAGCCGCGGACCGCGCGACGCTCTACGAGCGGGCGGCCGGGCTGGTCGGGCGTTTCCCCGATCGTCGCGGTGCGAAGGACCTCGCGGGCCATCACGACCGATATCTGGACGACGCCTTCGGATGACCGCGGTCTTTGCGGACACATCCGGGCTGCTGGCGTTGGTCAACGACAAGGACGAGCACCACGCCGCGGCGGCGCGCGCCTTCCGCAAGCTGCAGAGCCGCCAGGCACCGCTGCTGACGACCTCGCATGTGCTGGTCGAGACCTACGCCCTGCTCGGTCGACGCCTCGGGGTGGAGGCCGTCCGAGCGTTCAGGGCGGATCTTGCGCCCCTGCTGGAGGTCGTCTGGGTGGACCAGACGCTGCATGAAGCGGGTCTCGACCTGCTGCTCAAGCAGCGCCGCCGGCAGCTGAGTCTGGTCGATGCCGTATCCTTCGTGGTGATGGCCCAGCGGCGGCTCGACGAGGCCTTCGCCTTCGACCCGCACTTCGAGCAGGAAGGGTTCACCCTCCTCCGCTGACCTCCGCCGAGCGGTCCCGGACGCCCCCGGTTGCCGAGCGGCCCCGGGACTGGTATAAATGCCGCCCTTTTGACGGACGCCACGGCGGCCGTCTGGTCGTAACCACTTGATCTGAAAGGCTTCTTACCATGTCGCGCGTCTGCGAACTCACTGGCAAGCGCCCCACCACGGGCAACCGCGTCTCGCACGCGAACAACAAGAAGCG
>DAIMYL010000389.1:0-1652 GCA_036734505.1 Steroidobacteraceae bacterium | reverse complement strand
TCGCGGGTCTGGATGGGCGAGTCGCGCCCCGCCAGCACCAGCGCGACATGGTCGAACTGCGAGCCTTGCGACTTGTGCACGGTCATCACGAGCGCGCCCTCGTGCGGCGGCAGTCTCGAGAGTGCGACGCGACGGACTTCGCCCGGCGTCTCCTGCGGGAACACCGCAGCGGCACCGTCGGCGAGCGGCAGTACGATGCCCACATCGCCGTTCGTCAGCCCGACATCGTAGGCGTTCTCGGTGATGAGGATGGGTCGCCCGGCCCAGTGTCCGTAGCCGAGGTCGCCGCCCTGCCGTCCTGCGGGATCGAGCGCGGTGCGCAGCCGTCGCGCGAGTTCCTGCTCGAGCTGCTGCACGCCGAGCGGACCACGCCGATGCACGGCGAGCACGCGGTAGCGGTCGAAGACCGCGAGTAGGCCGCGCTGCCACTTGGGGTCGTCGAGCTGCGCGCGGTCGGACAAAGCGGGACGCAGTGCGGTCGCGTAACCGTGCAGATACGGCTCGACGAGCTGCGCGAGCTGCGCTTCGGTGGGCCTCGCCACGGGCTTCGACGCGCCGGCGCCAGCGCGCTGCAGCACCGGCGCACCGAGCCGCTCGATGCGCCAGTCCGGTCGCTGCTCGGCGGTCGCGTGCGCCGTACCGGCGAAGACCTCGAGCGCCTTCGCACGCACCGCGGACGGATCGGCCGGCTTGGACCCGGCCGAGTGCACATCCGGGTGGCGCGTCGGATAGCTCTGCAGACAGGCGGCGATGAGCGCGATGTCCGGGGCGCTCTCGAAGCGGCGCGAACGCGTGAACATCTGCGTGACGGCGGCGAGCGGCGCGACGCGTGTCGACGCGGTGGTCGCGCCGGGCGCATCACGGCCGGCCGGCGGCACGAGATCGGCAAGCACGCAGCCCGCCTCGACGCTCGCGAGCTGGTCGCGGTCGCCGAGCAGCACCAGCCGTGCGTCCGAGTGCACGGCCTCGAGCAGGCGGCGCATCATGGTGAGATCGACCATCGACACCTCGTCGACGATCACGAGCTGCGCGGGGATCGGGTTGGCTGCGGTATGACGGGCGGTGCCGTCGGGACGCACGCCGATGAGCCGATGCAGCGTGGTGGCGGGCAGCGACTGCAACCGGGCGCGGACCTCGTCGGTCACCTGCAACGCGGGCTGCGCCGTCGTATCGGTCGCCTCGCGGATCGCCTCGCGCATGCGCGCCGCCGCCTTGCCGGTCGGCGCGGCGAGCGCGACGGAGATCGCGCCGCCCTCGAGCAATGCTGCGAGCAGCCGCGTCACCGAGAAGGTCTTGCCGGTGCCGGGGCCGCCGACGATCAGCGCCAACCGCTGCGTCGCCGCGAGCCGTACGGCGCGGGCGGCTTCGCCGTCGGGACCGTCCGTGCCGCCGGTCTGGCCGGGCGTACCGACGGGGAACAGCCGCGCGAGCGTCGCCTCGAGATCGGGGATGCGCGCCGTCTCCGGTACTGGCTGTGCGGCGCGCTCGGTGATCGCCTTGGCGACCCGCTTCTGCTCGTCATACATGCGCCGCGTGAGCAGCAGCGGCGCGTCCGGCGACAGCGTCTGTGGAGACGATGCCGCCGACCGTCGGGCACGCGGCTGCGCGACGAAGGGCTTCAGCTCATCGTCCGGACCACCGACCATCGGCGA
>DAIMYL010000388.1:0-1654 GCA_036734505.1 Steroidobacteraceae bacterium | reverse complement strand
TCGTAGTTGAGGCTCATCTGGATCTTGTACTCCTCGCTGTTGCGCGGCGAGAAGTAGTTGGAGTGCGGGTCGAAGGCGCGGGCGTAGCTGTTGAGGTAGGTCTCGAAGACCTCCTCGGGCTTGATCTGGTCGACGCGCTTGAGCACCCGCTCGTAGCGCGTGCGCAGCGTGTCGCGGGTCTCGGCCCAGGTCTTGCCGGCGAGGGCGAGCGACAGCGCGTCGTTCTTGACGCGCTTGCGCCAGATCTCGTCCAGCTCCTCCTTGGAGACGGGCCAGGGCGCGCCCTCGCGGTCGAACTGGTAGGACTCCTGCACCGTGAAGTCGGGCTCCTTCTCGAGCAGCGCGAGCGCATGCTGCACCCGCTCGCGGTTGCGCTGCTGGTAGCGCGCGAACATGGCGTAGGCGGGCTCGATGTCGCCGGTGCGGATCATGTCGTCGAAGCGCATGCGCCATTCGTCGAACTCGGCGATGTCGCTGGCGAGGAAGTAGGCGCGTTGGCCGTCCATCGCCTCGAGGAATTTGTCCATCACCCGCGGCGACATCGCGTCGTCGATGCGGACGCGGCTGTAGTGGGAGTCCTGGAGGATGCCGCCGACCTGCCGCGCGATCATCCGTTCGCGGTCGCCCGGCACGATCGCGCCCGGCGGGATGGGTGAGGTGCTGGCGGTGAGCCGCGCCGAGCCGCCGAAGGTCGTGACGAGGACGGTGAGCAGAGCGGCACCGGCGAGCAGCGCCGGGCGTTGGGCAGGGGAGTTCATTCGTGTGTCGGAGCCGGGCAGGCGTCTCATGCGGTAGACTCCCTCGCAGACTAGTTGTATGAGGGTGCGCCTTCAAGTGCGGCGCGTCCCACAGGGGTACAAGGATCCATGCACCCGCTCGCCATGCTGACCGGCATCGTGCTCGGCTCGGCCGTCTCCATCACCGTGGCGCTGACGCTGACCCTGGTGGTCTTCCTGCTGCTGCCCGAGTACGCCCCCCGGATCGGGGAGGAGTTCCCGCCGCTGTTGCGGGCGCTGGGCGGCTCGGCGCTGCTGGCGGCCCTGGCGGCGGCGGCGTTCTTCGGCGAGGTCAAGCGGCGGCCGTGGCGCCACATCGCCCAGGCGGTGCTGTGGGGCGTGCTGGCGGTCGGGGCTTGGTGGATCTGGCCCCGCGAATGACGGATGAGTGACCGGAGGAGAGGACCCATGCGTAGTTTCGACCGTATCGGCGCGCTTTTCGTTCCCGTGCTGCTGGCCGGTTGTGCGGGTCCGGCGGCACCCCCGGTGCCGGTCATCTCGGCGGCCGATTTCGAGCGCCATGTGGCGACGCTCGCCAGCGACGAGTTCGAGGGGCGCAAGCCCGGCACGGCCGGCGAGCGCAAGACCATCGAGTACCTCACCGCCGAGGCGCAGAAGCTCGGCCTCAAGCCCGGCAACAACGGCTCCTGGACGCAGCAGGTCTCCATCGTCGAGATCACCGCCGGGTCCGACGCCACGCTGCGCTTCGACGACACCGCGCTCGAGTACGGCAAGGACATGGTCATCTGGACCAAGCGCGTGGTGCCCGAGATCGCGGTCAAGGACAGTCCGATGGTGTTCGTGGGTCACGGCGTGGTGGCGCCCGAGGCCGGTTGGAACGACTACGCGGGCGTCGACATGCGCGGCAAGACCGCCGT
>DAIMYL010000387.1:0-1659 GCA_036734505.1 Steroidobacteraceae bacterium | reverse complement strand
TCGGCAACCTCACGGCGGGCGGCACCGGCAAGTCGCCGTTGGTGGCGGCGCTCGCAACCGCGCTCGCCGCGCGCGGCGTCATGGTGGGCATCCTCACCCGCGGTCATGGCGCGGCGCGCACCGCGCCCCGGCGCATCGGCCCTGATGACGACCCGCGCGAGGCGGGCGATGAACCGGTGATGCTCGCGCGCGCGACCGGTCTGCCGGTGGTGGCGGCGGTGGACCGTGCGGCCGGGGCGGCGTTGTTGCAGGCGACCGGCGTGCAGCTCGTGATCTGCGACGACGGACTGCAGCACCACGCGTTGGCGCGCGACCTCGAGGTGGTGGTGATCGACGCGGCGCGCGGCTTCGGCAACGGTCGACTGCTGCCCGCGGGTCCGCTGCGCGAACGGCCCTCGCGGCTCGCGACGGTGGATTGGGTGGTGCTGCATGACACCGCGCCGCACGGCCCGCAGGCTTCCACGGCACGCGGGCGCGAGGGCGTGCTGCGCATGTCGCTGGTCCCCGGTCCGGCGCGTCGGCTCGCAGGCGTCGGCGGGTCGGACGATGCGACCCGGCCGCTCGGCGCGTTCGCGGGTCGGCGCGTGCATGCCGTCGCGGGCATCGGCGACCCGCGACGCTTCTTCGCCATGCTGCGCGCGGCGGGCATCGAGCCCATCGAGCACGCCTTCCCCGACCACCACGCCCTCACCGTCGACGAGCTGGCCTTCGGCGATGCGGCGCCGGTGCTGATGACCTCGAAGGATGCCGTAAAATGCCGCGCAACGGCCGACCCACGGCTTTGGGAGGTGCCCGTCACCGCGCGGCTCGATCCCGATGATGGTGCGGCGCTAGTCACGCGGCTCGCGGCCCTCGCGGGGACCGCAGCCAAGGAGTCATGACATGGATGCACGCTTGCTCGACATCGTCGCCTGCCCGCTCTGCAAAGGGCCGCTGGTGTGGCACGCCGCGGAGACGGTGCTCGTCTGCCGCGCTGATCGGCTCGCGTTCCCGGTGCGGGACGGCGTCCCCGTGATGCTCGAGGAGGAGGCGCGCACGCTCGCGGCGGGCGACCCGCTGCTCGCGCGCTGACCATGTACCGCATCGTCATCCCTGCCCGCTACGGATCGACCCGGCTGCCCGGTAAACCGCTGCTCGAGATCGCGGGCAAGCCGATGCTGCAGTGGGTCCACGAGCGCGCCGGCGCCTGCAGCGCGCGCGAGGTCGTCATCGCCACCGACGACGAACGCATCATGCAGGTCGCGGCCGGCTTCGGCGCCGCCGCGGTCATCACCTCGCGCGACCACCCGAGCGGCACCGACCGCATCGCGGAGGTCGCGGCGCTGCGCGGCTGGGGTGACGACGAGGTGGTCGTGAACCTGCAGGGCGATGAGCCGGCGATGCCCTCGGCGCTCGTCGAGCAGGTCGCGGGCCTGTTGCTCGAGCGGCCGGGCGCCGACATCGCCACGCTCGCCACGCCGGTGCGCGACCGTGACGAGTACTTCGATCCCAACGCCGTGAAGGTCGTCACCGACCACGAGGGGAGGGCGCTCTACTTCAGCCGCGCGCCCATCCCTTGGTACCGCGACCCCATCGGGCTCGACGGGCCGGTGATCGGCGCCCGTCGGCATCTCGGTCTCTACGCATACCGCGTGTCGGCGCTGCGCCGTCTCGCGTCGT
>DAIMYL010000386.1:0-1695 GCA_036734505.1 Steroidobacteraceae bacterium | reverse complement strand
ACTCGCGCTACCACCAGCACGGCGCCTATCTGCTCGAGCACGCCGACATGCCGGGTTTCCCGCGCGAGGAGCAGCGGCTGCTCGCGCGCCTGGTCGGCGGTCATCGCCGCAAGCTCTCCACCGAGGGCGTGGAGCAGCTGCTGCCGCCCTGGGACCGACGCATCCTCAACCTGACGGTGCTGCTGCGCCTCGCGGTGCTGCTGCACCGCGGACGGGGCCGCGCACCGCTGCCGGACATCACGCTCGCGGTGCGCGGGCGCGCGCTCGAGATCCGCTTCCCGGTGCGGTGGCTGCGCGCGCATCCGTTGACCGTCGCCGACCTGAGCCAGGAGATCGACCTCCTCGCCGCCGCCGGCTTCCGCTTGCGGGTCTACTCCTCGAGGGGCCTGCCCGCGGTGTAGGCGGCGAGCAGCTCGAGCTGCGCGCAGCGCGGCGGCGCCTGCCGCCGCGGCGCGCGCGCGTAGCGACCGCGGGCGTCGAGCGTCCAGGACTGCGTGTCGTCGCTCAGGTAGGTCTCGAGGTCGCGCAGGATGCGCTCGCGGTACTTGCCGCGGCGGATGGGGAAGGCGATCTCGACGCGCCGGAAGAAGTTGCGGTCCATCCAGTCGGCGCTGCTGCAGAAGATCTCGGGATCGCCGCCGTTGGCGAACCAGAACACCCGCGAATGCTCGAGGAAGCGCCCGACCACCGAGCGCACCCGCACCCGTTCCGAGTGGCCCGGCACGCCGGGACGCAGCGCACAGACGCCGCGCACGATGAGGTCGACCTCGACGCCCGCCTGCGAGGCGCGGCAGATCGCGGCGATCGACTGCGGCTCGACGAGCGCGTTCATCTTGAGGATCACGCGCGCCGGCCGCCCCGCGGCGGCATGCGCCATCTCGCGCTCGAGCTTCGCGACCATCGCGCGCTGCAGCTCGAAGGGCGATTGCAGCAGGCAGGCGAGCCGCGGCGAGCGCGTCAGGCTGGTCAGCTGCAGGAACACCTCGTGCACGTCCTGGCCGATCTCCGGGTCGCAGGTCAGCAGCCCGTAGTCGGTGTAGGCGCGCGCGGTGCGCGAGTGGTAGTTGCCGGTGCCGAGGTGGCAGTAGCGGCGGATGCCGTCCTCCTCGCGCCGCACCACCATCGCGAGCTTGGCGTGGGTCTTGTAGCCGACCACGCCGTACATGACGTGCGCGCCGGCCTCCTGCAGCCGGTCGGACAGCTCGATGTTGGCCTGCTCGTCGAAACGCGCGCGCAGCTCGATGACCACGGTCACATCCTTGCCGGCGTGCGCGGCGGCGACCAGCGCGTCGACCACCGCCGAGTCCCCGCCGGTGCGGTAGAGCGTCTGCTTGATCGCGAGCACCGCGGGGTCCGCGGCCGCCTGACGCAGGAAATCGACCACCGGCGCGAACGACTGGTACGGGTGGTGCAGCAGCAGGTCGGATTGGCGGATGGCGGTGAACATGTCGGCGCCGTCGGCGAGCCGGCGCGGCAGGCTGGGCGAGAACGGCGGGTATTTGAGGTCGGGCCGCTGCGCGAGATCGTGCAGCGCGGACAGGCGGTGCAGGTTCACGGGCGGTGGCACGCGGTAGATGTCGCTCGC
Source organism: Steroidobacteraceae bacterium (assembly GCA_036734505.1). GTDB lineage: Bacteria > Pseudomonadota > Gammaproteobacteria > Steroidobacterales > Steroidobacteraceae > UBA964. Next base: position 110 of record DAIMYL010000386.1, on the reverse strand, counting down.
GCCGACCGCGAAATGCTCCGCGAGGAACGCCACGAGGTCGCGCGGGCAATCGGTCGCGACCTCGAGCCGCACCGCCGAGCCGTAACGGCGCTGTGCGAGTTCGCCCTCCA
>DAIMYL010000385.1:0-1695 GCA_036734505.1 Steroidobacteraceae bacterium | reverse complement strand
CCGCTGCCGGCGGTGGTCGCCACCGTGCAGCTCGATGCCGCCGACGACCGCACACCCTTCGCGCAGGCGCTGCGGCGGCGGCGCGGCGCCTCGGGTGCGACGCTGGCGCCGCGCGGTGCGGCCGGCGCGGGCGTGGGCGGCGCCGGCACGACCGGCGTCGCCGTGCTGCGCATCGAGCGCGACGAGGTGCTCGAACGGGTGACTTCGGTCTCGGCGCGCAACATCCCGCGCGAGTACGAGCTCACGCAGGTGGTGCGCTTCTCGCTGGACGCCGGCGGCACGCGGCGCATCTCCTCGGCCGAGGTCACGGCCTCGCGCAGCCTCACCTTCGACGAGCGCCGCGCGCTCGCCAAGGAGCGCGAGCGCGAGCAGCTGCGCGAGGCGCTCGCCGACGAGGTCGCGGGCGTCGTGCTGCAGCGCGTCGCGGGCCTGCGCTGAGCGGCGTCCCGACGGCCGCCGGACGGATCTCCATGGGTGCGCTGCTCGACATCGCCCCACCGCGGCTCGAGGCGCTGTGCGCGCTGCTCGCCCCGTATGGCCTCGCGGTGCGAGCGGTGCCCGCGGGCGAGGCGATCCCGGGGTCCTATTGGGGCGACCCGGAGGCGGGGCTGATCGGTGATGTCCTCTACCTGCGGCCCGACACGCCGTTGCATTCGGCCCTGCACGAGGCCGCGCACTTCGTCTGCATGACGCCGGAGCGCCGCGCGATGCTCATGCGCGACGCCGGCGGCGACGATGCGGAGGAGAACGCGGTCTGCTATCTGCAGATCCTGTGGGCCGACCTGCTGCCCGGCGTCGGCCGCGCGCGGCTGATGGCCGACATGGACGCCTGGGGCTACAGCTTCCGTCTGGGGTCAGCGGCGCGCTGGTTCGAGGAGGACGCCGCCGACGCGCGCGACTGGCTCGCCGCGCGGGGCTTGCTGCCCGACGCTTGAGGCCGCGCCGGAAGCGGCGGCGGGTGCGTTCCCGGGCCCCGCGCGGTCAACGCGCGGCGTAGCGGTCGGTGGCGGCGACGAGCTCGGCGAGGATGCCGGGCTCGAAGGCGGAATGCCCCGCGTCGGGCACGATGCGCAGGTCCGCCTCCGGCCAGGCTTTGTGCAGATCCCAGGCGCTCTTCATCGGGCAGACGATGTCGTAGCGGCCCTGCACGATCGTGGCGGGCAGGTGGCGGATGCGCGGCACATCGTCGAGCAGCTGCGTCGGCGTGCGCAGGAAGCCGCCGTTGACGAAGTAGTGGCACTCGATGCGCGCGAAGGCGTCGGCGGTGGTGTCGTCCTCGAACTTCGACAGGTAGTCGGGGTTGAGGCGCAGGAAGCTGGTCGCGCCCTCCCAGGTCGACCACGCGCGCGCGGCGGCGCGGCGCACGGCCGCGTCCTCGCTCGTCAGGCGACGGTAGTAGGCGCCCATCACGTCGCCGCGCTCGGCGGGCGGGATCGGCGCGATGAAGCGTTCGTAGAGGTCAGGGTAGAGCGCGCCGGTGCCGTCGGGGGTGCCGTAGAACCAGGCGAACTCCCAGGGGCGCACCAAGAATATCCCGCGCAGCACGAGCTCGGTGACGCGCGCCGGATGCGTCTGCGCATAGGCGAGCGCGAGGGTCGAGCCCCAGGAGCCGCCGAACAGCTGCCAGCGCTCGATGCCGAGGTGCTCGCGCAGCCGCTCCATGTCCTCGACCAGGTGCCAGGTGGTGTTGTCGAC
>DAIMYL010000384.1:0-1697 GCA_036734505.1 Steroidobacteraceae bacterium | reverse complement strand
GCCGCTCGAGGCGCGGTTGCGCGCCTACGGCATCGACCCCGAAGGCTGACCGGCGTCGGGCGCATCGAGCGAGGCCAGCGCACGGCGGAGGATCTTGCCGGTGCTGGTCTTCGGCAGATCGGCCACGAACTGCACACGGCGCGGCAGCTTGTAGGCCGCGAGCTGTCCACGGCAGTGCTCCACGATCGCTTCTGCGGTGGCGGTCGTGCCGGGGCGCAGCACGATGTAGGCCTTGGCGAGCTCGCCCTTCACGGCATCCGGCACGCGCCCCACCGCCACCATGGCCACCGCCGGATGTGATGCGATCACGCGCTCGAGCTCGGCGGGATAGACGTTGTAGCCGCCCGTCAGGATCATGTCCTTCTTGCGGTCGACGACCGTGATGTAACCATCCCGGTCCTTGCGGGCGAGATCGCCCGTATGCAGCCAGCCGTCCTGGTCGATGGTCTCCGCGGTGGCGCCGGGGTTCCCGAAGTATCCGGACATCACCAGCGGGCCGCGGACGCACAGTTCGCCCACCTCGTCCCAAGGCAGCTCGCGCCGCCCGTCGTCGGCTGCGACGACCCTGGTCTCCATGTGCGGCAGGGCGACGCCGATGGAGCCGAGCTTCGATGGCGCCAGACTGGCGTGGGTCGTGCCGAGCCCGCCGAGTTCGGTCATGCCCCACAGCTCGATCAACGGACAGCCGAGACGGCGCTCGACCTCCTGCATCTTCGCGATCGGCATCGTCTGACCGCCGACCGTGCAGCGCGTCAGGCTCGACAGGTCGTGGTCCTGCAGCTGCGGATACGCCAGCAGGTAGAGATACATGGTCGGCACGCCCTCGAGCATCGTCGCCTTGTGGCGCTGGATGTCGGCGAGGACCGCGGCTTCCTTGAACTGCGCATGCACCACGACGGTCATGCCGGTCAGCAACGCGGCGTTGAGGATGGCCGCGCCGTACACATGCGGCAGCGGCAGCGCGGAGACGACCGTATCGGCGCTCGTCCGGGCGTGCATCTGCGCCGTCAGCGCCGCGTTCAGCAGCAGGCTGCGATGGCTGAGCATCGCGCCTTTGGGGTGGCCGGTGGTGCCCGAGGTGTAGAGGATCGCCGCTGGATCCTCGGCCGGGACATCGGCCGGCGGCAGACCGGCTCCCTGTACCGATGCGAGCGTCGCGGCGTCGACCACGGCGCGCAACGCGCCTTGGCCCGCCAGGGACGCCACCGCATCGAGCCGGGATGTGCCGGCGATCAGCAGCCCCGCGCCGCAGTCGGCGGTGGAGAACGCGACCTCCTGCGGCGACAGCAGGAAGTTCAGCGGGTTGATCACCAACCCCGCGCGCAGCACGCCGTAGTAGGCGACGATCCATCCGATGCCGTTCGGCGCCCACAGGGTCACGCGATCGCCGCGCTGCAGCCCTTGCCGGGTCAGCCACGCGGCCGCGCGCGAGATCCGGGCGTCGAGATCGACGAACGTGATCCGTTCGCCGTCGGCGGTGATGATGGCGGTCTTCTCTCCATACCGCCGCGCCGCATGCGCCGGAAGGGACGCGAGCGTGGTCGGCGGGCTGCTCGGGCCGTCCGCCGTGCCGCCTGATCCCGGGCCTTGTGGTCGCGGCGTGTCTCCCACGGTCCCCCCCTCGCTTCTCTCAGGCGGCCCGCGTCGCCCAGACCTGGGACGCCACGCGCATGAAGTTGCCGCCCATCACCGCGCGC
>DAIMYL010000383.1:0-1708 GCA_036734505.1 Steroidobacteraceae bacterium | reverse complement strand
GCAGACGCGCGTGCTCGAGCGCACCCGCGCGCGGCTCGAGGAGCTCGAGCGTCGCATCGCCGAGCTCGAGGCCCGGACGCCGCCTTGACCCTCGCCCGCATCGCCTGCCGCGCACAGGTCGGTCTCACGGCGCCGTCGGTGCAGGTCGAGGCGCATCTCGGCGCAGGTCTGCCCAGCTTCTCCATCGTCGGTCTCGCCGCCACCGAGGTGAAGGAGAGCAAGGAGCGGGTGCGCGCCGCGCTCGTCAACTCGGGCTTCGAGTTCCCCGCCGGCCGCATCACCGTCAACCTCGCGCCCGCCGATCTGCCCAAGGACGGCGGACGCTTCGATCTCGCCGTCGCGGTGGCGATCCTCGTGGCTTCGGGTCAGCTGCGGCCGCGGCACGACCTCGGCGGAACCGAGTTCCTCGGCGAGCTCGCGCTCGACGGCGCGCTGCGCGGGGTGCGCGGCGCGCTGCCCGCGGCCGCTGCGGCAGCGCAGGTCGGGCATGACATCGTGCTGCCGCGCGGCGATGCGCGAGGCCTGATGTGGTTGCCCGGTGTGCGCGCCCATGCGGTCGGCAGCCTGCTCGAGGTCTGCGCCCTGCTCGAGGGACGCGGGTGGCAGGAGCCGGAGCGTGAGGTCGCCGCCATCGATGCGGCTGCGGCGTGCGCGCCGTCCGCGCCGCCGCCGCGTCTCGATGATGTCTGCGGTCAAGCGCTCGGCAAGCGCGCGCTGCAGGTCGCCGCTGCAGGTGGGCATAGTCTGCTGCTCGTCGGACCGCCCGGCTGCGGCAAGAGCATGCTGGCGCAGCGGCTGCCGGCGTTGCTGCCGCCGCTCGCGGCGCAGGAGGCGCTCGAGGTCGCGATGATCGCGTCGATCGCACCGACCGCTTCGTCGATGGCGAGGTCGGAGTCGGCGTCGGTCACCGCAGATGCATCGTGCGGCCGCGGGCCGCCGCGTCCCTTCCGCGCGCCGCACCACACGGCCTCCGCCGGCGCGATCATCGGCGGTGGCAGCGATGCGCGACCGGGGGAGATCACGCTCGCACACCGTGGCGTGCTGTTCCTCGACGAACTCCCTGAATTCGATCGGCGCGTGCTCGAGGCGTTGCGCGAGCCCTTGGAGTCGGGCCGCGTCGCGGTGTCGCGCGCGGGGCAGCAGGCCGAGTACCCGGCGGCGTTCCAGTTGGTCGCCGCCATGAACCCCTGTCCCTGCGGCCGCGCGGGCGGCCCCGGCTGCCGCTGCAAGCCGGCGCAGGTCGAGCGCTACCGCGCACGGCTCTCCGGGCCTCTGCTCGATCGGCTCGACATCCGGGTGACCTTGGCTGCGGTGGGGGAAGCCGACCTCGCTGAGCATCGTCGACGCGCGCCCTGCGACGATTCACCGCTGCGCGCGCGCGTCGCAGCGGCGCGCGAGCGGCAATGGCAGCGGCAAGGCTGCTTGAACGCGGCGTTGCCGGCGGCGGGGCTCGAGGAACGGTTGGGCGTCTCGCCGGGTGCCGAGCGGTTGCTGGCCTCGGCCCGCGGCCCGCTCGCGCTCAGTCTGCGCGCGCGCCACCGATGTCTGCGCGTAGCGCGCAGCCTCGCGGATCTTGCGGGTTCAGCGGCGCTCGACGAGACGCATCTCGCCGAAGCGCTCGCGCTGCGGAGGGGGCTGGGGGCGGAGTGAGGACGGCGCTTACTGCGCCTTCGCCACCATGTGGTCGACGGCCAGCTTCACGAGGTCG
>DAIMYL010000382.1:0-1708 GCA_036734505.1 Steroidobacteraceae bacterium | reverse complement strand
GGGCTGCGCGAGTTCGCGCGGCTGCGTCAGCAGGGGGAGGAAGCGCCCGACATGCTGCTGGAGGGCGCCCGCCGCGCGATGAAGGCGCAGCAGATCAAGGAGGTCGAGCACCTCGAGCAGCACCTCTCCACGCTTGCGACGGTGGGCTCGACCAGCCCGTATGTCGGGCTCTTCGGCACGGTGTGGGGCATCATGCACGCCTTCGTAGGCTTGGGCTCCGTGCAGCAGGCGACGCTCGCCACGGTCGCGCCCGGCATCGCCGAGGCGCTGATCGCCACCGCGATGGGTCTGCTCGCCGCCATCCCGGCGGTGATCTTCTACAACCGTTTCTCCGACCAGGTCTGGCGCCTCGAGTCGCGTTACGACGGGTTCATCGAGGAGTTCTCCACCATCCTGCAGCGGCGCGCGCCGCGCGCGGGCGGTTGAGGTCGCGGTATGGCGGTCGGCAGCCGTCGCCGGCGACCGATGAGCGAGATCAATGTCGTGCCCTACATCGATGTGATGTTGGTGCTGCTGATCATCTTCATGGTCACCGCGCCGCTGCTCACGCAGGGCGTGAAGGTCGATCTGCCGCAGACCGCGGCCGAGGCCATCGACCCGAAGGATCTGCAGGACAGACCGCCCATCGTGCTGTCCATCGACCGCGAGGGCCGCCTGTTCCTGAGCCAGGGAGTGTCCCCGGACTCACCGCTCGACGATGCGATGATGGAAGCCCGCGTCGCCGCGCTGCTGCGCCGTACGCCGGGCGTGCCCGTCTTCGTGAAGGGCGACCGCGCGGTGCCGTACGGTCGTGTCGTCGAGGCGATGACCTTGTTGCAGCGCGCCGGTGCCTCCAAGGTCGGCTTCCTGACGGAGCCCATCGCGCCGACCGAGGGTCGCTGACGCATGGCGCGCCGCGCGACGGCCGGGTGGTCCCCTTGGGCGCTGTCCACCGGCCTGCACGCCGTGCTGCTCGCGATGCTCGCGGGCGGCGTGGTGCTGACCCGCATGCAGCCGCCGACCGACACCGCGCTCGCGCTCGAGGCGGTGGTCGTCGATGCCGCGACGCTCGCCGCGCTGCAGCGCAGCGTGGTGCCGCAGCCGGTAGCGCAGCGGTCGGCTCCGCCGCCGCCTGCGGTGCCGCGATCTGCGCCGGCTCCGGAACCGACCCCTGTGCGCCCGGTCGAGGCCGAGCCGCGGCCGACGCCGCCCAAGCCGTCGGTTTCCACCAAGCCTGCGGAGCCCGCGAAGCGCGTGGAACCGACCAAGCCGGTGGAACCGGCCAAGACCGTGGAACCGGCCAAGCCTGTCGAGCGCAAACCCGTGGCGCCGGCTGTCGACCCCGCTCGTGCCGCCGCCGAGGCGGAGCTGCAGGCGGCGCTCGCCGAGGAAGAGCGGGTGGCGGCGCTGCGCGCGAGCGGTCTCGCGGCGCAGTGGAGCGCTGCCATCCGCGCGCGCATCGAGCGCGCCTGGATCCGTCCGGACTCGGCGCGCCCGGGTCTCGATTGCACGGTGGCGGTGACGCAGGCGCCGGGCGGCACGGTGCTGCGCGTCGCGGTGCGCAGCTGCAACGGCGATGAGGCGGTGCGCCAGTCGATCGAGGACGCGGTGCTGCGTGCCTCGCCGCTGCCGGCGCCGCCCGACCCGGCCCTCTTCGAACGCGAACTCCTGCTGAGGTTCCGACCCGATGTCTGAAGTCCGATCCCTGACGCGCGCCGCATCGCGCGTC
>DAIMYL010000381.1:0-1708 GCA_036734505.1 Steroidobacteraceae bacterium | reverse complement strand
GGACCCGCGCGAGATCAACGACGAAGCGCAGGCCTGGATCGAGACGACGATCGCGCGGCTGCGCGCCGAAGCCCCCCGATGAGCCCGTTCTTCTATGTTGTGCCCTTCTTCTTCGTGCTGATCACGCTCGAGTACCTGCTCGCGCGACGGCGCGGTCTCGAGATCTACCGCCTGCAGGACACCGTCACCTCGATCAACACCGGCATCGTCAGCCAGGCCGTCAACGTGCTCGGCGCCGGCGTCAGCGTCTACATGTACTCGCTGATGGTGGACGCCTTCGGGCTCTTCACCTGGGACACCTCCAACCTGTGGCTGTGGGTCGTCGGCCTCGTGCTCTACGACCTCTGCTACTACTGGGTGCACCGCACCGGCCACGAGGTCAACCTCTTCTGGGCGGCGCATGTCATCCACCACAGCAGCGAGGACTTCAACCTCGCGACCGCGCTGCGCCAGTCGGCGACCGGCTTCTGGTTCAAGTGGGCGTTCTACACGCCGCTCGCGGTGCTCGGCGTGCCGTTGAAGATGTTCATCGTGCTCGGGCTCATCGACCTGCTCTACCAGTACTGGGTGCACACGCAGCTCGTCGGCCGCATGGGCGTCCTCGAGCGCTTCATGGTGACGCCCTCCAACCACCGCGTGCACCACGGCCAGAACGACTACTGCATCGACCGCAACTACGGCGGCATCTTCAGCGTCTGGGACAAGATGTTCGGCACCTACGCCGACGAGCGCGAGGACGAGAAGGTGGTCTACGGCGTGCGCAAGCCGCTGCGAAGCTGGGATCCGGTGTGGGGCAACATCCATCACTATGTGCTGATCGCAGGGCTGGTGCGCGGCGCATCCAGCTGGCGTGAGCGGCTCGCGCACGTGTTCGGCAAGCCGCGCGGACCGCTGCAGCTCGCGGCGGTGGACGAGCAGCCGTTCGACCCCGCCGCGTTCGTCCCGTTCGCGACGCCGGCGCCGCGTTCCATGCAGGTCATCGGCGTGTGCTCCACGCTGCTCGGCACCGCGGCGTTGATGGCCTTCTACTGGCTGCTGCCCGGCATGACCCTGGCGCAGGGCCTGCTCTACATGGCGACGATGCTGGCGTTCTTCAGCTTCATCGGTCAGCTATGGATGCATCCGCGCGTGACCGCCGCGGCGACCGGCGGTGCACCGGCGGAGACCGCCCGTCAGTAGCCTCGCGGTCACCGACGCGCTGCTCTGCGGCGCGGCGTTCTGGGTCGCCTCGCGGCCGGGCTTGCCTGTGCTGCTGCGGGCGTCGGCGATGTGCTTCGCCGCAGCCGCGCTCTTCGGCGTGCTGCGCTTCACCGGACTCCATACACATCCGTTCCCGCACCAGTGGCTGACCTTGATCGTCGGCACAGCGGCGTTCCCGGCGCTGGCCTTCGCCGTCGCGCGCCCCGGATCGCAGGTGACACGCCGACCGCTGCACGCGCTCGCCCTGCTGTGCGCGCTCGGTGTGGTGGGTGTGCTCGTCGTACGGGGGCTCGGGATCCGCCCCTATATGGACGCCTGCGCCGTGCTGTCGGTGGTGGCCGTCTTCCTCGCGGCGCGGCAGCGCAGCGATCGCATCGCCGGCGCCGGCGCGCTCGCGATGCTGATCGGCCTTCTGTGCTTCGCCGCGAAGTTCCCCGCCGGGGGCCCGCTGGCTCCCGGGGATCTGCTGCATCTAGGCCTGGCGGCGGGCTGGATCCTGATCGGACGC
>DAIMYL010000380.1:0-1709 GCA_036734505.1 Steroidobacteraceae bacterium | reverse complement strand
ACGCCGAGCAGAACGGCATCGTGTTCATCGACGAGATCGACAAGGTCTGCCGCCGTCAGGACACCTACGGCGCCGATGTCTCGCGCGAAGGCGTGCAGCGTGACCTGCTGCCGCTCGTCGAGGGCTGCACCGTCACCACCAAGTACGGCGCGCTCAAGACCGACCATGTGCTCTTCATCGCCTCGGGGGCGTTCCACCTCTCGAAGCCATCCGACCTCATCCCCGAGCTGCAGGGCCGTTTCCCGATCCGCGTCGAGCTCGGCTCGCTGCAGGTCGAGGACTTCGTGCGCATCCTCACCGAGCCTGATGCGGCGCTCACCCGCCAGTACGCGGCGCTGCTCGCCACCGAGGGCGTCGGCGTCGAGTTCACGCCGGAGGGCATCCGTCGCATCGCCGAGGTCGCCGCGCATGTGAACTCGAACACCGAGAACATCGGCGCGCGCCGCCTGCATACGGTGATGGAGCGGCTGCTCGAGGGGGTCTCCTACGAGGCCACCGAGCGGCGCGGCAGCGCCATCGTCGTGGATGCCGCGATGGTGGACGGCTGCCTGGGCGAACTGTCGAAGGACGAGGACTCGAGCCGGTTCATCCTGTGAGGCGCCCGTGAGCCGTCAGGCCGCGCTGTGAACGACCTCGCGCTGGGCTTCGTCGTGCTGGTGATCGCCGCGGCGCCCATCGCGCTGCTGGTCCTGTTCCTCGCCGACGGGTTGGGCCTGGAACGCGCGGGCCGCGTCCGCCGCGGTGCGCGCATCGCGCTCGCCGTGCTGTCGATACCCTCGCTCGTCTGGTTCGGCATCGCGGCGTGGGGGTGGGCAGGCGCGGCGCACCTCAAGCCGCTCTGCCAGGCCTATGCGACGCCGGAGTACCGGGCCGTTCGTCCCGTGCCGCCGGGCACCATCCTGCTCGACATCATCGCGGGCGGCGCCGCGCCCGGCGATGCCGCGTCGGCCGCTCCCCTGCCGGCTTGGACCCGGGCCTTCGGCCCGTGGCTCATAACCCCCGCGTCATAGCCCGCCCCCGCGGCCGCGCCGCTCGCGCTCGAGGTGCGGCGCGCGACGCCCCGACGCAGCCTGTGGTTCACGATCGAGCTCGAGCGTTTCCGTCTGCTGCAGCGCGGCTCGGGCGGCGTGCTCGCCGAGGGTGATGAGCTCTGGATCACCGCCGGTCGGGCCCGCTACCACTGCGGCATCGTGAGCGGTCCGCATCCGGTGCACGCCGACCGCACGCTTTGGCCGGGCGGCGACGGCGTCGCGAGGTCCGTGGCACGCGGGCTGCAGCCCGCGCCGTCGAAGCCCTGAGGCGCCGCGCCGCGCCGCGCCGATGCCGGCGCCTGCGCCTAGACCAGGAACCCGAGGTCGCGCTGCGCGAAATTGTTGATGCTGGGCGCGACCTTCGGCAGGTCGGCGTCGGGGACCCCGAACCAGCTCGCCAACGTCGCCGCATACTGGTCGGCGGAGACCGTCGGGATGATGCGGCCGCCGCCGATCTCCAACGCGCTGCCGATCTCGAGCAGCGGATACTGGCCGTAGAACTGGCGGCCGCGCACGGCACCGCCCGCCACCAGCTGCACGCCGCCCCAGGCGTGGTCCGAGCCGTCGCCGTTCGAGGTCAAGGTGCGGCCGAAGTCGGAGTGCGTGAACATCGTCACGCTGTTCTGCATGCCGATCTCGACCATGGCGTCGTGGAACATCTTCATCGAGTTGCTGACG
>DAIMYL010000379.1:0-1721 GCA_036734505.1 Steroidobacteraceae bacterium | reverse complement strand
CGCGGCCTCGCAGTGGCAGACCCCCGAGTGGCTCCAGTCGAGCGGGGTGTGGATCTCGGTGCTGTTCCTCGCGGCGCTCGGCATCGTCAATGTCCATGCCGCCGTCACCGCGCCCGCCGATGAGATGGTGGCGCCGATCGGCCTCAAGGGACGGCTCTTGGGCCGCCTCGCCGAGGCCGGATCGCCCGGTCTCGTCGCCCTCGTCGGCGCGCTGTTCGCCCTCTCCTTCGACACCGTGAGCCAAGCGGCGCTGTTCTCGCTCACGGCCCAGCAGTTCGGCGGGCTCGGACACGCGCTGATGCTGGGCGCGTTGTTCACGCTCGGCATGCTGGTCACCGACGGCATCAACGGCCTGTGGATCTCGCGCCTGATCGCGCGCGCCGACGAGCTCGCGCGCATCGCCTCGCGGGTGATGAGCCTCGCCGTCGGCGGTGTGAGCCTGCTGATCGCCGCGTTGGCGCTGGCGAAGATGACGCTGCCCGACCTCGACGCCTGGTCGGAGGGCAAGGAACTCTGGTTCGGCGGCGCGGTCTTCGCGGTGGTGCTCGCGAGCTACTTCGCCGGCAAGCATCTCGCGCACGCCCGTCCCGTACACTGACTACCCGCACACGACCGGCAGACAAGGAGACCATGATGTCCCACCGTATCGCCTTGGCGGCGCTGCTCGCGCTCGTGCTCCCCACCGCGCTCGCCCAATCGTCGGCCACGCCGCCGGTCGCGCCGCCACCGCCGAAGCCCCCCGCGTTCACGCTCGCGCCGCTGCCGTATCCGCACGAGGCGCTCGAGCCCGTGATCGACACGCGCACCATGCAGATCCACCACGGCAAGCACCACCAGGCCTATGTCGACAACCTCAACCGCGCGGTCGCGGCGGACGCCTCGCTGCAGGGTCTGTCGCTCGAGGCCTTGATGGCGCGCATGTCGAAGCTGCCGGACGCGGTGCGCAACAACGGCGGCGGCCATTGGAACCACGACTTCTTCTGGCGCAGCATGACGCGCCCGGGCCAGGGCGGCGCCCCCTCGGCGGCGCTCGCCGCCGCGATCGACCGCGACTTCGGCTCGCTCGACAAGTTCAAGGCGGCGTTCCGGGCCGCGGGCGCCGGACGCTTCGGTTCGGGCTGGGCATGGCTCATCGTCGGCGCCGACGGCAAGCTCAAGGTCACCTCGACACCGAACCAGGACAACCCGCTGATGGACCTCGTGGCGGAGCGCGGCGCGCCGCTGCTCGGCAACGATGTGTGGGAGCACGCGTACTACCTGCAGTACCAGAACCGTCGCGGTGACTACCTCGACGCGTGGTGGCAGGTGGTCGACTGGTCGGTGGTGTCGCAGCGCTACGCTGCGGCGATCGCGGACAAGCGCGGCTGATCAGGCTCCGTCAGCCGCCCTCGGCGGCGGCGGTCAGCCGCCGGCGGCGGCGGCGGGGATCAGCGTCGAGGGCGCAGGCGCTGGCATCGGCAGAGCCGGCGCCATGGGCGAGCGCGGACCGACGGGCGATGCGCCGGTCTTCGCGGCCGACGACGGGACCTCGACCGAAGCGACGCGCCGCGCGCCGTTGAAGCGCTGGCGATAGTAGGTCTCATCGAGGTCGTTGATGCGCACCCGCCCACGGGAGTTGGGCGCGTGCACGAACTTGGAGTCGCCGAGGTAGATGCCCACGTGCGAATTGGCGGCGCCGCGGGTGTTGAAGAACACGAGGTCGCCCGGCTGCAGCTCGCCGC
>DAIMYL010000378.1:0-1725 GCA_036734505.1 Steroidobacteraceae bacterium | reverse complement strand
TCGGCTTCCGTCGCGCCAAGGTCGGCGACCGCTATGTGCTCGAGATGCTGCGCGAGCACGGTGGTGTGCTCGGCGGCGAGACCTCGGGCCATCTGCTCACGCTCGACCACGCCACCACCGGCGATGCGATGGTGGCGGCCCTCCAGGTGCTCGCGGTGATGCGCCGGACCGGCCGACCGCTCGCCGAGCTCGTCGCCGGCCTCGAACTGCTGCCGCAGCAGCAGATCAAGGTGAAGGTCGCCGCGCGCTTCGATCCCGAGTCCCGCCCTGCGATCGTCGCCGCGCGTCGGGCCATCGAGGCGCGGCTCGCCGACCGCGGCCGCATCGTGCTGCGGGCCTCGGGCACGGAGCCCGTGATCCGCGTGATGGTGGAGGCCGATGAGCGCGAGGAGGCGGATGCCGCCGCGCGGGAGCTCGCCGCCGTGGTCGAGAAGGAGGCAAGGGCATGAGCGTCACCCGTCGTGGTCTCGTCGCCGGCAACTGGAAGATGCATGGATCACGCGCGGCCAACGCCGCGCTGGTCGCGGGCGTGCGCGCGGCGCTGCCTGCGGGCGCCGATTGCGTGCTCTGTCCCCCCGCCGTCTATCTCGCGGATGTGGCGGCGGCGCTCGCCGGGTCGTCCATCGGCCTCGGTGCGCAGGATGTGAGCCCGGAAGCGGCGCAGGGCGCGTACACCGGCGAGGTGTCGGGCGCGATGCTGCGCGATGTCGGCTGCAGCCATGTCATCGTCGGACACTCCGAGCGACGCGCGCGCCACGGCGAGCCGGATGCGCTCATCGCCCGCAAGGCGGCCGCCGCGCTCGCCGCCGGGCTGGTCCCGATCGTCTGCGTCGGCGAGACGCTGGAGGAGCGGGACGCCGGGGCGACCGCCGCCGTGGTCGGCCGTCAGTTGGAGGCCGTCCTCGCCGGCTGTGGGGTCGAGGCTTTCCGTGCCGCCGTGGTGGCCTACGAGCCGGTCTGGGCGATCGGCACCGGGCGGACCGCGACCCCGGAGCAGGCCCAGGAGATCCACGCCCTGCTGCGTGGCCTCATCCTCGCCCGTGATGCTATAATCGGCGGCTCAGTCAGGATCCTTTATGGCGGCAGCGTCAAGGCGAGCAACGCGCGGGAACTCTTCGCGATGCCCGACATCGACGGCGGCCTCATCGGCGGAGCCTCGCTGAAGGCGGACGAATTCACGGCCATCGTCGCGGCCGTCCCGGGCTGACCGGGCGCGCGGCGAGGGCAGCACAGGTTTCGGCACAGGACCACACAACGGCAATGCTCCAGGCGCTCACCATCATCCAGGTCTTCGTCTCGATCGGCATCGTCGCGCTCGTGCTGCTGCAGCGCGGTCGCGGTGCCGATGCGGGTGCGGGTTTCGGTGCGGGCGCATCGGGCAGCGTGTTCGGTGCGCGCGGCGCGACCACGGGATTGTCTCGCTCGACCGCGGTGCTCGCCGCCGTCTTCATGCTCAACAGCCTCGCGCTCGCCTGGTACGGCACGCGTCCGGCGACCGACACCTCGCGCGGCCTGCTCGGCGACGCTGCGACCGAGGTCACGGTCCCCGCTGCGTCGGCTCCTGCTGCACCGGTCGCGCCGTCGGGCGCTGCGACGACCGCTCCTTCGACCGCACCGGCCTCGCCGGCAGCGCCGTCGCCCTGATCCTCTTCAACCGGAACACACTGATCGCGGACGTGGTGGAATTGGTAGACACACTAGCTTGAGGGGCTAGCGCCGCAAGGT
>DAIMYL010000377.1:0-1742 GCA_036734505.1 Steroidobacteraceae bacterium | reverse complement strand
CGCTCACGCCTCGCCCGTGCCGCGGCCCTTGCGGCCGCCCGTGGCGTGCGCATCGGCGAACGCGCCGCTCGCCATCGCGCCCGTGATCGCGAGCTCGCCGGCGAGCGCCGTCACCGCGCAGATCTCCGCGAACTTCGCGGCCGTGCCCGTGCCTGTGCAGCCGAGCATCGCGAGGCACTCGCGCGCGGTCGGCAGGAAGGTTCCGCCGCCCACCGTGCCGACGATGAGGTTCGGCAGCGTCACCGAGGCGTAGAGATCGCCGGACGCATCGACCTCGATGCGCGTCAGCGAAGTGGTGGCCTCCGAGACGCAGGCGGCGTCCTGACCGCAGGCGATGAACAGCGCCGCGACGGCGTTGGCGATGTTGCCCTGCACGCCGATCGCGCCGGTCTGGATGGAGCCCGCGGTCGCCTGCTGCCACGCGCGCGCCATCGCGGCAGGATCGGCGCGCCAGTAACGGTTGAGCGTGCGCGCGGGCAGCACGACCTCGGCGGAGGCGTTGCGGCCGCGCGAACCGAGGAAGGCCTGCGCCGAGGCGCGCTTGTCGCCGGACAGCACCGACTCGACGAGCCAGCTCGTCGGCGCGTGCGGCATGCGCGGCAGCAGCATCGCGCACACCGCCTGCGTGGCGAGCGTGACCATGTTCTGGCCTGCGGCGTCGCCGGTCGCGTACTCGAGCATCAGATAGACGGTGTTGCCGACCAGCGAGGTGCGCGCACCCTGCAGGCGGCAGAAACGCGAGGTGCCGGCGGCGGCCTGCTGCATCGGCACGAACTGCGTCGGCAGCCACGCGGCCATGATCGATGCGACCGAGAGGTCGGCGAAGGTGAAGCAGGGCGCGCGCCCGACGAGCTGGCGGCTGCAGGCGGCCCGCGCGCCGCCCGCGCGGTTGATGGCGTTGAAGGCGTGCTGGTAGGAGGCGACCAGCGTGCCCTCGGAGGTGGCGAGCGGCACGATGAAATCGCCGTCGGCGTGCTGGCCGCGGATGCGCACGGGACCCGCGATGCCGAGCGGCAGCTGCGCGAAGCCGATGAAGCCCTCGATGCTGCCGGCTAGCGCCGCCGGGTCGAGCTCTGGCGCCGCGCCGCTGATCGCGTCGATCGCATGTCCGTCCTCGCGCAGCCGCGCGCGCCGCGCGTCGCGCGCCTCGCGCGTGGCGTCGGTGGTGGAGGGCAGGCGGCGCGGGCCGGGGCTGCGGGCGTCGTCGTTCATCCTGTCATTGTCCGTGGGGCGCGGGGGACTCGCAAGGCGCGCGCGAGGGCCGGCGCAGGGCACGCGCGGGGCGCGTGGGCGCTGCGCTCAGAACCGCTCGCCGATGACCAGGCGCGCCACCGACAGGTGCTCGCCGAAGCGCCAGCCGAGGCCGATGCGCGGCAGGGTCACGCCGCCGATGCGCAGCGGCTCGACGGTGCCGAAGCTCACGCCGATCTCGCCCTGCAGCCGTGTCACGCCGCGCGCCGGGGCGCTCGCGAGCAAGGGCACGCCGGGCGGGTCCGCGTACCAGCGCACAGCCCCGTACGGCGCCCAGTCGAAGGCGCGGCGACCGGGCGTCGCGGGCAGCGGCCGGACCACCTCGACGCCCGAGACCCACAGCGCGAAGTCGTCGCCCGGGAACCCGTCGATGCTGGCATGCGCGTACTCGAAGGCGTGGTGCACGCGCAGCATGCCGTGGCGCGAGGTGGCGTACCGGTCGGCGGTCGCGCCGACCGTCGCCACGCGCGAACGCAGGTCGCTGCTGCGGT
>DAIMYL010000376.1:0-1743 GCA_036734505.1 Steroidobacteraceae bacterium | reverse complement strand
ACCGCAGATAGAGCGGCGTGAACCCGAAGCGCAGCAGGTCGGGTGCGCGGAAATCGCCGACCACGCCGCGCGCGATCAGGCGTTGCATCAGCGGATAGCCGTGGGCATGCGCGAACGACACATGGCTGCCGCGCCGCTGCGGATCGCGCGGCGAGGCGAGCGTCAACGCGCCGGCACCGGGCAAGGCCTCGACCAGCGCGATGAAGAGCTCCGACAGCTGTACGGACTTGCGACGGATCTCCGCGATGTCCACCCCATCGAAGGCCTCCAACGCGCCGTCCAGCGCGGCGAAGGACAGCACCGGTGGCGTGCCGCAGCGGTGACGGTCGACGCCGGGCGCCGGAGCATAGTCGTCGAGGAACTCGAACGGCCGTGCATCGCCGAGCCAACCGGACAGCACAGGTTGCAGACCCTCCTGCAGCTCGCGTCGGACATACAGGAAGGCGGGCGCTCCCGGGCCACCGTTGAGGTATTTATAAGTGCAGCCGATCGCGAAATCGGCCTCGGCCGCGCGCAGGTCGACCGGTACCGCACCGACCGAATGCGACAGGTCCCAGAGGATCCGCGCGCCCATCGCGTGGGCGCGGGCCGACATCGCCGCGAGGTCGTACATCTCGGCGGTGCGGTAGTGGACATGCGTCAGCACGACGAGGAAGGTGTCGGCGTCGATCGCATCATGGACGCGGTCGCGCGGCACGGCGTGGACCTCGATCTGCGGCGAGAGCTTCGCGAGGCCCTGCAGGATGTAGAGGTCGGTGGGGAAATTGCCGGCCTCGGTGACGATCTTCCAGCGAGCGCCGCGACCGAGGCTCGCCGCGGCGGCGAGTTTGAAGAGATCCACCGAAGTGGAGTCGCAGACGAGCGTCTCACCCGGTGCGGCGCCGATCAGCCGACCGACGCGCTCGCCGAGCGTCGCCGGAAGGTCGATCCAGCCGTGGACATTCCAGCTGCGGATGAGGTCGACGCCCCACTGCACGCCGACCGCCCGCGCCACGCTGCGCTCGGCGCCGACGGTCAGCGCACCGAGCGAATTGCCGTCCAGATAGATGAGTCCCTCCGGCAAGCGGAACGCCGCGCGGCGCGCGGCCAACGGGTCGCGGCGGTCGAGCTCGAGGCACTGCTCGCGGGTGAGCGGCGTCATCCGCCGAGCTCCCGGAGGATGGCGCGGATCGGCGTCGCCTCCACGCCCGCGATCGGCAACGGCAAGGCCACCAGCTCGTAGCGGCCCTCGGGGATGCCGTCGAGCACGACGCCCTCGAGGATGGCCATGCCCGCGCGGTGACAGGCCTGATGGGACAGCAGGCGCTTGCAGTGCTCCGGATCGACGGACGGCGCATCGGTGGCGATCAGGCGGCAGCCGCGCGCGGCGAGCGCATCGATGAGCGCCGGGTCGAGCGCGCGGAAGCCCGCGGGCCAACGCCCCCAGTCCGGCCGATCCAAGGTGCGCAGCAGCACCCGCTCGACCCGCGGCGGCAGACGGTCGAGCACCGCCGACGCCGGCACCACGCCGTCCGCGTCGACATGGCCGGGGCCGCTGACATCGCGCAGTTCGCACTCGCCGATGAACGCCGAGAGCGCCAAGGCCGCGAGTTCGGGCGCATCCTCGCGGACATGCCGCGAGCACTCGGCATGGGTGCCCGACTGCGTGGAGAGCTCCAACCGGTGGAGGGTGACGGTCGACCCCGCGGCGACCGAGGCCGTGACCGAGCAGGCGAAGGGCACATCACCGGGCCAGACCGGCAG
>DAIMYL010000375.1:0-1747 GCA_036734505.1 Steroidobacteraceae bacterium | reverse complement strand
TGGGGAGGGGGAGGATGGGCCACCCCCCACCTCATGCATTGACTGCCATACGGCATTGCCGTACCATTGCGATGTACACTTTCATCGAGACCAAGCTGTTCTCCCGGCTGATCGTCGACTACATGACCGACGACGACTACGCCGCGCTCCAGTGCCATCTCGCGGTGCATCCCAAATCCGGCGACATCCACACTCAGAAAGATCAAAGAGGAACTGGATGGCTCCCCCTAGGCAGATCGGCACCGAGATCCTCGCGGGGCTGCGCGAACTGAAGCGCGGCGAGACCGGTCGTGTCACGACGGTTCCGGCCATCTCCGCCATCCGCGAGCGTACCGGTCTCTCGCAGTCGCGGTTCGCGCGTCTGCTCGGCGTCTCGGTGCGCACGCTCCAGGACTGGGAGCAGGGCCGCCGTGCGCCGTCCGGCGCTGCGCGTACGCTGCTGCTCGTCGCCGCGAAGCATCCGAAGGCGTTGCTCGAGGTGGTGTGACATCACGGGCGCTGCTCTCGTGATGGAGAACGCGCGGAAGCAGCCGAAACGGCTCCTGGTGTCTCCGATATGGACCCCGGGGGACGACCGGCCGTTGACCGTGTGTAGCCCCGTGGCTACACTTCTAGCGGCAAATTTCAACGCCCCGCGTCATCTCACAAGTAGGGCGCAGATGGTCACCATGCACAGAACCAAGACCACGTCCTACGACGTCGCCGACCACCTGCGCACCCCGCGCGAGATGGCCGCCTACCTCGACGCCTGCATCGCGGAGTCCGAGGGCGATGCCGCTTTCATCGCCAAAGCGCTCGGCGACATCGCACGCGCGAAAGGGATGTCCCAGCTCGCCCGCGATACGGGCCTTTCCCGCGAAAGCCTCTACAAAGCCCTGTCCGGCGAGCGGGCCCCCGCGTTCGACACCATCCTCAAGATCCTGACGGCGCTCGGTCTGCAGCTCAGAGTGAAGGCGACCGCACCCGCGACGCGATAGCCCGTCCGGAGCGATCCGCGTGTGGTCGCCGCGGCCCTCGGCGACATCGCGCGCGCTGGTCTCCGACCGATAGAGCTCCTGATGCGCACCGAACCGCGGCGAGACCGGTCGCGTCACGACGGTTCCGGCCATCTCCGCTATCCGCGAACATACCGGTCTCTCGCAGTCGCGGTTCGCGCGTCTGCTCGGCGTCTCGGTGCGCACGCTCCAGGACTGGGAGCAGGGCCGCCGTGCGCCGTCCGGCGCGGAACGCACGCTGCCCCTGGTGGCGGTCAAGCATCCGTAGGTGCCGCTCGAGGTGGCATGGGGCCTCGGCCGCACCCGTACACCGCGTATGCACCAGGTACTAACCAAGTACTAACGCGATTTCACGCCGTCGCCGCACCCCCCCCGCCGCCCCGGCTTCTCCGGCGATGCCCTGCCTGATGCGCAGCGCGTCAGCACCGGCGCCGGTGCGGCCGAAGACGTGATGCCGACCCGCCCCAGGTCGCGCCGATCGGCATCCCAGCAGCTCTGGATGGTGGCATCCGACGCGGACTCAACGGCCCTCCGGATCCTCATCCCGATATCGCGTCCGCCACTGATCGAGGATCCGGCAAACCAAGACATAAAGCAGCGGGATCGAGAGCATTCCGAGGATCATCCCCCCGGCCACATTGACCGAGCCGCCGCGCACGAGTCGTGCGATCGCCAGCACCGTCATGATCACACCTAGCGCGATCAACACCGCTGACCTAGAGCCACCATCGTCTCACCGACGCCTCACGCAA
>DAIMYL010000374.1:0-1752 GCA_036734505.1 Steroidobacteraceae bacterium | reverse complement strand
CGGGCGGCGCGGGCGGCGTGGCGGCGGCCTGGGCGCTGGGGGTGCCACCGCCGCCCCCGCCGCCGCAGCCGGCGAGCGCGGCCGCCACGATGACGACAGGTGCGAGGCGTCTGTATCGACCTTCCATGCCGTCATTCTGCCCCCGTCCGGCGTGAAGTTGTGCAAAGACCCGGTCGAAGGGTGACGGATATCCCCCGCTGCTATCATGGCGCCCTCCCCGACCCGCCAGGATGGCTCCGATGACCCCCGATCAGGCCGCACCCGGCGCGGCAGCGCCCGGCCCATCCGCGTCCGACATCCCCGGGCGGGACTGGCGCGCGGCCTGCAGCGCCGCGGGCGTCGATCCGCTGCTGATCGACCACACCGCGCGCAACTATCTCGCACACCGTGACCACCGGCTCGCCGCCGGCGGCCGACCGCTGCCGCCCGCGGACTGGTTCCGGTTCTATTCTTTGGAGAACGCCGCCGAGCTTTCCTCCGAGACCCTGAAGGTCGAGGGCTGCTCGGTCGACGAACGCGCGGTGCGGCCGCCCACCGCCGCCGGCAAGGCCGCGCTGTTCGCGCTGCTGCAGCTGCGGCTCGCCCAAGCCGATGCCGCAAGCGATGGCTGACGACGCGCGCGAGGCGATCGTCGTCCGCGGCGCCCGGCAGAACAACCTCAAGGACCTCGACCTCGACATCCCGACCGGCGAACTGGTGGTGGTGACGGGCGTCTCCGGCTCGGGCAAGTCGTCGCTGGTGTTCGACACGCTGTACGCCGAGGGCCAGCGGCGCTATGTCGAGACCTTCTCGCCCTACGCGCGGCAGTTCCTCGACCGCATGGACAAGCCCGCGGTCGACCGCATCGAGGGCATCCCGCCGGCCATCGCCATCGACCAGACCAACCCGGTGCGCACCTCGCGCTCGACGGTCGGCACGATGACCGAGCTCAACGACCACCTGAAGCTGCTGTTCGCGCGCTGTGCGCAGCTGCACTGCCGGCGCTGCGCGGCGCCGGTGCGCCGCGACGACCCAGCGAGCATCCGCGACGACCTGCTGCGGCGCGCTGCCGCGGCGGGCGATCCGCGCCTGCTGGTGTGCTTCGAGGTGAAGGTCCCCAAGAGCTTCAAGGAAGCCGAGGTGCGCGCACTGCTCGAGCGGCAGGGCTACACGCGCATCCGCAAGGTCGCGCGCGACCGCCTCGAGGTGGTGCAGGACCGGCTGCGCGCCGGCAGCGCCGATCCGGCTCGGCTCGCCGAGGCGCTGGAGGCCGCGCTGCGGGTCGGCCAAGGTCGCCTGCATGTTCATGCGCTGGTCGACGGCGCCGCACAGGGCGCGACCGCCGGCACAGACGACGCACCCGACATCGCCGCGACCTGGCACTGGTCGAGCGGCCTGCACTGCGCGCCCTGCGACATCGACCACCGCGAGCCGACGCCCGCCGCGTTCTCGTTCAACTCGCCGGTCGGCGCCTGCGAGCACTGCCGCGGCTTCGGCCGCATCATCGGCGTCGACTACGGGCTCGTGATCCCCGACGGGACGAAGACGCTGCGCGGCGGCGCTGTGCGCCCCTGGCAGACGCCCTCCTACGCCGAGTGCCAACAGGACCTCGAGCGGCTCGCGCGCAAGCGCGGCATCCCGCTGGATGTGCCCTGGCACGAGCTGACCGACGCGCAGCGGGCCTGGGTGATCGACGGCGAGGGCGAGTGGTCGAAGAGCGTCTGGTACGGCGTGAAGCGCTTCTTCGCCTGGCTCGAGACCAAGGCGTACAAG
>DAIMYL010000373.1:0-1762 GCA_036734505.1 Steroidobacteraceae bacterium | reverse complement strand
CCCTGCCCGGGTGGCGGAATTGGTAGACGCACTAGTTTCAGGTACTAGCGGGTAACACCGTGGAGGTTCGAGTCCTCTCCCGGGCACCATCTTCTCCGAGCACGCTTCCCCGACCGCGCCCCGGCGCGGCATGATGCCGCGATGGACACCCATCGCGCGCGCCAGCGCCCCTACCGCAGTCTCCTCGCCCTCGCCTTCCTGCAGGCCGCTGCGCTGCTGATCCAGCCCGCCGCCGCCCAGGGCCAGGACTCCACCGCCGGCGAGCGCAACCTGCGCATCATGGCCGAGCTGCTGCCCGGCACCTACGACAACGCCAACCAGAACTACTTCGACGGGCGCCGCAAGCTCGCCGCCGACGACCGCCACCCGCGGATGTCCACCACCATCACGCGCGTCGAGGCGCCCGCCTTCGGCCGCCATGTGTTCCTGTGGGTGAACCGCACGCAGGGTGCGCAGGGCAAACCCGGCGAGACCGCGACTTGGCGCCTCGCCACCCTCGAGGCCGGTCCGGCGAGCGACGAAGTGACGATGCGCCAGTACCTGCGCATGCAGGGCGAGATCACCGCCGCAGAACTCGCGACGCTGCGCCCGCAGGACCTGCGCCGCACCGAGGGCTGCGACTACATCTTCAAGCGGCGCGCCGACCAGTTCCGCGGCGTGCAGGGCCCGAAGGCCTGCCGCTTCGAGTGGGACGGCCAGCCGGTCTACACGGACAACACCATCGAGATCTCGCGCTCGGCGCTGTTCTTCCACGACCACAAACATGTGACCAAGACCGGCAAGCGGATCACCGGCGTCGCCTCGGGCGAGCCGTTCTGGCTGGAGCGCGCGCGGTTCTTCCACTGCTACATCGATGTGCCCGGCGTCGGCGGCGGCGTCGACATCCCCTTCGAGCGCTTCGACCACATCCTGCTGCACGACAAGGGCGGCATGCAGTGGGTGAAGTCCACCGCGCGTCCGGAGCGCGGGCTCGAGGCGCGCGAGATCGGCCTCATGCTGCGCGCCGTCACCTGGCATGTGCTCAACGAGGCCAACGACTACTTCAACCGGAACTCCCTCGTGCTCTCCGTGATGGAGCGGCTGCCCGACGGCAGCGTCAAGGAGCACGGCTACGCCTTCACCGACCCGGACGCCGAGCGCATCGCGGTCAACATGAAATGGATGCTCGGCAACTGCGCCATCACGCCGCGCGATCAGGCGCGACCGGAGATGTGAGCGCCGTGGCGCGCAGACCCGCCCTCACACGCACCCGCCGTCTCCCCGCCCTGCTGGGGCTGGCGCTGTCGGTCGTCATCGGCGGCGCCGCACTGGCCCCGCCGGTCACGCACGCACAGTCGAGCCAGTGCGGGTACATCGCTGACGCCGACGACCGCGCGCTGTGCCGCGCCAAGACCGGCGGCTCGAGCGGTCAGTGCGGCTACATCGGCGACGCCGACAAGCGCAGCTACTGCCGCGCGGTGACGGGAGGCGGGACCTCGCAATGCGGCTATGTGCAGGACGCCGACCTGCGCAGCGTCTGCCGCGCCGAGACGGCGCAGCGCCCGGCGGCCACGGGTAGCGCGGCCTCGGAGTGCGGCTATGTGCAGGATGCCGACCAGCGCGCCGCCTGCCGCGCCCGCACCTCCGGCAACGCCTCGCAATGCGGGTATGTGCAGGACGCGGACCAACGGGCGTATTGCCGCGCGGTGGCCGGTGCGCGCGCGTCCGACTGCGGCTACATCCGCGATGCCGACCTGCGCGCGGCCTGCCGCGCCGAGGTGCG
>DAIMYL010000372.1:0-1766 GCA_036734505.1 Steroidobacteraceae bacterium | reverse complement strand
CGCACGGCGATGTGGTCGCAGGCGACGCCGTGGTGCTCCAGCAGCTCCTGCACCGCGATGCCGACCGGCGCCCCGCCCCGCCACAGCGCCGCCAGGAAGGTCGGACGGAAGCCGGCCCGCAGCACCTGTGCGCCCAAGGCGAAGGAATCCGCGAGCAGCGAGTCGGCGGAGATGAAGAGCTTGTCGATCATGGGGTGGATGCGTTTAGGTATTTGTGCGGATGTCGGCCGGACGCCGGCGGCGAGAGCATAGCGCGGTACCGAACCTCCAGGAGCGCCCCATGCCCGGCTACCGCATCCTCGTCGCCGACACCCGTCACGCCAAGATCTTCGAGATGGAGACGCCGAAAGGCCCGCTGCGCTTCCTGGACGCGATAGGGAACCCCTACACCGCCAAGCACGACCGCGACCTCGGCAGCGATGCGCCCGGCAGGCTGATGACGCGAAGCGGCGGCAGCGCCCGCCGGACCGCACTGCAGCCGCATAGCGACCACAAACAGCACGCGGTCACGCAGTTCGCCCGCCTGCTGGCGCGTCGGATGTCGAACGAGGCCAAGGCGGACAAGCTGTCTGCGTTGGTGATGGTCGCTGCGCCCCGGTTCATGTCGGAGCTGCAGGGACAGATGTCGCAAGCGACCAAGAAGCGGGTGATCCGCGAACTGCGCCGCGACCTCGTGGACGCGCCGCGCCTCGACCTCCAGCGCCGCGTGGTCGCGGCGGTCAAGCCGACGGGCGTATCGGCGTCGCCGCGCCCTCGCCGATGACGGTCGTCCACGGGCGCACGCGCCAGCGGACGATGAGCCCGTTGCGGACATAGGGATCCGCCTGCGCGAACGCCTCGGCTGCGGCGGGCGTGTCGCCTTGGAACACGAAAACGGCGCCGCCGGGCGCGGCCTCCCCCGAAGACCCGTCCTGCGCCGGCAACGCCCCACCGAGCAGCATCTCGCCGCGCCGGTGCGCCGCCCAACCGCGCGCGAGATGCTCGGCACGGAACTCGCCGCGGCGCTCGAGGTAATCGGGCGCGGTGTCGTAGATCAGCAGGTAGTGGTTCATCGGGTCCTCGGACCATCCTTCAGGTGAGTTCGGCAGCGCGCGGCATCGACGGCGCAGCGCCGACGCGCGTGACGGCAAGGCTCGCGGCCGCGACCGCACGCGACACCGCCGCATCGAGGTCGAGACCGCGCGCGAGCATCGCGGCGAGCACGCCGCAGAAGCAATCCCCCGCGCCGGTCGTGTCCACCACCCGCACCGACGGCGCCGGATGGTGCGTCGTGCCGGCGGCGGTGACGACGCGCGCGCCCTGTGCACCGAGCGTGACGATGAGGGTCGGCACGGCAGCGAGGGCTGCGCTGTCGACGATGGTGTAGTGGGCGAGCTCGGTCTCGTTGAGCACGACGATATCGGCGAGCGCGAGCAGGTGCGCCGTACCGGGGACGGCCGGCGCGGTGTTGAGCAGCGTGCGCATCCCGCGCGCGCGCGCCGCCTCGAAGAACGCCGCGACCGTCGCCGGCGGGACCTCGAGCTGCGCGACAGCGATCGTCGCAGCGGCCGCAGCGGATGTCGCAGGTGACGCGGCGACCGAAGCGAGCGCGGCACAGGCCTCATCGGGCGTCAGCGTAGCGTTGGCGCCACCATGCACGATGATGGCGTTCTCGCCGTCGTCGGCGACCATCACCTGCGCGAGGCCGGTGTGCATCGCGGGCGCGCCGCTCGATCCGACATCGCGCTTGAGGACGTGGTGCGTATCGACACCCTCCTGCGCGAGCA
>DAIMYL010000371.1:0-1769 GCA_036734505.1 Steroidobacteraceae bacterium | reverse complement strand
CCACGTTGATGCCGGCGGCGATGGCGAAATCGTCGAAGGTGCCGTCCTGGAAGACGAGCGCGCTGACGAGCGGCATCAGGAAGGTGACGGCGAAGAACGCCATCATCATCCCGAGGACATGAGCGACGGCGAGCATGGCGGGGAGCGCGGCCCTCAGCGCCGGCCGGAGGTCTCGCCGAGGAACAGGCGTTCGACCTGGTCGACATGGCGACGGTCGGTGATGAACAGCACCACGTGGTCGTCCGCCTGGATCACGGTGTCGTGGTGGGCCATGATCACTTCGTCGCCGCGCACCACGCAGCCGATGCGCGCGCTCTCGGGCAGCGCGATGTCCTCGATCCGCTTGCCGACCACGCGCGAGGAGCGCTGGTCGCCGTGGATGATGGTCTCGAGGGCCTCGGCCGCGCCGCGGCGCAGCGAGTGCACCTGCACCACGTCGCCGCGCCGCACGTGGGTCAGCAGCGAGCCGATGGTGATGGTCTGCGGCGACAGTGCGATGTCGATGCTGCCGTTCTCCATGAGCTCGGCGTAGGAGGGCTTGTTGATGAGCGCCATGACCTTGGCCGCGCCGAGGCGCCGCGCCAGCATCGCCGAGAGGATGTTCGCCTCCTCGGAGTTGGTGAGCGCGACGAAGACATCGCAGTCGTCGATGTTCTCCTCGACGAGGAGGTTCTCGTCGGCGGCGTCGCCCTCGAGCACGATCGCGCTCTCCAGCATCTCCGAGACGCGCCGCGCACGCTTCGGGTCGCGCTCGATGAGCTTGACCTGGTTCTCCTTCTCGAGGCGCCGCGCGAGCGCGAGGCCGATATGGCCGCCGCCCGCGATCACCACGCGCCGCGCCGGCTTCTCCTCACGGCGGATCTCCGCCATGAAGCGCCGGATGTCGTCCTTGGCGGCGAGGAAGAACACCTCGTCGCCCTCCTCGATGACGGTGTCGCCCTCGGGCTGGACGCTGCGGCCGCCGCGGTAGACGGCGACCACGCGCGCCTCGGTGTCGGCGATGTGCTCGCGCAGCGTGCGCAGCTGCTGGCCGACCAGCAGCCCGCCCTTGCGCGCCGCGAGGCCGACGAGCCGCACGCGGCCGCCCGCGAAGTCCAGCACCTGCAGCGCGCCCGGGTAGCGGATCAGCCGCTCCACATATTCGGTGACCAGCTGCTCGGGGCTGATCCACACGTCCACCGACAGCGCCTCGGCGCTGAAGAGCTTGGGGTGCTTGGTGTACTCGGGCGAGCGGATGCGCGCGATCTTGGTGGGCGTGCGGTAGAGGGTGTAGGCCACCTCGCAGGCCATCATGTTCACTTCATCGCTGCTGGTGAGCGCGATGAGCATCTCTGCGTCGGGGACGCCGGCGGCTTCGAGGACGGAGGGGTAGGCGGCGTTGCCGGCGACGGTGCGGATGTCGAGCCGGTCCTGCAGCTCGCGCAGCAGGTCTTCGTCGGTGTCGACGACCGTGACCTCGTTGGCCTCTTCGCGGGCCAGCTGTGTGGCCGCAGTACGCCCGACCTGCCCGGCGCCGAGGATCACGATCTTCATGGCGCGCATAGGCTACTCCCATGCGGGTATGCTTGCCAGCATGAGCCAGAATACGACGCATGCCACGCCGTCGGCGCCGTCCGCCGGCCCAAGGACCCCCACCGGGGGTGAGTTCAGCCGCGGTTGGAAGGCGCTGGCCGCGAGCTTCGTCGGTACGGCCTTCGGCGCCTCGCCCTTGCCCTTCAACACCATCGGCTTCTTCATCGAGCCGCTGCAGAAGGAGTTCGGCTGGAGCC
>DAIMYL010000370.1:0-1770 GCA_036734505.1 Steroidobacteraceae bacterium | reverse complement strand
TGTCGGCGAGCGGGATGTCGAGGATGTCGAGGTTCTGCTTGCGGATCAGGTACAGAAGCAGGTCGAGCGGACCCTCGAAGGCCTCGAGGAACACCTCCAACGCCTGCGGCGGGATGTAGAGGTCGCGCGGCAGCTGCGTGAGCGGCTCGCCCTGCACCACCGCGAACGGCATCTCCGCCTGGGCGGGTTCATCGGCGTTGTGCACGAGTCGCAGGTCGGGCTGGGTCATGGCTCAATCCCCCCGCAGATGCATGGCGCGACGGACCTCGTCGAGCGTCTCGCGCGCCGCCTCGCGGGCCTTCTCGGCGCCCTCGGACAGGATGTTGCGCACCAGCTCGGGGCTGTCCTCGTATTCCTGCGCACGGGCGCGCATGGCCGTCGCGTCCGCCACGACCTTGTCGATGAGCGGCTTCTTGCACTCGAGGCAGCCGATGCCGGCGCTGCGGCAACCGGTCGCCGCCCACTGGCGCGTCGGCTCGTCGGAGTAGACCTGGTGCAGCGAGAAAACAGGGCACTTGTCCGGATCGCCGACATCGGTGCGGCGCACGCGCGCCGGGTCGGTCTGCATGGTCTTGAGCTTGCGCGCGATCGAGTCCGGCTCCTCGCGCAGCCCGATGGTGTTGCCGTACGACTTCGACATCTTGCGACCATCGAGACCGGGCAGCTTGGGCGTGGGCGTCAGCAGCACCTGCGGCTCCGGCAGGATGGCGACGCCCGACCCCTCGAGGTAGCCGAGCAGCCGCTCGCGGTCCGCCACCGTCAGCCGCGTGTTGGCCTGGACGAGCGCCCGCGCCTGCTCCAGCGCCGCGGTGTCGCCGGTCTCCTGGAACTTGCGTCGCAGCTCGCGGTAGAGGCTCGCCGGCTTGCCGCCGAGACCGCCGATGGCCTTCTCGGCCTTCTGCTCGAAGTCCGTCTCGCGACCGAAGATGTGGTTGAAGCGGCGCGCGACCTCGCGCGTGATCTCGACATGCGCCACCTGGTCCTCGCCCACCGGCACCCAGGCGGGACGGTACAGCAGGATGTCGGCGGACTGCAGCAAGGGGTAGCCGAGGAAACCGTAGGTGGCGAGGTCCTTCTCCTGCAGCTCAGCCTGCTGGTCCTTGTAGGTGGGCACGCGCTCCAACCACGACAGCGGCGTGATCATCGAGAGCAGCAGGTGCAGTTCCGCGTGCTCCGGCACATGCGACTGCACGAACAGCGTCGCGACGCCTGGATTGAGGCCCGCGGCCAGCCAATCGATGACCATCTGGTGCGTGAACCCGGGCAGACCCGAGGTGTCCTCGTAACCCGTCGTCAGCGCATGCCAGTCGGCCACGAAGAAGAAGCACGGGTACTGGTACTGCAGGTCGACCCAGTTGCGCAGCGCACCGTGGTAGTTGCCGAGGTGCAGCTGCCCGGTGGGGCGCATGCCGGACAGGACGCGGCCGGCGGGGACTGAAGTGTTCACAGGGGAAGATTATACCGGGGTCAAAGACCGAACGGCGCGATGCTGCCCTTGCCCTGCCGCAGGATGACCGGCGGACGCGCGGCCAGGTCGACCACGGTGGTCGGCTCGATGCCGCAGGGACCGCCATCGAGCAACAGGTCGACCTCGTTGCCGAGCCGCGCTTCGATCTCGTCGGGGTCGTTGAGCGGCAGGTCGTCGCCCGGCAGCATCAGCGTCGAGGTCATGATCGGCTCGCCCAACTCCGCCAACAGCAGCCCCGGGACCGGGTGGTCGGGCACGCGGACGCCGATGGTGCGGCGTTTCTCGTGCTGCACGCGGCGCGG
>DAIMYL010000369.1:0-1771 GCA_036734505.1 Steroidobacteraceae bacterium | reverse complement strand
GCGGTCGTACACATAGATCGTGCCCGAGTGGTCGACCGTGTACTCGCCGGCATCGCCCACCGGCACCTTCTCGGCGATGGCGTGGAAGGCCTTGACCACCTTCGGCAGGTCGGCGGGTTCCGGCCGCAGCCCGACGAACGATGGGTCGAAATTTTTGACATAGGCGCCGAGCACCGCCGGCGTGTCGCGCTCGGGGTCGACGCTGACCAGCAGCACGCGGATCTTGTCGGCATCGGCGCCCACCGCCGCGCGGGCCTGGCGCAACCGCATCAGCGTGGTCGGGCAGACATCGGGGCAGCGCGTGAAGCCGAAGAACACCAGCGTCACCTCGCCTTTGAAGTCCTCGAGGCGACGGATCCTGCCTTCGGTGTCGGGGATGCCGAGACCGCGGCCGTAGTCGATGCCCTTCACCTCGGTGGCGTTGAATGGCGCGGGCGGCGGCGCGCAGGCGGCGAGCGCGGACAGACAGGCCACGAGCAACGCGGGGCCGAGGCGGTGGCGCCGTGGGGCGCGGAGCGGATAGTGAGTCACTGGTCTTGCTTCTTCCATCAGTGGTGGTGGTGGCCCGTGGCCGGCTTGGCGGGCGCCGACGGTGCCGCGGCGACCGCCTCGACGCGGAATGTCGCGCCGACCTTGCCGGCGCGCTCGAACTCGAGCGTCACGGGAACGGTGGTGCCGGCAGCGATCGGCGATCGCAGGCCCATGAACATCAGATGCAGCGCGCGCGGTTTGAACTCGACGCGGCCGCCCGCGGGGATCGCGACGCCGTCGGTCATCGGCCGCATCCGCATCACACCGCCGTCCATCGTGGTGTTGTGGATCTGGACCTCCGTCGCGACCGGGCTGCTGGCGCGCAGCAGGCGATCCTCGGCCCCGGTGCTGTTGACCACCGTCATGAAACCGCCGGCCACGGCCTGCCCCGGCGCGGTGGCACGGGTCCAGGGGTTCTCGATGGTGACGGCCGCGGTCTGGGCGAAGGTGACGGGCGGGAACCCGATCGTGACGGCGGTGAGCGCGAGGGCGATGGCAAGGCGGCGGGTCGGCATGGGTGGGTCCTCGGGAGTGGCGGCAAGCGATAGACTTGCTCGGACATCGTTGGTTCAGGGGATGCGCATGATATCGGACAACCGCCCAGGCACGCGCTTCGGCGCCGCGGTCCTCATCGCCGCTCTGGTCGCCGGGTGCGTCACGGCGGCAGCGCGTGCGCAGGACGCGCCGCCCGCGGCGGCCTGTGCCACGCCGGAGCAGGTCGCGGCGGTGCAGGGCGCGATGGCGGGCAAGCCGCCGATGCCGCTCGCCGCCGTCGCGGCGCAGCTGGGGATGTCCGAGGCCGTGGTCGCAAGCGCCCTGCCGCCTGCGCAGGCGCACGGCATCGCGCCCGGTCACTTCGCGGCGGTCTGGAAAAGCCTCGAGCGCTGGGACAACGCGGTGGCGCTCGTGATGCGTGGTCCCGATGTCATCGAGATCGAGGGACCTGTCGGCATCGGCGCACCTTCGACGCGCAGCAAGTTCTTCAACCTCGAGCGGCGCGGCGGCGGGATCGCGGGGCATCTGCGCCCGGACCTCTACACGGCCCTCTACGCGCTAGACATCCCCGGCAAGGACGGCGGCGGCCTGTTCGGCGTGTCGTTCCACGATGCGTCCGGCGCCGCGGTGTTCTCGGTGTTCCTGCCGGGCGAGGGCGCGCCGCCCTCGACGGCGGCGCTGCGGCAGTTCAAGGAGACCGTGGCGTTGATGCGGGCGTTGCCGGGGCTCTGTCCGCGCTGAACGG
>DAIMYL010000368.1:0-1772 GCA_036734505.1 Steroidobacteraceae bacterium | reverse complement strand
GGCCTTCGCGCAGGGCCGCGAGCGCATCGCCGATGGCGCGCGCGTAGGCATCCGAGCCGAGCGCCGCACGGGCGCGCGCCAGCCCGGCGCGGGCGCCCGGATGCGCGGGGTCCTCGCGCAGCACCTGCTCGTAGAGCGTCACGGCCTCCAGCGGCCGCTCGCCGAGCGCCGCCGCCTCCGCCTCGGCGAGCCGCGGCAGGATCCTGCCGAGGACCTCGGCGCGGCGCAGTCCCTCCACAGCGCGGGCATCCTCGGGCGCGATGAGCTTGGCGAGCTCGAACGCCTGTCGCGCCGCTTCCGGTTGACCGGCGTCGAGCGCCTCGCCGCCGGCGCGCAGCTGCGCAGCCAAGGCCGCGGGCGCCGCCGCGGCGACCTTGCCGAGCGATGTCGTCGCCGCGTCGAAAAGATCGATGGCACGCGCCGGGTCCTCAGCATCGAGCGCCTGTTCGGCGGCACGCCCCTGGGCCCGCGCCGCGGCGAAGTCGGCGCCGCCCCAGACACCCGCGCCGCGCGCCTCGAGCGCCATGGCGGTCGCGGAGTACCTCTCGGCGGCCGCAGCCGACGCGGCGAGCTGCTGCTCGAAGCGCTCCGCGGTCGCGGACCGCGCCGCATCGCGGGATGCCTCCGCGGCGCTCGACGGTCGCGCGGTCGGCGCCGCGCCGGCCACCGTCGCCGCAGGCGGCGCCAGCCGCGGCAACCAAAGAAATACGCCGACCAGAAGAGCGAGCAGCGCGAGCGCGGCTGCGACGCGCACGAGGCGCCCTCGACCGCGCCCGTCGGCCACCGTTCCGTCCACCGCACCCGCCGCCGGGGCGCCCGTCGCACCGGCCGCGGGCGCACGGATCCGCACCGTCCCGGGCACGGCTGGCGCCACGGCACGGATGCCGCGCAATGCGCCCGCCACCGCCGCCATGTCCGCCGGCCGCGCCGCCCCGGACTGCGGCGCGGGTGCGGACGGCGACGCTGCGCCGTCGTCGAGGAGCGCCATCACGAGCCGATGCAGGTCCTCGGGTAACGGATGCGCCGGCACCAGCGGCGGCACGGGCGGCAGGTCCGCGCCCGCAGCGGGCTCGACCGGGAAACGCGGCGGATAGCCGCCGAGCAACTCGTAGGCGAGCGCGCCGAAACCGTACAGGTCGTCCTCGACCGAGGCCGGTGCGCCGCGACGCTGCGCCGGGCTCGCGGTGTAGGGCGAGAAGGATGCACCCGCAGCGGCCTCACCGAGGCGTTCCGCGCTGCCGAAGTCGGCGAGCCGGGCGCGACCCTCCGCGTCGAGCAAGATGTTGCCGGGCTTGAGGTCGCGGTGGACGATGCCGGCGGCGTGCAGGGCCGCCACGGCCTCGGCGACCGCGCGCAGCACGGGCAACACGCGGGCAGCGGGCGCACCGCGCAGACTGCGCGCATCGTCCTCGAAGAATGGCATGGGCAGCCCGAGCAGCGCGCCGTCCCGCAGCGGTTCGGCGGGTCGCAGCACACCGGGGTGGTCGACGCCCGCGAGCAGGTCGTGCTGGCGGCGCAGCGCCGTCCATGCGCGGTCGATCTCCTGCTCGGGACGCGCCGTCAGATCGATGATCTTCAGCGCGATGACATCGGCGCCGTCACGGGCCTGCCACACATCGGCTTCGCCGCCGCCACCCACGCGCGCGAGCAGCTCGAACCGGTCGAAGACCCGTTTTCCCGGCATCGCCACGGGCGGCGCTCAGGGCGCGGGCGCGGTGCCCGCAGGGGTCGCGGCCGGGACGCCGTTCTCCTCCTGGTAGATCGCCGCCAGC
>DAIMYL010000367.1:0-1772 GCA_036734505.1 Steroidobacteraceae bacterium | reverse complement strand
CCTTGTTGGAGAACACGTTCTTGCGGGTCTGGCGGTCGACGATGCTCTGGTGGATATGCATGGCGCTGCCCGGCTCCTTGGCGTGGGGCTTGGCCATGAAGGTCGCGTACATCTTGTGGCGCAGCGCGGCCTCGCGCGCGGTGCGCTTGAACATGAACGCCTGGTCCGCGAGGTCGAGCGCGTTGCCGTGCAGCAGGTTGATCTCCATCTGCGCCGGGCCGTCCTCGTGGATCAGCGTGTCGATGGCGATGTCCTGGTCCTCGCAGAACTGGTAGACATCGTCGAACAGCGGGTCGAACTCGTTGACCGCCGCGATGCTGTAGGACTGGCGGCCGGGCTCCGCGCGCCCCGAGCGGCCGATGGGCGGCTTCAGCGGATAGTCGGCGTCGATGTTCGGCTCGACGAGATAGAACTCGAGCTCCGGCGCGACCACGGGGTCCCAGCCCTTCTGGGCATAGAGGTCGAGCACATGCTTCAGCACCTCGCGCGGCGCCATCTTCACCCGCCGACCGTCGGCGTAGAAGCAGTCGTGGATGACCTGCGCGGTGGGCTCGGCCGTCCACGGTACACGGCGCACGGTGCGCGGGTCGGGCTTGAGGATGATGTCGATCTCGGCGGGGCTCATCGCCGAGGAGGTCTCCTCGGGATAATCGCCGGTCACGGTCTGCAGGAAGATGCTCTCGGGCAACCGCATGCCCTGGTCGCCCTGGAATTTCTGCGCGGGCATCACCTTGCCGCGCGCGATGCCGGCCATGTCCGGGACGATGGCCTCGACTTCCTGGATGCCGTATTCACGGAAGAACTGTTCGATCTGGTCTGACATGGTCTTAGCCTCGGTATCGCGCCGCCCGGCGGGCAGCACGCTCGCGCGCCGCGTCGCCGAAAGCGGCGAACAGCGCACGGGAAAACTCGTTGTCCATCACCTTCCACTCCGGGTGCCATTGCACCGCGAGCGCGAAGGCCGTGGCGGCCTCGGGCACGAAGGCCTCGATGAGCCCGTCCGGCGCCCGCGCCTCGACGCGCAGCCCCGGCGCCAACCGTTTGACCCCCTGCCCGTGCAGGGAGTTCACGGCGACGCGCTCCGCGCCGCCGGCAAGCCGCTGCAGCAGACCGCCCGGCTCCAACGCGACCTCGTGCGCGGGGCCGTACTGCACATCGAGCGGCAGCGACTTGTCCTCGCGGTGGTCGCGCATCCCGGGGACCTCCTCGACGTGCTGCCAGAGGCTGCCGCCGAGCGCGACATTCAGCTCCTGGAAGCCGCGGCAGATGCAGAGCAACGGCACCCCGGTCGCGATCGCCGCACGCGCCAGAGGGAGCGTCGTGGCATCGCGCTCCGGGTCGTGCAGCGTGCCCGCACGGCTCGGGCCCTCTTCGTAGTGATGCGGTTCCACATTCGAGGGGCTGCCCGGGAACAACAGACCGTCGAGGGTATCGAGGATGTCGTCATGCCCGAGCGGGTCGGGCAGCACCGGGATCAGCAGCGGCAGACCGCCGGCCGCCTGCGTCACGGCAGCCGCGTACTTTTCCCCCACCATGTGGAAGGGATGCGGACCGACCATTCGACGGTCGGCAGGGATGCCGATGACAGGACGGGCAGACATGAGACACCAAGGGGCGGCAGGCGCGATGCCCACCGTGCCGACATTAGACCACAGCCGCCGCCCCTTTGCCTCCCATCCGATGGAGATTTTTGTCTCAAGTCGTTGTTTTTATTGATTCTGTATTGCCGCCCTGCGCTCCGCCCCGTATCCTGCCCGGATGACTTCACCCGA
>DAIMYL010000366.1:0-1775 GCA_036734505.1 Steroidobacteraceae bacterium | reverse complement strand
TCCGCATGACGATGCCGGAGTTCACCTGTCTCTGCCCGAAGACCGGTCAGCCGGACTTCGCGGTGCTGGAACTCGAGTATGTCCCCGACCTCGCCTGCGTCGAGCTCAAGTCGCTGAAGAACTACCTCTGGTCGTTCCGCGATCACGGCGCTTTCCACGAGGCCGTCACCAACCAGATCGCCGATACGCTCGCCGCCGCCACCCGGCCCCGGTACATGCGTCTGAGCGCGCGCTTCAATGTCCGCGGCGGCATCTACACCACGGTGGTGGCCACCCGGCGGCAACCGGGCTGGACGCCGGAGCCGCCCGTCAGCCTGCCCTGAAAGCCCCTGCCGATGAGCGGACATTGAGGGTATACTCGCGCCCCTCTCGGGCCCGTTGACCAAGATAAGGAGCGCGAAATGCCGGCCAAAAAACCTGCCGCCAAGCCCGCCGCCCAAAGTCCAGCCAAGAAGAAAGCCCCGGCGAAACACGCCGCCAAACCGGTCGCCAAGCCCGCAGCGAAGGCCGCCAAGCCGGCAGCCAAGGCCGCCGTGAAGGCGCCCGCCAAACCCATCGCCAAACCCGCGGCCAAGCCGGCCGCGAAGCCCGCAGCAGCCGCGAAGACCAACTCCGCGAAGGCCCCGGAGGCCCGCCCGGCCGCCGCCAAGCCGGCTGCAAGCGTGCCCGCCACGGCCAAGCCCGCGGCAAAGCCCGCCGCCAAGCCTGCCGTCGGCGTGGTCGCGCGCGGTGTGCGCGTGAACCCCCGTCCGGCACCCGTGCAGCCTGCGGAAGGCGACGAGGGAGAGGACGGCAACCTGCTCGCCGGCCCGCGCAACGTCCAACCTTATGTGGTCCAGCGCGGCGAGCAGTACATGAGCCGCGAGCAGCTCGAACACTTCCGCCGCATCTTGGAGGCCTGGAAGCGCGACCTGATGGTCGAGGTCGACCGCACCGTCTCGCACATGAAGGACGAAGCGGCGAACTTCCCGGACCCTAACGACCGCGCCACGCAGGAGGAGGAGTTCAGCCTCGAGCTGCGCACCCGCGACCGCGAGCGCAAGCTCATCCGCAAGATCGAGGAAGCCCTGCAGCGCATCGAGGACGGCAGCTACGGCTACTGCCTCGAGACCGGCGAGGAGATCGGCATCAAGCGCCTGGAAGCGCGGCCGGTCGCGACCCTCTGCCTGGAGGCGCAGGAGCGCCGCGAGCGTCGCGAAAAGCAGTACGGCGACCGCGACGACCGCTACCGCTGACCCGGTCGTGGGTCGATCCCACGCCCGCCCCCGCTATATCGGGCGATTCGCGCCCTCGCCCTCGGGTCCGTTGCACTCGGGTTCGCTGCTGGCAGCGCTCGGCAGCCACCTCGACGCTCGTCGCGCGGGCGGCGACTGGCTGCTGCGGCTCGATGATCTCGACCTCCCGCGCTGCCGCCCGGAACACGCCGTCGCCATCCTGGACGCGCTCTCGGCGCACGGACTCGTCCCGGCACGCCCCGTCACCCGCCAGTCGGAAGACCCGCAGCGCTACGCCGCCGCGCTCGCGGTGCTGGAGGCGCGCGGGCTGCTGTTCAGCTGCGATTGCTCGCGGCGGGAACTCGCCGCCGCCGGGGCATCAGAGCCCTGCTGTCTTCGCGACTGCCGGACCCGTCGACCGCCGGCGGCCGATGCCGCGCTGCGTGCGGACCTCTCGGCGCTGCAACCGATGTCGCGGGAGGACCGCAGCCTCGGCGCGATCCGGTTCGACCCCGCGCTGCACCGGGATGTGGTCGTGCGCCGGCGCGATGGCATCGTCGC
>DAIMYL010000365.1:0-1779 GCA_036734505.1 Steroidobacteraceae bacterium | reverse complement strand
CTGCAGGAGCGCTACGAGGTGCACCACGGCGTCGACATCACCGACCCGGCGATCGTCGCCGCGGCGACGCTCTCGCACCGCTACATCACCGACCGGCAGCTGCCGGACAAGGCCATCGACCTCATCGACGAGGCCGCGGCGCGCATCCGCATGGAGATCGACTCCAAGCCCGAGGCGCTCGACAAGCTCGAGCGGCGCATCATCCAGCTCAAGATCGAGCAGGTCGCGCTGCAGAAGGAGAAGGACGAGGCGACCCGCAAGCGGCTCGCCGCGCTCGAGGAGACCCTCGCGGGCCTCGAGAAGGAATACGCCGACCTCGAGGAGGTCTGGAAGGGCGAGAAGGCCTCGCTGCAGGGCGCCGCGGCGCTCAAGGACGAGCTCGAGAAGGTGACGCTCGAGCTCGACGCCGCGCGTCGGCGCAGCGATCTGGCGAAGATGGCGGAGCTGCAGTACGGCCGCATCCCCGAGCTCGAGAAACGCATCGCCGAGGCGCAGGCCGCCGAGTCCGCGCCGACGCAGCTCGTGCGCAACCGGGTCACCGACGAGGAGATCGCCGAGGTCGTCTCCAAGTGGACCGGCATCCCGGTCTCGAAGATGCTCGAGGGCGAGAAGGAGAAGCTGCTGCGCATGGAAGATGCGCTGTCGCGCCGCGTGGTGGGCCAGGAAGAGGCCGTCCGCATCGTCTCGAACGCCATCCGCCGCTCGCGCGCGGGCCTCGCCGACCCGCGCCGGCCGAACGGTTCGTTCCTGTTCCTCGGCCCCACGGGCGTCGGCAAGACCGAGCTCTGCAAGGCGCTCGCCGAGTTCCTGTTCGACACCGAGGAGTCGATGGTGCGCATCGACATGTCGGAGTTCATGGAGAAGCACTCCGTGGCGCGGCTCATCGGCGCGCCGCCGGGCTATGTCGGCTACGAGGAGGGCGGCTATCTCACCGAGGCGGTGCGCCGCCGCCCCTACGCCGTGATCCTGCTCGACGAGGTCGAGAAGGCCCACCCGGATGTGTTCAATGTCCTGCTGCAGGTGCTCGACGACGGGCGTCTCACCGACGGCCAGGGCCGCACGGTCGACTTCCGCAACGCGGTGGTCATCATGACCTCGAACCTCGGTTCGCAGGTCATCCAGGAGCACGCCGGCGAGAAGAACTACACGCGCATGAAGTCCGCGGTGATGGAGATCGTCACGCAGAACTTCCGGCCGGAGTTCATCAACCGCATCGACGACATCGTGGTGTTCCACCCGCTCGGCACGGCGCAGATCCGCGCCATCGTCGACATCCAGCTCGGCCAGCTGCGCAGGCGGCTCATCGACCGGGGCATGGACCTCGCGCTCGACGACGCGGCGCGCGATCTGCTCGGCGAGGCGGGGTTCGATCCGGTGTACGGGGCGCGGCCGCTCAAGCGCGCCATCCAGCAGCAGATCGAGAATCCGCTCGCGCAGCAGCTGCTGCAGGGCGTATACGGTCCGGGCGACCGGATCCGTGTCGGGGTGGACGAGGCCGGGCGCCTGTCGTTCGCGAAGCAGGTGACCTGAGACAGGTCGTCTGCGGCCCTACGCCGCGGGCGACCGCTATAATCGTCGGCGAAGGAGGCGCCGTCGCATGCCGTTCTACGAATACCAGTGCCGCCATTGCGGCCACCAGACCGAGGTCCTGCAGAAGGTCTCGGATGCGCCGCTGCGCAAGTGCCCCGCCTGCGGGCGCAACGGGCTGACCAAGCTCATCTCGGCGCCGATCTTCCGCCTCAAGGGCGGCGGGTGGTACGAGACCGACTTCAAGGGCGA
>DAIMYL010000364.1:0-1789 GCA_036734505.1 Steroidobacteraceae bacterium | reverse complement strand
GCGCGCATCGAGCTCGGCCGCCATGGCATCGCCGTCACCGAGGTGCAGCCCGGCTTCGTCGACACCGAGATCATGCCGGATGTCGGCCGCTATCCGTTCGCGGTGAGCGCCGAACGAGCCGCGCGGACCATCATCGACGGCATCGAGCGGCGCCGACGGCTGGTGGTCGTGCCGGGCATGCCGTGGCGGCTGTTCCGGCCCTTCGCCCGGCTCGTCCCCGACGCGGTCTGGCGCAAGCGCCGCTGACGCGCCGGCGTCAGGCGTCGAAACCCGGCGACTCGCGCTGCACGCGGCGCAGCAGGCCGGGCCACGCGAGCGCGGACGCCATCGCCGCCATCGGTCCGGACATCTGCGCGCGCACCTCGTCCTGCGCGGCCTGCGGCGCGGGGCGCACACCGCCGCGACCCGCCGACAGCGCCATCACCTGCTGCGCGCAGGCGCGCTCCAGCATGAAGAGGTTGAGGAACGCGGCCCCGGCGGTGGCGCCGAGCGCGAGCGTGCCGTGGTTGCGCAGCAGCATGGCCTGGCAGCCGCCGAGATCGCGCACGATGCGCTGGCGCTCGTCGAGGTTCAACGCGATGCCCTCGTAGTCGTGGTAGGCGAGCGAAGGCAGCACGATCAATGCGTGCTGCGTGAGCGGCATCAGCCCCTCCTCGTGGGTCGAAACCGCGACGCCGGCGTCGGTGTGCACATGCAGCACGAACATCGCGTCCTCGCGCGCGGCGTGGATCGCCGAATGGATGGTGAAACCCGCCGGGTTCACCATGTGCGGCGTCGGCGTCACCGCCTTGCCCTCTAGGTCCACCTTCACGAGGCTCGAGGCCGTGATCTCGCCGAACAGCCAGCCGTAGGGATTGATGAGGAAATGATGCTCCGGTCCCGGCACGCGCGCCGAGAGATGCGTGAAGATCAGGTCGTCCCAGCCGTGCAGCGCGACCAGACGATAGAGCGCCGCGAGTTCGACCCGCGCCTGCCGTTCCTCTGCGGTCATGTGCCCCTCCAAGGGTTGTGGTCGCGGTAGGTCTCCGCCGACGGATCCACCCGCACGATCTGTTTGCCGCGGTTCGCGCCGGTGTACAGCCGGATCAGCGCCTCGGGCATGCGCTCGAGGCCCTCGAGCACATCCTCGGTGTGGGTCAGCGCGCCGCTGCGGATCATCTCCGACATCGCCTTCTCGGCGCGCGGGAAGTCGGCCTCCATCCGGTAGATGAAGAAGCTGCGCATCATGGCGTACTTCTTGTGCAGCTGCTGGTAGTGGCGCAGCGCGTACGGCTGCTCGTCGTCGCCGAGGTACTCGGAGATGCGGCCGCAGAGCGCGATGCGCGCATCGGTCCGCAGGTGCAGCAGCGCGGTGTCGAGCGTCGCGCCGCCGACGTTGTCGAAGAACACATCGAGACCCTCGGGCATCAGCTCGCCGAGCCGCGCATGCAGGTCCTCGCTGCGGTGGTCGATGGCGGCGTCGTAGCCCAGGCGTTCGACCAGCAGCCGGCACTTCTCGGCGCCGCCCGCGATCCCGACCACCCGGACCGCGCCGTGCTGCTTGGCGATCTGCGCCACGCTCGAGCCGACGCCGCCCGCGGCGCCCGACACCAGCACCCGGTCGCCGGGCCGCAGCTGCGCGATGTCCATCAAGCCGAGGTACGAGGTGAAGCCGGTCACGCCCAGCACGCCGATGCCGGTCGAGAGCGGCGCGATGCGCTGCTCGATCCGGTACATCATGTAGTACGGGCTGCCGTCGCTGATGGAGTGCTCCTGCCAGCCGAGCTTGCCCTGCACGAAGTCGCCCGGC
>DAIMYL010000363.1:0-1849 GCA_036734505.1 Steroidobacteraceae bacterium | reverse complement strand
GGCAGGTCGACGACCTCGCCGCGCGGGGTGAGCGCGTAGACGCGGTCCTCGAAGAGCTCGGTGCGGACGCGGTCGATGAAGTCCGACCCCTCGGCGCCGCCGTCCTCGCCGGGCTCGAGCAGCCGGCGCACCCACTCGACCTTGCGCGCGTAGCCGTCGTCGCGCGGACCGCCCTCCTTGTAGCGCCAGTGCGCCGCGACGCCGAGCTCCGCCTGGCGGTGCATGTCGCGGGTGCGGATCTGCACCTCGACGGTGCGGTCGGCGGGGCCGATGACGGCGGTGTGGATGGAGCGGTAGAAGTTGTCCTTCGGCGTGGCGATGTAGTCGTCGAACTCGCCGGGGAGGTAATGCCATCGACCGTGCACCACGCCGAGCGCCGCGTAGCAGGCGGGCAGGTCGGCGACGATCACGCGCACCGCGCGGACATCGGTCAGGCGGTCGAAATCGAGCCCCTTGCGCTGCATCTTCCGGTGGATGCTGTAGATGTGCTTGGCACGGCCCTGCACCTCGGCGTCGATGCCCGCGGCCGCGAGCGCGGCGTGCAGCTCGGCGCAGAAGTCGGTGATGTAGCGCTCGCGGTCGGCGCGCCGCTCGGCCAACGCCGCCGCGATGCGCTTGTACTCCTGCGGCTCGAGATGCCTGAAGCTGAGGTCCTCGAGCTCCCATTTCACCTGCCAAACGCCCAAGCGGTTGGCGAGCGGCGCGAACACGGCGCGCGCTTCCTGTGCGAGCCGACGGCGCTCCTCCGCCGGCGCATCGCGCGCCGCGCGCAACCTCGCGAGCTGGATGGCGATGCGCGCGACCACGAGCCGAGGATCGGCGACGATCGCGAGCAGCATCTTGCGCAGCACTTCGGCCTGGTTGCCCTGCAGGCCGCCGTCGCCCGACCAGCGAGCCGCGCCGCCGAACTCGCCCAAGCGTCCGAGTTCCACCGCGAGCGCGAGGCTGCGTTCGTCGAACCCCTGCACGGCGGCGCCGTGCTGCGCCTCGTGCAGCATCACGCCGACCGCGAGCGGCAGGTCGTCGGTGAGCGCGGCGGTGAGGCGCGCTGCGGCGAGACCACGGGCCACGGTCGACGCCGGTGCACCCGCCGAACGCAGGGCGTCCGCGCTCGCGGCGAGCGCTTCGGCGCTGTCCTCCGACAGCTTGTCGACGACCTCCAAGCCCGTCTCCCGGCCCTGTGACACCAAGGGAA
Organism: Steroidobacteraceae bacterium; assembly: GCA_036734505.1. Taxonomy (GTDB): domain Bacteria; phylum Pseudomonadota; class Gammaproteobacteria; order Steroidobacterales; family Steroidobacteraceae; genus UBA964. The sequence continues at coordinate 654 of DAIMYL010000363.1, read as the reverse complement.
TCGGGCTATGATACCGGGGCAAAATGCCGCGGTACCGATCGAAAGCTTGGCGTGACTTCCGACCGGGATCCTCCGGGGCGGGCGCGTCGGTGTCGGAGGCGGCGCCACCTGTCCCGAGCCCCTCGCTCCGCGACGCCTCGCGGCCGCGTCAGGAGTCCTGCCGCATCCTCGGCCTCGACCCCGGTTCGCGGCTCACCGGCTGGGGCGTGATCGAGGCGGACGGCGCCGATTGCCGCTGCCTCGCGCACGGCCGCATCGAGGTCGGTAGCCTGCCCGTCGCGCAGCGTCTCGCGCGCATCCACGCGGAGCTCGGCGACATCATCACCCTTTGGCAGCCGAGCGAGGCCGCTGTGGAGCGGGTGTTCGTCGGCCGCAACGTCGACAGCGCGCTCAAGCTCGGACAGGCCCGTGGCGCCGCGCTGGCCGCGATCGGCGTCCTCGAGGTCGCCGAATACGCCCCGCGTGCCGTGAAGCTCGCCACTACCGGGTTCGGCGGCGCCGAGAAGCTGCAGGTCGCGCACATGATGCGCGCACTTCTGAAGGTCGAGGGTCGCCTCACCGCCGACGCCGCGGACGCGCTCGCGGTCGCGCTCTGCCATGCCCAGCACCGGCGGCTCGCCGGCGTGCTGCAGGCGCGGAGCATCGGATGATCGG
>DAIMYL010000362.1:0-1861 GCA_036734505.1 Steroidobacteraceae bacterium | reverse complement strand
GCGCGTCGGCGGGACCGCCGAGGTTGACGGCGCGCAGCACGGCGTCCTTCCAGCCCGCGCCCTCGGCGAACGCGCGCGCGGCGGCGGCGAGCACGACCGCGGGCGAGGCCGCGGTCGCAGCGCTCGGGACGAGCAGCGGGGCCGCGGACGCCGGGGCTCCGGCGGCGTCGACGGCCTCGACGATGGCCGCCGGCGGCGCGCCGCGCAGCGCGGCGGCCAGCGCCGCGGCGCAGCGCGCGGCGGCATCGAAGGTCGCCGGTTCGTGGCAGGTGACGGCCGTGGTGGTGCGCACCGCGGTCCGCAGCGCCTCGGCATCCGCCCAGTGGCGCATCGCGAGCGGCACGGTCCGGGCCAAAGATTCCGCGCCGTCGGGCACCGCGCCGTCCGGCCGGCCGTCGCCGAGCGCCCGCGCCGTGCCGGCGCCGATGCCGATGCACTCGCCGGTGGCGGACCCTTCGCCGTCGCGCTGCCAACGGCGGTAGCGTTCGAGCTGGTCGATGGGATCGCAGGCGCCCGACCCGACGAGGCTGCGCGCGACGCACAGCGACATGGCGGTGTCGTCGCCCCAGGCGCCGCGCGGCAGGTCGTGCGGACCACCGCCGAGCAGGTCGCGCACCGGCGCGAAGGACCCCGGGCGGCCGAACACGGCCGGAGCCGCGAGCGCCTCGCCCACCGCGAGCCCGACGAGCGCACCTTGGAAACGGCTGCGCAGCCGCGAGACGAGTTCGACCGCCTCGGCCTCGGCCGCTTCGCCGCTCATCGCGCGCTCACCGCTCCGCCCGCAGCGACACGAAGTCGAACAGCGCCGGGTCGGCGAGATGGCCGGCCTCGACGCTGCGCAGCGCGGAGAAGATGGACTCGGTGCGACCGGGCTGCTCGCGCTCCCAATCGGCCAACATGCGCTTGATGGCGCGGCGCTGGGCGTTCTCCTGCGAACCGCAGAGCGTGCAGGGGATGATGGGGAAGCGCCGCGCCCGCGCATAGCGCGCGATGTCGCGCTCGGCGACATAGGCGAGCGGCCGGATCACGATGTGGCGCCCGTCGTCCGAACGCAGCTTCGGCGCCATGGCCTTCAGACGCCCGCCGTGGAACAGGTTCAGGAACAGGGTCTCGACGATGTCGTCGCGGTGGTGGCCGAGCGCGATCTTGGTGACGCCGTTCTCGGCGGCCCAACGGTAGAGCGCACCGCGGCGCAGCCGCGAGCACAGGCCGCACATGGTGCGGCCCTCGGGGATCACGCGCTTCACGACCGAGTAGGTGTCCTGCTCGATGACGGCGTAGGGCACGCCGAGCGCGGTCAGGTAGTCGGGGAGCACATGCTCCGGGAAGCCCGGTTGCTTCTGGTCGAGGTTGACCGCGACGAGCTCGAAGCGCACCGGCGCGCTGCGCTGCAGCGAGAGCAGCAGGTCGAGCAGGGTGTAGCTGTCCTTGCCGCCCGACAGGCACACCATGACCTTGTCGCCCTCCTCGATCATGGCGAAATCCTCGATCGCCTTGCCGACGAGGCCGCGCAGCTGCGCCTGCAGCTTGCGGAAGGTGCCCGAGGGCCGCGCCGCGCGCGACGGCGGCGACGGGGCGGGGACCACCTGCTCGGGGATCGCGCTCACGCGGACTCAGGCTGCGGCGAGCGCCGCCTGCACGATCAGCGCGAGGCAAGCGCCGAAGCCGGCGAGCCAGACGAGCGAACGCAGGGTCGCGAGGTCGGCGAGGTAGCAGGCGAGATAGGCGATGCGCGCCACGAGGAAAACGCCGGCGAAGGTGCTGATCGTGCCGTGATCGACGCCCGCAGCGATCGCCGCCACCAACGCCGCGGTGTAGACCGCGAGCGCCTCCCAGGAGTTCTGCTGCGCCGCATGGGCGC
>DAIMYL010000361.1:0-1875 GCA_036734505.1 Steroidobacteraceae bacterium | reverse complement strand
TGTCGATCTGCGATGTAAGGTTCTGGTTGCCCGGGCGACTACAGAGGACAACAACCATCCACCGCCCCGGGGTATCCCTATGCGCTCCGTCCATAAGGTCGTCGCTGTTTATGTCACCTGCTACCTGCTTGCCACCTTGGCCGACGCCGCGTCCACCGCGGCGGCCATGCAGTCCGGCGGCGGTGAGTTCAACCCTCATGTCGCCGACGAGGCCGGGCTGCTCCACCGCTTCCGCTTCCTCATCGTCAACGCCCTGATCCTGGCGTTCACCAGCGCGATGCTCGCTTGGGCCTGGAACCGGCGCGATCGCATCGATGCACGCTTGCTGCACGCGCCCTGGCGCGGGCTGTACGACTGGGCGACCTATCTCAATCCCTTCTCGGCGCGAAACATCCCGAAGTCGGCGCTGCACTATCTGGCCGCCGCACCGGCGCTGCTGGCGCTCAAGCTGTTCGCCACGGTGAACAACACGCTGATCCATGCGGGTATCCCGGACATCGTCACGCCTCTGGCGCACGCTGTGCTCGCGCGCTTCGACGGTACCCTCGCCTTCTGGATCGTGATCTTCATTCTGTGGCAGCCGTTCTGGCTGGGTGCGCTCCATGCGGTGACCCGTCTGCTGCGCCGCGAGCGCGAGGGGTCCCTCGGACGCGTCGCCGGGCCTGACCCCGCCCTGAAGGCGTGAGCGACGAGGCGGGCGACTTCGATGCGGTCCTCGCGGCCCACGCCGCGATGATCGACCGCATCCTCCGGACCTACGAACTGCGTCCGGCGGTGCGCGCCGACCTGCGTCAGGACGTGGCGCTCGCGTTGTGGCAGGCCCTGCCGCGTTACCGCGGCGAGGCGGCGATCAAGACCTTCGTGGCGCGGATCGCCCACAACATCGGCGTCAGCCATGTCCGCCGCGATGTGCGCGAGCCGGCGGCCGCGCCCGTCGACGAGGCTTTGCCTTCGCCGGCGCCGCCCGCTGAGGAGGCGATCGGGCGGGCGCAGCAGAGCGAGCGGCTGGCCGAAGCCATGCGCAGCCTGCCGCTCGGACTGCGCCAGGCGGTGGCGCTGTATCTGGAGGATTTCTCGAACGCGGACATCGCGGCGACCCTCGGCATCTCCGAGGGCGCGACGGCCGTCCGTCTGACACGCGCACGCGACGCACTCGCGGCGCGCATGGGGGCCCCATGAACGGACCGCGACTCGAACTCGATGCATTGCGTGAGACCTGGCGGAGCACCCCGGCACCGGATGCCGGCGAGCTGTCCCGTCTGCGCCGCGAGGTGGCAGCACAGACCCGACGGCTCTATCTCGCCGTCGCCGCCGAGACCGCGGGCGCGCTGCTCGCCGCGGTGTTCTTCTTCTATCTGGCCGTCAGCACCCTTGGGGCCGCCGCGATCGCCTACGGTGCGCTGGGCGTCGCGACCCTGGTCTATCAGGGTTGGGCGCTGCACCTGCGTCGCGACCTTTGGCGGGCCCGCGCCGCGACACCGACGGGATATCTGCGCCTGCAGCTCAGACGCTCCGACGCACGGGTGCGGATCGCGGCCGGATCGCTCATCGCGGGACCGATCGGCGTCGTGATCGGATCCGCACTGCAGCAGCTTGCGCCGGCCGAGACCGCCGTGCGCCTGCTGGAACGCCTCGGCACGATCGGCATCGTCCTCGTGCTTGCAGCCTTCGCGGCGCTGCTGCTGTACTGCTGGCGAGTGTTGCGGCGCGAGCGCGTCCATCGCCGAAGCCTCGAGCGTCAGCTGGCCGAACTGGACGGCTGACATCGGCACTGGCTCTCCGAAGTCGTCCCGAACCAAGGCAGCATTGGACATCCTATAGGATGTCACATATCATTTCGGCGTGCGTGTGGTCATCGACACCTCGGTCATCGTG
>DAIMYL010000360.1:0-1888 GCA_036734505.1 Steroidobacteraceae bacterium | reverse complement strand
TGGAACATCGGGCCCTGCGGGCGCACCTTGACCGGGATCTGGTCGCGGCGACCGGTCTCGTCGGTCAGCACCACCACATAATCCTCGCGGATGCGCACCTCGCGGTGGCGGCGCTGGCCGGTGAGCGTCGCCGCGCGCTCGCGCACGCGGCGCTGCGACACGGCGGCGAGCGACAGCAGGAACCCGGGTTCGTCATGCGCCACAGAGGCGCTGGTGAAGCCCTTCGGGTACTGCTCGGCGATGAAGCCCGTGTTGAAGTCCCCGGCGATGAAGCGCGGATGCGCGAGCAACGCCGCCTGGAAGGGGATGTTGCTCGAGATGCCGCGGATCACGAAGCCGTTGAGCGCCTCGCGCATGCGCGCGATCGCGTCCGCGCGGTCGCGGCCGTGCACGATGAGCTTGGCGATCATCGAGTCGTAGAACATCGGGATCTCGCCGCCCTCGTACACGCCGGTGTCGACGCGCACGCCGCCGCCCGCGGGCACCGGCTGCGAGGCCTCCATGTTCTGCGTCGGCGGCCGGTACTTCACGAGCCGACCGGTGGAGGGCAGGAAGTTGCGGAACGGGTCCTCGGCGTTGATGCGGCACTCCATCGCCCAGCCGTCGCGCTTGATGTCCTTCTGCTTGAACGCGAGCTTCTCGCCCGCCGCGACGCGGATCATCTGCTCCACGAGGTCGAGCCCGGTGATGCACTCGGTGACCGGATGCTCCACCTGCAGACGCGTGTTCATCTCGAGGAAGTAGAACGAGCGGTCCTTGCCGACCACGAACTCGACCGTGCCCGCGCTCTGGTAGTCGACGGCCTTGGCGAGCGCCACGGCCTGCTCGCCCATCGCCTTGCGGGTCTTGTCGTCGAGGAAGGGGCTCGGCGCCTCCTCGATCACCTTCTGGTGGCGGCGCTGGATGGAGCACTCGCGCTCCCAGAGGTAGAGGCAGTTGCCATGGCCGTCGCCCAGCACCTGGATCTCGATGTGGCGCGGCTCCTCGACGAACTTCTCGATGAACACGCGGTCGTCGCCGAAGCTGTTGCGGGCCTCGTTGCGGCAGGAGCTGAAGCCCTCGAAGGCCTCCTTGTCGTTCCACGCCACGCGCAGGCCCTTGCCGCCGCCGCCGGCGCTGGCCTTGATCATCACCGGGTAGCCGATGTCCTTCGCGATCCCGACCGCGCGCTCGGGGGTCTCGATGGGGTCGTTCCAGCCCGGGATGGTGCTGACGCCGGCCTTGGCCGCGAGCGCCTTGGAGGCGATCTTGTCGCCCATCGCGGCGATCGACGCGTGCTTCGGGCCGATGAAGACGATGCCCGCCTCCTCGACGCGCCGCGAGAACTCGGCGTTCTCCGAGAGGAACCCGTAGCCGGGGTGCACCGCCTCGGCGCCCGTCTTGCGGCAGGCCTCGATGATGCGGTCCTGCACGAGGTACGACTCGCGCGAGGGCGCGGGCCCGATGTGCACCGCCTCGTCGGCGAGCTCGACATGACGCGCGTCCTTGTCGGCGTCCGAGTACACGGCGACCGTCTTGATGCCCATGCGCTTCGCGGTCTTGATGACGCGGCAGGCGATCTCCCCGCGGTTGGCGACCAGTATCTTCTTGAACATGCCTGCAGGTCTCCTGGACGCGGTCACAGCGGGATGTTGCCGTGCTTGCGCCACGGCTCCTCGAGCTTCTTGTCGCGCAGCACCGTGAGCGCGCGGCACACCCGACGGCGCGTGCCATGCGGCATGATCACATCGTCGATGTAGCCGCGCGCGCCGGCGATGAACGGGTTGGCGAACTTCTCCTTGTACTCGGCCTCGCGCGCCGCGAGCTTCGCCGGGTCGCCCTTCTCCTCGCGGAAGATGATCTCCACCGCGCCCTTGGCGCCCATCACCGCGATCTCGGCGTTGGGCCA
>DAIMYL010000359.1:0-1897 GCA_036734505.1 Steroidobacteraceae bacterium | reverse complement strand
GGCATCAAGAGCGCCACCGTCGAGGTGCGCGGCGACCATGCCTACGGTTGGCTGCGCACCGAGACCGGCGTGCATCGCCTCGTCCGCAAGTCACCCTTCGACTCGGGCAACCGCCGACACACCTCGTTCGCGTCGGTGTTCCTCTCGCCCGAGATCGACGACGACATCAACATCGACATCAACCCGGCGGACCTCGAGACCGATGTCTTCCGCTCGAGCGGCGCCGGTGGCCAGCATGTCAACAAGACCGAGTCGGCGGTGCGCATCCGCCACATGCCCTCCGGCATCGTGGTCGCCTGCCAGAACGAGCGCAGCCAGCACAAGAACCGCGCCACCGCCATGAAGATGCTGAAGGCCAAGCTCTACGAGCTCGAGGTCAACAAGCGCAACGCGGCGGCGAAGGTGCTCGAGGACTCCAAGTCGGATGTGAGCTGGGGCCACCAGATCCGCTCCTATGTGCTCGACCAGTCGCGCATCAAGGATCTTCGCACCGATGTCGAGGTCGGCAACACCGGCGCCGTGCTCGACGGCGACCTCGACCAGTTCCTCGAGGCTTCACTCAAGGCGGGTCTATGACCGAAGACGAGAACAAGCTGGTCGCCGAGCGCCGTGCCAAGCTCGATGCGCTGCGCAGCGCGGGCGGTCCCGCCTTCCCCAACGATTTCCGGCCCGATGCGTCCGCCGGCGAGCTGCTGCTGGGCTACGGCGAGGTCCCCGAGGCCGCGCTCGAGGCGCAGGGCGTGAGGGTGAAGGTCGCCGGTCGCATGATGCTGCGCCGCATCATGGGCAAGGCGAGCTTCGCCAAGCTCCAGGATTCATCGGGGCAGATCCAGGTCTACCTGCAGCGCGAGGGCGTGGGCGAGGCGGTCTACGAGGCGTTCAAGGGTTGGGACATCGGCGACATCTTGGGCGTCGAGGGCACGCTGTTCCGCACCCGCACCGGTGAGCTCTCGGTCAAGGCCGAGCGCGTGCGCCTGTTGGTGAAGTCTCTGCGACCGCTGCCCGACAAGTGGCACGGCCTCGCCGACACCGAGGTGCGCTACCGGCAGCGCTATGTCGATCTCATCATGAACGAGCAGAGCCGCGAGGTGTTCCGCAAGCGCACCGCGCTGGTGCGCTTCCTGCGCGACATGCTCGATGCGCTCGGCTTCATGGAGGTCGAGACGCCGATGATGCAGCCGATCGCGGGCGGTGCGGCGGCGCGGCCTTTCGTGACGCACCACAACGCGCTCGACATCGACATGTACCTGCGCATCGCGCCGGAGCTCTATCTCAAGCGCCTCGTCGTCGGCGGCTTCGAGCGCGTCTACGAGATCAACCGCAACTTCCGCAACGAGGGGCTGTCGACCCGGCACAACCCCGAGTTCACCATGCTCGAGCTCTATCAGGCCTATGCCGACCACCGCGACCTGATGGACCTCGTCGAGCGCATGCTGCGCGGCGCCGCCGAGGCGGTGCGCGGCACGCTGGAGTTCGAGTCGCAGGGTGTGCGCTACGACCTTCGGTCCGCGTTCCACCGCATCACCGTCGAGGACCTCATCCTCCAGCAGAACCCCGGCCTCGAGCGCGCGCGCCTGCGCGATGTGCCCTATCTGCGCGCGGCCTGCGACGAGCGCGGCATCCCCTGGAAGCCGGGCGACGGCGCCGGCAAGCTGCAGATCGAGATCTTCGAGAAGACCGGCGAGCACACGTTGGTGCAGCCCACCTTCGTGTACGCCTATCCGGCCGAGGTCTCGCCGCTGTCACGCGCCAACGACGCCGACCCGTTCCTCACCGACCGCTTCGAGTTCTTCGTCGGCGGCCGCGAACTCGCCAACGGCTTCTCGGAGCTCAACGACGCCGAGGACCAGGCGGCGCGTTTCCGCGCCCAGGTGGAGCGCAAGGAGTCGGGCGACGA
>DAIMYL010000358.1:0-1900 GCA_036734505.1 Steroidobacteraceae bacterium | reverse complement strand
GAGCAACATGATGGCTTGCTTCGCGCCGAGCCAGACGATGACTCCCAGGAGATGGGCGGTGAGGAGCAGATTTCGAAGAACCATGATGCCTCCCCGATTAGCAGTCAGCTCTTGGCCCCCTGTCATCCGCGACCGCCATCGCGTCGACCATGGATATCCCTCAGGCATGCACGCCGACAGGATGCACCCTCACTCCCACTCGATGGTGGCCGGCGGCTTGCCGGTGACGTCGTAGACGACGCGCGAGATGCCCTTCACCTCGTTGACGATGCGGCGCGAGCAGACATCGAGCAGCTCGTAGGGCAGATGCGCCCAGCGGGCGGTCATGAAATCCACGGTCTCGACGGCGCGCAGCGCGATGACGGGATCGTGGCGGCGGCCGTCGCCGGTGACGCCGACCGATTTCACGGGCAGGAACACGGCGAAGGCCTGCGAGGTCTTCTCGTACCAACCCGCCTTGCGCAGCTCTTCGATGAAGATGTGGTCGGCGAGGCGCAGCGTATCGGCGGCGGCCTGCGTGACCTCGCCCAGGATGCGCACGCCGAGACCCGGGCCCGGGAAGGGATGGCGGTGCACCATCTCGGCGGGGAGCCCGAGCTCGAGGCCGATGCGGCGCACCTCGTCCTTGAAGAGCTCGCGCAGCGGCTCGACCAGCTGCAGCTTCATGTGCTCGGGCAGACCGCCGACATTGTGGTGGCTCTTGATGACATGTGCCTTGCCGGTCTTGGCGCCCGCGGACTCGATGACATCGGGGTAGATGGTGCCCTGCGCGAGGAACTCGACGCGTTCGCCGGCACCGCCGCCCGCGAGCTTGCCCGCCTCCTCGTCGAACACCTCGACGAAGAGGCGTCCGATGATCTTGCGCTTGGCCTCGGGATCGCTGACGCCCTTGAGTTCGCGGAAGAAACGCTCGGCGGCATCGACGCGGATGACGCGCACGCCGAGGTTGCGCGCGAAGAGGTCCATCACGGCATCGCCTTCGCGGTGGCGCAGCAGGCCGTGGTCGACGAACACGCAGGTGAGCTGGTCGCCGATGGCCTTGTGCAGCAGCGCCGCCACCACCGACGAATCGACGCCGCCCGAGAGCCCGAGCAGCACGCGGCCCTGGCCCACCTGCGCGCGCACGCGCGCGATGGCGTCCTCGATGATGCTGCCCGCGTTCCAGTCGGCGGCGCAGCCGCAGATCTCGTGCAGGAAACGCGCGTAGAGCCGCGTGCCCTGCTTGGTGTGGGTGACCTCGGGGTGGAACTGCAGCGCGTAGAAGCGCCGCGCCTCATCGGCCATGCCGCCGATGGGCAGATCGGGCGTCGAGGCGATCGCCTTGAAGCCCGCCGGCAGTTCGACCACGCGGTCACCGTGGCTCATCCAGACATCGAGCAGACCGTGGCCTTCGCCGTTCACGCGGTCCTCGATGCCCTGCAGCAAGGCCGAATGGCCGCGCGCGCGCACCTCGGCGTAGCCGAACTCGTGCACCGCGCCCCGCTCGACGCGGCCTCCGAGTTGCGCGGCCATGGTCTGCATGCCGTAGCAGATGCCGAGCACCGGCACGCCCAGCGTCCACACGCACTCGGGCGCGGCGGGGGCGTCCTGCTGCGTGACGGACTCGGGGCCGCCTGAGAGGATGATGCCCTTGGGGTCGAAGGCCCGCACGGCGGCATCGCCCGCGTCCCAGGGGTGGATCTCGCAGTAGACGCCGAGCTCGCGCACACGGCGCGCGATGAGCTGCGTGTACTGCGAGCCGAAGTCGAGGATCAGGATGCGGTCGGCGTGGATGTCGCGGGCGGTCATGGCCGACAGCTCACGAGATCCGGTAGTTCGGCGCTTCTTTGGTGATCGTCACATCGTGGACGTGCGACTCGCGCACGCCGGCGGTGGTGATGCGCACGAACTGCGGACGGGT
>DAIMYL010000357.1:0-1904 GCA_036734505.1 Steroidobacteraceae bacterium | reverse complement strand
ACGCTGCAACGCGTGCCCTACCTATTGGTGGCAGGCGACAAGGAAGTGGCAGCGGGGCTTGTTTCCGTGCGCACCCGCAACGGCAAGGACCTGGGCCAGATGACCCCGCAGACGTTCGTCGAACGGCTGGGCATCGAGCTCGAGAGCCGCGGGCGACGAACTTTGGAGGACTGACACATCTCGACTGCAACGAAGCGCATCCGGCGCAACGAGGACATCACGGCGCCGCAGGTGCGGGTGATCGCGGCAGACGGCTCACAGGCCGGCATCATGACGCGGTTCGAAGCGCTCTCGATGGCACAGACCAGCGAGCTCGACCTCGTCGAGGTCTCGCCGATGGCCGAGCCGCCTGTCGTGCGCATCATGGACTTCGGCAAGTACATCTTCGAGCAGAAGAAGAAGTCCCACTCGGCGCAGAAGAAGCAGAAACAGCAGCAGGTCAAGGAAGTGAAGTTCCGCCCCGGCACGGAAGAGGCGGACTACCAGGTGAAGTTGCGCAACCTCATCCGCTTCCTGACCGAAGGTGACAAGGCCAAGGTGACATTGCGTTTCCGAGGCCGTGAGATGGCGCACACCGACATCGGGCGCCGCCTCCTCGACCGGGTCTCCACCGACCTCGCGCAGATCGCGACGGTGGAGCAGTTCCCGCTCATGGAAGGCCGGCAGATGGTGATGGTCGTCGCGCCGAAGAAGAAATAGCGCGTCCAAGGGGGACGCGCGACAAGTGGTGATCGGACGGCGCGAGCCGCACGGTCATCCGCCCGCAAGCGGGTCCGTGAGGACCTTGTGAACGGGGCTACAAAAGGAGAGAGCAAGATGCCCAAGTTGAAGACCAACCGGGCGGCAGCGAAGCGTTTTCGCAAGACGGCGAAGGGCTACAAGTCCTATTCCGCCGGCCGCCGCCACAACCTCGGCCACAAGCCGCGCAAGACCAAGCGCCAACTGCGCTCGGGCGGCTCCAGCCTCGTGCATGAGAGCGATGTCGGTCGTCTCGACCAGCTGCTCCCGCACGCCAAGTGATCAACCGAGGTAACTGAACATGGCAAGAGTAAAGCGTGGCGTCACCGCCGGTCGTCGTCACAAGAAGGTCCTCGGCAAGGCCAAGGGCTACTACAACGCGCGTCGCAAGGTCTTCCGCGCCGCCAAGCAGGCGGTCATCAAGGCCGGCCAGTACGCGTACAAGGGCCGTCGCCTCAAGAAGCGCGACTTCCGCGCGCTCTGGATCCAGCGCATCAACGCGGCGGCGCGTCTGCACGGTCTGTCGTACAGCCGGCTGATGAACGGCCTCAAGCTCGCGACGATCGACATCGATCGCAAGATGCTGGCCGACATCGCCATGCACGACGAGGCGGCGTTCGGCGAGCTCGCCACCAAGGCCAAGGCAGCGCTCGGCATCGCGTAGGCCACCTCCGTGGCCGACCTCGAGTCCCTGCAGCGGAGCGCCCTCGGTGAGGTCGCGGCGAGCAAGACGCTCGCCGCGCTCGACGAGGTGCGCGTCCGTTGGCTGGGCAAGAAGGGGCTGCTCACCGAGCAGCTGAAGTCGCTCGGCGCGCTAACGGCCGCCGCGCGCCCGGCGGCGGGAGCGCGCATCGACAGGGCCAAGCCGCAGGTCGAGTACGCCATAGCGGGGGCCCGGGAGGCGCTCTCCCGTGCCGCGGTCGAGGCCGAGCTCGAGGCGGGCCGCATCGATGTCACGCTGCCCGGGCGCGGTGAAGCCCGAGGCGGCGTGCATCCGGTGACCCGCGCGCGGCTGCGCATCGAGCGCATCTTCCGCGACTCCGGGTTCGAGATCGCCACCGGCCCCGAGATCGAGGACGACTTCCACAACTTCGAGGCGCTCAACATCCCTGCCGACCATCCGGCGCGGGCGATGCACGACACCTTCTACTTCCCGGACGGACGCC
>DAIMYL010000356.1:0-1909 GCA_036734505.1 Steroidobacteraceae bacterium | reverse complement strand
TTCGTAGCGGTAACCGCGCGCGTCGCTCACCCAGCCGAGCGCGCCGCAGTTGGTCATGGCGGCGGACATGGGGCGCCCGCCGGGGGTTTCGAGGTGCCGAAACGGCGCGGCGGCCGAGATGACCTCGACCGCCGCGACGATGTCTTCGGTGGGCCCCGTGAAGCCGTGCAGCAGCACGACCTCCGGGGCCACCGGCGTGGACTTCACCGGATCAGAACGCGAAGGTCACGCGTCCGTAGACATAGCGGCCCGAACGACCGAAGGGCGCGAGGTTCGAGAACGAGGTCGCACCCGTGGTGTTGAGGCCCGGCGGCAGCGGATCCGGGTACTTGTCGAACACGTTGTCGGCGCCGAGCGCGAACTTCATGTGCTCGCCGAAGGCGTAGCGGGCCTCGAGGTCCACCAGCGTCTTCGGGGTCATCAGGAAGTCCGGCGCGGTCACCGTCGGCGCGTTGGCGGGCGACAGCACCTCGCCGTAGCGCGTGCCACGGGCGGTGAGGCCGAAGTCGCCGACCGTCCACGAGACCGACAGCGCGTACTTGTCCTTCGGCTGGCCGCGCTCGAAGGTGAGGCGGTTGCCGCGGTCGAAGAGCGACGGCGCCGGCGAGAGGGCCGACAGCTGCTGCGTCGCCGGGACCTTCGTCACCACCGTCTCGTTGAAGTTCGCGGTGGCGAGGATGTCGAAGCGACCGACGCTCTCGGTGACGATCGGGTAGTTGAACACGACATCCACGCCCTTCGTCACGGTGTCGACACCGTTGATGAAGAAGCGGCCCGCCGCGCCCGTGATGCCGAGCGTGCCCAGGTAGCGCTGCACGGCGAGATCGGCGGCCGAGGTGCCGGCGCCGAGGTTCTCCGACAGCACGATGCGGTTGTCGAGCTCGATGCGGTAAGCGTCGATCGTCAACGAAGCGCGGTCGAACTGGAACACCGCACCGACCGAGAAGTTGGTGGAGTCCTCGGAATCGAGCGGCTTGGCGCCGAGCGCGATCGCCACCGGGTTGGTCGCCGGGAAGGTGGTCACATCGTACGGCACACCGTTCACGAAGTTCGTGGAGGTGGTGGTGAAGAACTGCTGCTGCAGCGACGGCGCACGGAAGCCCGTCGAGTACGAAGCACGCAGCGCGAAGCCGTCGGCGATGTCATACCGGCCCGCGACCTTGCCCGAGACGTTGCTGCCGAAGTCCGAGTAGTCCTCGGCACGGACCGCCACGGAGGCGAGCAGCTTCTCGGTGATGTTGGCCTCGAGGTCGAGGTAGACACCGACCGCATTGCGGCTCTCATCGACGACGCTGGACGGGCGGAAGCCCGGGAACACCTGCGAACCCGCCGGCGCCGGGCAGCTGCCCGCCGCGACGTTGGCCGGCAGCGTGGCCGCCACACCGGTGCAGCCCGGCTGCCCGATGGCGATGCGGGCGCCGCCGTCACGGTAGGAGTCCGGCTCGCCGGCGAAGATGCTGTAGCCCTCGCGGCGCGCCTCCAGGCCGACCGCGACGTTGAGCGGCGAAGCGAGGCCGGAGACCTCGACGCCACGCACGCCCGACAGGTTGAACACGAGCTGGTCGTAGTCGAAGCCGCCCGCATCGAACACCGTCTTGCTGGTGGGGCCCAGCGAGCGGTTGAGGGTGTTCTGGATGGTGAACTGCATCTCGTTCTTGCCGTAGCCGAGCGAGGCATCCATGTCCCACTGGCCGAGGCCCCAACGGACACCCGCCGAAGCCGCGTAGTCGGTGACATCCGGCGCGATCTGCGGCAGGAAGCCATCCGGGTAGATCGACAGGATGTTGCGACCGGAGGGGTCGTTGGCGAGACGCTGGAAGCCGGCCGACACCGCCGAACGGTCCTGGTAGCTCGCCGAGGCGTAGAACTCGGCGTTGTCGTTGATGTCGATGCCGGCGTTCACGAACAC
>DAIMYL010000355.1:0-1911 GCA_036734505.1 Steroidobacteraceae bacterium | reverse complement strand
GGCCGCTGACCCGCCCTCCGGCGAAGGTGAGGATCACGGGCTCGCCGTTGTCGCCATGGGGCACGGGGGTGCCCTCCCAGTAGACCAGCTCCCATCGATTGGCGGTGAGGCGCTTGCCCGCTTCGGCCGCCGACAACGCGACCGGACCGGCGCCGGTCCCGGCGGCGGGACCGCCCGACGAGGTGCAGGCGGCCAGGGTGATGGTCAGAACGGCAAGGACGGGGATGATCCGCATGACAACCTCGGTACGGTCGGAGACGGGCGATGTGCCCTGTGCCGAAATCCTAGACCATCCGACAGGAGCCCGGAAAGGGCTAGAATCGGCCGCGATGATCGAACTGCACATCACGGACATCTCGAAGGTCGTCCAGCAGGTGCTGGCACCGGCCTTCCTGCTGGCCGGCATCGGTACCTTCCTGACGATGATGACGCAGCGCCTCGCGCGCATCATCGACCGGGCGCGCGCGGTCTCGTTCGAGACCGACAGCCCCGACGAGTCCGCGGACCTCGCGGCGCTGCGCGACATGCTCGCCCTGCGCGCCAAGTTCATCCAACGCGCCATCCTCTGCTGCACCACGGCGGCGATCATCATCTGCGGCCTGATCGGCGTGATGTTCATCGACGCGCTCGTGGAGTACTCGTTGGCGCGCATCATCGCGGTGGTGTTCGCCATCGCGATGGGCACCGTCATGGCCGGTCTCATCTACTTCCTGCGCGAGGTGTTCATCGCCACCGCCTCGCTGCGCAGCAGGCACATCCGTACCGGCGATCCGAAGGTCCGCAACGCCGTCTGAGACGGCCGGTCCGGGACACACAGGGGGGATCCATGGTCGAACAGATCGGTCTGGCGCACGGGCTGCTGCTTTTCCTGCACATCCTGCTGTTCGTCTACTGGCTCGGCGGCGATGTCGGCGTCTTCTATTCGAGCACCTTCGTCACCGACACCTCGCTGTCGCGCGAGGCGCGGCTCACCGCCTTCAAGATCTTCATCAACCTCGACATGCTGCCGCGCTACTGCCTCGCGCTGATGCTCACGGTGGGCGGCGCGCTCGCGCACTACATCGGCTACGAACATCCGCAGTGGCAGCTCGCCGCGATCATCGCGCTCGGCCCGCTCTGGGTGTGGGTGGTGCACACCATCCACGCCAAGGAAGGCACGGAGTTCGGCCGTACTCTCGCGGCCTGGGACCGCCGCTTCCGCGTGTTCATGATCGTCGCGATCGTCGCCTCGGTGGCGTACCACTGGACGACCGGCCCGCTGCGCCCGTATCCGTGGCTCGCCGCCAAACTGCTGATCTTCGCGTCGTTGATCTTCTGCGGCTTCATGATCCGCCGGAACATCCCGCCGTTCATCGAGGGGTTCCGGACGCTCGCCGCGAGCGGCGCCACCCCCGAAAGCGACCGCAAGATGACCGAGGGCATGGCGGCCTGCCGGCCGTATGTGCTGCTCATATGGGCAGGGGTGGCGATCTCGGCGCTGCTCGGCGTGCTGAAGCCGGGCCAGGGCGGCGTCGGCTGAGTCCGCGCCGGGCCGGACGGGCCCGGACGGCGGGCATCAGGGCAGCAGCACCGTCGCGCCGACGGTGCGGCGCGCCTCGAGGTCGCGGTGCGCCGCAGCGGCGTCCGCCAACGCGTATCTTTGACCGATGGTGACCCTGACCTTGCCGGAGGACACCATGCGGAAGGTCTCGCGCGCGGCGGCCTCGAGGTCGTCGCGGCGGGCGATGTAGGCGAACAACGACGGCCGCGTCAGGAACAGCGAACCGCGGCGCGCGAGCTCGAGCGGCGAGATGGCGGGCGGCGGGCCGGAGGCGTTGCCGTAGGTCACCATGGTGCCGAGCGGAGCGAGGCAGTCCAGCGACTCCATGAAGGTGTCCTTGCCGACCGAGTCGTAGACCACGCGCACGCCGG
>DAIMYL010000354.1:0-1934 GCA_036734505.1 Steroidobacteraceae bacterium | reverse complement strand
GGGGAGGGGGAGGATGGGCCACCACCTCACCGCACCGGGGGTTGCCCCATGACAACGATGTCGCTCTATTGGTTTGTTAGGTATTATCGTATTTCTATTACGACCATGCGACACAAACTAAAAGACCTCCTCACCCGTTGGCCTGCTGCGGCGCCGATTACATCCGCGCAGCTCGCCACGCTTGGGGTCTCGGTGGATCTCGCCGTCCACTACGCCCGCACCGGATGGCTCAAGCGTCTCGCTCGGGGCGTCTACGCCCATCCCGCCCAAACCGTCGAACTCGAGCCGAGTCTGCGGCTGCTTCAGGAGCAGATCCCCGGACTGCATGTCGGCGGCAAGACCGCGCTGGACTGGTACGGACTGCGGCACTACATCGCGCAGCGACCCGCGCTGCAGCTCTACGGTTGGGAGAGCGCCACCCTCCCGGCGTGGTTCCGCGCGCGGTTCGGTGGCGAGTACCACCGTAAGCGCCTCTTCACCGAAGACCCCGCGAGCATGCAGGGTGTCGCGCCCTTCGAGCAGCGTGCGGATGCGCCGCAGGTCTCGTCACCGGAGCGTGCGCTGCTCGAGCTCCTTGACGAGGTCGGAGTGCGCCAGTCTTTGCAGGAGGCGCGGGAGATCGCTGAAGGCGCCTACACGCTGCGCTCCGAGATGCTGATGGATCTCCTGCGCCGCTGCACGCGCATCAAGACCGTCCGGCTGTGCCTCGCGCTCGGACGGGAGTTCGCATTGCCGTGGTCCGATAAGCTCGATGTAGCCTCGCTGCCCACCGGCAGCGCGCGGCCCTGGATATCGAAGACCAAAGACGGCCTGCTGATACTCAAGCCGTGAAGCCCGTCTATCTCGCTACGGCGCGTCTGATGACGCAGGTCGCGCCGTGGCTGTTCACCGACGGCGTTTTCGCGTTGAAAGGCGGCACGGCGATCAATCTCTTCGTACGCGACCTGCCGCGTCTGTCGGTGGATCTGGACCTCGTCCTCGTCGACCATGGTCTCGAACGGGCCGACGCGCTGGCTCTGATGGACCGATCGCTGCGTCGTGCCGCGCGGACGATCGTCCAGCGCGGCTTCGATGTCCATATCGCCACGAGCGTCGCCGGTGGCGCCACTAAACTCCTCGTGCGCCGCGGACCTCTCCAGGTCAAGGTCGAAGCGAACGCGGTGCTGCGCGGTGTGGTGCATCCTGTCCGCACGATGACCTTGTCGCCGCGTGCCCGGGAGGTCCTCGCCGCCGAGATCGAGATCCCTGTGGTGTCGCTCGCCGATCTATACGGCGGGAAGATCATCGCGGCCCTCGACCGCCAGCATCCACGCGACCTCTTCGATGTGATGCAACTCCGCCTGCACGAGGGGATCACGCCTGCGATACGCCGCAGCGCCGTCGTCCATCTCGCTTCGCACAACCGACCGATGCACGAGGTCCTCGCACCGTCTCCGCGCGACGTCAGACATGAATTCCGGAGCTCGTTCGACGGGATGACCGCCGCGCCAGTGGCGTTGACCGCGTTGCTCGCGACCCGCGATAGCCTGATCGCCGACTTCCACGCTGGTCTTGACGACGACGAGCGTGCCTTCCTGTCGTCGATCGCTCGCAATGCACCGGAGTGGCAGCGTCTCGGCATCGATCACCTGCACCGGCTCCCCGCTATCCGCTGGAAACTCGCCAACCTCCAACGCCTCGCGACGACGGATCCGCAGAAGTACCTCCAGCAGGCCGAGCGGCTTGAGAGATTGTTTACGGTCCGGATCCCGCATTGACTGCCATCATCCGCGAACGTACCGGTCTCTTGCAGTCGCGGTTCGCGCGCACGCCGCGAATTGCCCCATGCCCAAACCCCGCACGCGGTCTTTCGACACCAGCGACTTCCTCGACGATGACGAGATCATCGCCGAATACCTCACCGCAGCGCTCGAGGAGTCCGACCCCGATGTCTT
>DAIMYL010000353.1:0-1936 GCA_036734505.1 Steroidobacteraceae bacterium | reverse complement strand
CCGCCACGCGCTTGCCGCGGCTGTGGGCGAACCAGGCGAGCGCGACCAGCACGCCGATGAGGCCGCCATGGAAGGACATGCCGCCGTCGGTGATGCGCAGCGGATACCACGGGTCCTCGGCCCAGAAACCGAGGCCGTAGAAGAGCACATAACCGATGCGGCCGCCGAGGATGGTGCCCAGCATCGAGAAGAACACGAGGTCATCGACATCGAGCGCCGTCCAGGTGGAGCCGGGTTGCGCCGCGCGGCGACGCGCGAGCCACCAGGCGACGCCGAAGGCGACGACATAGGTGAGGCCGTACCAGCGCACATGCAGCGGCCCGAGGGAGAACGCGACCGGGTCGAAACCGGGGTAGGTCAGCATCCGGCGATTCTATATTCAGCAGCGCGTGACGCGGCAGAAAAACGCCTTGAGGTAGCGCGTCTCGGGCACCGCCGGATGGATCGGATGGTCGGGCGACTGCCCTCCCTGGTGCAGCACCTGCACGAAACGGTCGACATGCCGCGCCGCGCCCTGGATCGCGCCGAGCAGATCGTCGGCCGAGAGGTGGTACGAGCAGGAACAGGAGACGAGCAGTCCCTCGGGCTCGAGCACCCGCAGCGCGAGCTGGTTGAGCTTGCGGTACGCGGCCACCCCCTGCGGGAACTCCTTGCGGCGCTTGATGAAGGCCGGCGGATCGACGACCACCGCATCGAAGCGGCGACCCGCCTCCGCGAGCGCTGCAAGCTGATCGAAGGCATCGCCGCGATGCGCGGTGGTGGTCGCGGTGCCGACGCCGCCGCCGGACGCGCCGCGCGCCGCCACGACATGCTCGACCGCTCGGGCCAGCGCCGCCGCCGAAGAATCCACACAATCGATGTCGCCGGCGCCGAGCGCGGCCGCGGTCGCGGCCCAACCGCCCGCGTAGCTGCAGACATCGAGCACACGCGCGCCGGGCTTCAGGAAACGGCCGAGCAGACTGCGGTTGAAGGTCTGATCGTAGAACCACCCGGTCTTCTGGCCATCGACGACCGGCAGCGAGAAACGCAGCGCCGGCCCGCCCGGCAAGGTCTCGACGACCTCGAGCCGGTCGGGCGCCTCGCCGAAGGCCGTCATCACCTCTTCAGGCAGGCCCTCGAGCGCACGGGCGCCCGAGTCGTTGCGCCAGACCAGCGCCTGCGGTGCGAGCACCCGTCGGACGGCCTCCTCGATCGCCTCGCGCAGCCGGTCCATGCCCCGCGTGGTGATCTGGCCGACCACGACATCGCCGTAACGGTCGAGCACGAGACCGGGCAGGCCGTCGGACTCGCCGAACACCCAGCGGTGATGCGGCGTCGCCGACAGCCGCTCACGGAGCGCCAGCGCGCCGCGCAGGCGGTCTGCCAACCAGCCGACATCGACCGCGATGGTGCGGTCGCGGGCGAGCAGCCGGGCGGCGATGAGCGTCGCGGGGTTCACATACGCGACCCCGACCGCCTGACCGCGGTCGGTGGTGACGCGCACCTGCTGCCCCGGTGCGAACCCCGCGAGCGGCGTGGCCGCGACATCGATCTCGTTGCTGAAGATCCATGGATGGCCGGCGCGCAGGCGGCGGTCCTCGCCGCGACGCAGACGCAGCTCGGGCAGAGCCGAAGGATCGGAGGACTGGGGGCTCAAGGGGACATCCGCGCGGCCTGGACCGCTGCGGAGTCTAGCGGATTACGGCGCCGCTCCGGACGGAGGCGTCACGGTCGGCGCTCTCGCCGCAGGCCTTGGCGCGCCGCGCCGCCATCTCGGCGTGCAGCGACGACATGGCGTCGGAGCCGCGGGTGACGCAAAGGAACGGGAACAGGCCGTGCGCGAGACAGGCGAGCCCGGCGCCGATCATGCGCAGACCGAAACGCGATGCCTGCAGCAGATGCCCGAAGTAGCTCTCGCCCACGGAGGCCGGATGATCGGTGAAGGCGCGCAGCGGAT
>DAIMYL010000352.1:0-1938 GCA_036734505.1 Steroidobacteraceae bacterium | reverse complement strand
TCCAGTATATTGCCCGCGCCATGAAGATACTCGTCAGCAACGATGACGGCTACCGCGCCCCCGGGCTGGCCGCCTTGCGCGGCTCGCTGGAGGGCCTCGCCCAGCTCACCACGGTCGCGCCCGAGCGCAACCACAGCGGGGCGAGCAATGCGCTCACGCTCGAGATGCCGCTGCGGGTCACCGAGTTCGGTGCCGATGCGTATTTCGTCTCCGGCACGCCCACCGACTGCGTGCACCTCGCGATCTCGGGGCTGTTCGACCACGAACACGACATGGTCGTCTCGGGCATCAACAACGGCGAGAACCTCGGCGACGATGTGCTCTATTCGGGCACGGTGGCCGCGGCGATCGAGGGACGCTTCCTCGGGCTGCCGACCGTGGCGTTCTCGCTGCGGCGGCCCGCCGAGGGTGAGCCGGATTTCACGGCCGCGGGCAAGGTGGCGCGGCTCGTCGTGCAGCGCCTGCTGACGGCGCCGTTGGAACGCACCATGATCCTCAACGTCAACATCCCGCCTCTGCCCTTCGAGCGCCTGCGTGGGTTCCGCAGCACCCGCCTCGGCGCGCGCCATCGCGCCGACCGCGTGGTGCCGACCATGGATCCGCGCGGTCGTCAGGTGTGGTGGGTGGGCGCGGCCGGGGAGGGTGAGGACGACGGGCCCGGCACCGATTTCCATGCGATCGCCGAGGGCTATGTGTCGGTGACGCCGCTGCAGGTCGATCTCACGCGACACGCGGCGCTCGACCAGGTCGCGCGCTGGCTCGATGGCATCGGCTGACGGCGCCGGCGGGTCTCGTCATCGCATGGACGCCCGCCTCGACGGCATCGGACTCACCTCGGCACGCACCCGTGAGCGACTGGTGCAGCGACTGCGCGAGCAGGGCATCCACGACGAGGCGGTGCTGGCGCGCATCCTCGCGGTGCCGCGGCACATCTTCATGGACGAGGCGTTGGCGAGCCGTGCCTATGAGGACACCGCGCTGCCCATCGGGTTCGGGCAGACCATCTCCCAGCCTTACATCGTCGCGCGCATGACCGAGGCGATGCTGGAGCGCCGCTCGCCGCGTACGGTGCTCGAGGTCGGCACCGGCTGCGGCTACCAGACCGCGGTGCTCGCCGGGCTCGTGCCGCGCATCTTCACCATCGAGCGCATCGAGCCGCTGTTGGCGCGCGCCAAGCAGTCGCTGCGCGCGCTCGGCATCGAGAACGTGCGCTTCCGTCACGGCGATGGCTACGAAGGCTGGCGCGCCAACGGCCCCTACGACGGCATCCTGGTCGCCGCCGCGCCGCCCGAAGTGCCGGCCGAGCTGCTGTCGCAGTTGGCGCCCAACGGCCGGCTCGTGATGCCGGTCGGTCCCGAGGGCAAGCAGGTGCTGGTGCGCTACACGCGGCGCGAGACGGGCTGCGTGCGCGAGGAGCTCGGCCCGGTGTCTTTCGTGCCGCTGCTCCCGGGTCTGATCGGGCCCGGCGGCCGCTAGGCGCCGGGCCGCTCGCCGCCCGCGGACGGGAACAGCAGCGCCACCACGCGGCGGCCGTCAGCCGCTAGCAGGTTGAAGGTGCGGCAGGCGGGGCCGAGCGCCATCACCTCGAGACCGATGCGTCGTTCCAGGAAAGCGTGGCGCTGTGCCGCCGGGAGGAACAGCTGGCCGCCCGCCCAGCCGACGATCACCACTTCAGGCTTGGCTTCGAGCACCGGCGCGAGATCGGCGGCATCGAGCGCGTGCGGATGCTGCGCCGCCAGCGGCGTGATCGCGCCCTGAGCGTCGAGCGCGAACGCCTCCCGCAGGCGTCGTTCGCCGATGCGGACCTCGCCGTCCGCATAGCCTTTGATCTGCGCCGTCGTCGGCGCTGCCGCATCGAGTCCCATGCTCCGGTACGATACGCGATGTGCGCGAGCTCGTGCTCATCCTCCCCGATCTCTACCTGACCGACGCCGACGC
>DAIMYL010000351.1:0-1946 GCA_036734505.1 Steroidobacteraceae bacterium | reverse complement strand
CCGTTCCACGACACGAGGTCCGGCGTGTAGCGGTCGATGCCGTCGAAGAACCGCCGCACCAGCTCGTCCTCGTCCGAGTCGAGGTCGCCCAAGCTCCAGACCTTGAGGGTGTCGGCCTGCCGCAGCACGCAGGAGATCGCGACCACGCGGTGCTGCTCGTGCGGCAGGAAATCGCTGCCGGAGTACCGTCGTGCCTGGGCGAACATCGCCTCGGCCACCCCGGCATCGTCGAGGCCCTCGAGCCCGAACGCGCGCCGCCCGAGCTCGACATCGGGCACGGTCTCGATATCGAACACCAGCACCGTCATGCCGCGCTCCCGGTGCGCGCCGCCGTCATGGCGTCGCGCATCTCGGCGACCGCCGCCGCGAAACCGACGAACAGCGCGCGTGCGACGATCGAATGCCCGATGTTGAGCTCGACCACCTCGGGGATCGCGGCGACCGGTGCGACGTTCTCCAGGTTCAGGCCATGGCCGGCGTGGACCTCGAGACCGAGCTCGACGGCGAGCCGCGAGGCCTGACGCAGGCGCTCGAGCTCCCGGGCGGCGTCCGCACCCGACGCTTCGCAATACCGTCCGGTATGCAGTTCGATGACGGGCGCTCCGACCCGCGCCGTCGCCTCCACCTGCCGCGGGTCGGCATCGATGAAGAGCGCGACGCGGATGCCGTCCGCCGCGAGCAGCGCGCAGCTGTCGCGCAAGCGCGGCTCCTGCCCCGCGACATCCAGACCGCCCTCGGTGGTGATCTCCGCACGGCGCTCGGGCACGAAGCAGCAGTCCTGCGGCCGGATGCGCCGCGCGATGCCGATCATCTCGTCGGTGACCGCCAGCTCGAGGTTCATGCGGGTCCGCAGCAGCGGCCGCAACGCCTCGACATCGGCGTCCTGGATGTGGCGGCGGTCCTCCCGCAGATGCAGGGTGATGTTGTCGGCGCCCGCCTGCTCGGCGATGCGCGCCGCCTCGAGGGGGTCAGGGTAGGCGATGCGGCGCGCCTGCCGCAGCGTCGCCACATGGTCGATGTTCACGCCGAGCGCGATGTGGGTGGATGCAGCCATGCGGATCACCGTCCGGGTCCGCCGTCGCGCGGGCCGGCGGCACGCCGCGTCACAGCGCGCGCCACCGCACGGGTGCGGAGCTCCCGCCCCTCGAGCGCATGGTCGAGCGCGGCGCGCATCAATCGACGGGCATCTTCGAGCACCGGTGCCTCCTGCAGGTCGTCGTCGGCCAGCGCGAGCAGCGAACGGCCGGCGTAGGCGTTGTCGGCGCCCGCCGGCGTCTCCACGAAGCCGAGATCGGCATGGAAATGATAATACGCATCGGCGCGCAGCGGCGCGCCGCCACGCGCCTCGCGGCGCAGTTCGAGCCCGTAGCCCAGCAGCTCGAGCAGGTCTCTCTCGAAGGCGCGCAGCGCGGGCGCAGGCGTCGGTCCGGTGCGCAGCCGTTCGAGCGCCTGCGCGTAGCTGTCGAACACGGCAGGCTGCGGGTCGACGCGCAAGGTGAGCTTGAGCAGCAATTCGTTGAGATACCAGCCGGAGAGCAGCGCCGCGGCGGGCAGCCCCACCGCCGCGCCGGCAGCCGCCTCGACATGGGTCAGCTGCGCGGCGTCGCCCGACCCGGTCCACGACGCGAGCAACGGCGTGAAGGGTTGCAGCAAGGAGGCCGTGCGCGAGCGCGGCCCGCGTACGCCGCGCGCGAACAGCGTCAGCCGGCCGTGGTCGCGCGACAGGATGTCCAGCATGCGGCTCGTGTCGCGCCACGGTCGATGGTGCAGCACGAAGACGGGGGCGAGTTCGACGCGGCGCCCGCGTGCCATCACTCCAGCCCGAGCGAGCGCAGCGCGGTGGTGTTGTCGGCCCAGTTCTCGCGCACCTTGACCCAGAGCTCGAGGTGCACGCGCTGGCCGAGCAGCTGCACGAGTTCGCGGCGCGCCGAGCTGCCGACGCGCTT
>DAIMYL010000350.1:0-1954 GCA_036734505.1 Steroidobacteraceae bacterium | reverse complement strand
CCGAGCTTGGCGGCCTCCTTGGCCGGCTCCTTGGCGGCGGCCTTGGCGGGCTCCTTCGCCGCGGTCTTGGCGGCCTTGGCGGGCGCGGCTGCAGCGGCGCCCTCCTCGAAGATCGCGATCAGATCGCCGCTCTTCACCGTGGCGCCGGCCTGCACGCGCAGTTCCTTGAGCACGCCGACGGCGGGCGCCGGCACCTCGAGCACCACCTTGTCGGTCTCGAGGTCGGCGAGGTTCTCGTCGCGGGAAGCGGTCTCGCCCGGCTGCTTCCGCCAGGCGACCAGCGTGGCGTCGGCGACGGACTCGGGGAGCTGCGGGACTCGGATCTCTATGGTCATCTAAGGAGGTTCCTGGCGGATGTCGGTTCTTGGGATGTTCAGGCGTTGGCGAGGCGCGGCGTGTCGCGCTGTCCGACCTCGCGCGCGGTGGCGCTGAGGGCGGCACGCACGATCGCCGACTGCTCGGCCTCGTGCACCTTGGCGATGCCGGTGGCGGGCGCCGCCGCGGGTGCCCGGCCGGAGTACAGCAGCTCGCGCTTGCCGGCGAGCGGACGCTCGAGCTGGTGGCGGATCTGGTACCACGCGCCCTGGTTCTGCGGCTCTTCCTGGCACCACACGACCTCGCGTGCCTGCGGGTAGCGCTGCAGGATCGCCGCGTACTCCTCCTCAGGGAACGGATAGAGCTGCTCGAGGCGCACCAGCGCGACATCGGCCTGCCCGGCGGCGCGGCGCGCCTTCAGCAGGTCGAAGTAGACCTTGCCGCTCGAGAGCACCACGCGGCGCACGGTCGCCGGATCGACGGCGTCGACCTCGTCGATGAGGTGCTGGAACCCGCCCGACTGCAGGTCGGCGAGGCTCGACACCGACAGCTCGTGGCGCAGCAGGCTCTTCGGCGTCATGACGATGAGCGGCTTGCGGAAGCTGCGCAGCATCTGCCGGCGCAGCATGTGGAACATCTGCGCCGGCGTCGAAGGCACGCAGACCGACATGTTGAGCTCGGCGCAGAGCTGCAGGAAACGCTCGAGGCGCGCGGACGAGTGCTCCGGGCCCTGCCCCTCGTAGCCATGCGGCAGGAACAGCGTGAGGCCCGAGTACCGGCCCCACTTCGACTCGCCCGAGACGATGAACTGGTCGATGATGACCTGCGCTCCGTTGGCGAAGTCGCCGAACTGGCCTTCCCAGATGACGAGCACCGACGGGTCGGTGGTCGAGAAGCCGTACTCGAAGCCCATCACCGCCTCTTCCGAGAGCACCGAGTCGATCACCTGGAAGCGCGGCTGGCGCTCGGCGATGTGCTGCAGCGGCACATGGGTCGCGCCGGTCTGCTGGTGGTGCCACACCGCGTGGCGGTGGAAGAAGGTGCCGCGGCCGCAGTCCTGGCCGGAGAGGCGCACGCCGTAGCCGTCCTCGAGCAGGCTCGCGTAGGCCAGCGTCTCGGCGCAGCCCCAATCGAGCGGCATCTCGCCGGCCAGCATCTTCTGCCGGTTGGCGACGACCTGCTGCACGCGCGGGTGCAGCGTGAAGCCCTCGGGGACCGCCGTGATGCGCGCGCCGAGCGCCGCGAGGCGCTTCGGCTCGACGCCGGTGCGCAGCTTCCGCGCCCAGTCGATCTCGGTGTACGGGCTCCAATCGACGGTGTACTTGTTGCCGATCATCCCGAGCGAGGCGCGGGCCTGGGGGCGGCCCTCGTCGAGCCCGGCGCGGTACTCCTCGACGAGGCCGTCGGCCTCGAACGAGGTCATCGCCCCGTCGGCGACCAGACGGTCGGCATAGAGCTTGCGCGCGGTCGGATGCTTGCGGATCGTCGCGTACATCACCGGCTGCGTGGCCGCAGGTTCGTCGGCCTCGTTGTGGCCGAGACGGCGGTAGCAGACGAGGTCGATGACGACATCCTTGTGGAACTTCATGCGGTAGCGCATGGCGAGGCGGGTGACGAACACCACCGCCTCCGGGTCGTC
>DAIMYL010000349.1:0-1962 GCA_036734505.1 Steroidobacteraceae bacterium | reverse complement strand
CACGGCGCGGTTGCTGCCCTGCACCAACTGCGGGATGGCGCCGCTCTCCGCCGCTCTGGCGCGCGGCAAACTGCAGGCGCTCGGCGCGGGCGCCGCGCTCGCGCGGGCCAAGCTCGGACGGGCTTGACGGTCTCCGGCCGATGCAGCGCTGCTAGGGACCGGGTCGGCGGCACTGCGGCGCGCTGAAGAACGCCGCCGCGGCTTGGGGCGCCGTGTCCTGCAGCTCGATGGCCGACGACTCCGCGAACACCACGACCGGATCCCGGCCGGGCGCCGCGAGCACCACACCCATCGCCGGATGGACGGCATCGCCGAGCAGCAGCATCCGCGTCCGCGCGCCGGTGTGGAGGCGGATGAGGCGCGCGGTATGCACTTCGGTGCGCAGCCTCTCGTCGCCCACGCAGGCCTTGACGTCGCCGAGCGCGATCTCGATGTCGCTCATCTCCTGCGCGAACCTGCCTTCCGTATCCGCGTCCCACTGCTCGCGGGTCATCGGCGGGAAGAAACCTATCGCCACCGGCCCGTCCACCGTCACCGTCGCCGGGGCCGCCTCCGACGCCGTACCGATGGGTGTATCCGACGCGGAGACCGCCTGCGCCGCGACGAGCGCGGCCAGCATCCAGACCGCCGCGCGGACCGCATCGATGATCGGCTTGGACATGTATCGGCGCTCCACAGGACGGCCTTGGAGGGACGGAAAGTACGCCATCGGCGAGCGCGCTACAATGCATGCCGGGGGTCCGACCGTCTTGCAGACCGGCTCAAAAAAAGTCCTGAAGCGCCTCGCCTGGGCAGGGGCGGCG
This sequence comes from Steroidobacteraceae bacterium, assembly GCA_036734505.1. GTDB lineage: Bacteria > Pseudomonadota > Gammaproteobacteria > Steroidobacterales > Steroidobacteraceae > UBA964. Next base: position 1,159 of record DAIMYL010000349.1, on the reverse strand, counting down.
CTGCTCGCGCTCGTCGGCGTCTCCACGCTCGACTTCCTGCGCCACGGCGGCCAGTTCCGCGGCCTCCCCGCCGCCACGCCGCTCGCCTGCGACACGCTGACGCTCGGCGCGAGCGCCGAGGACATCCAGTTCGACCGCGCCCGCAGCGTGGCTTTCCTCTCCTCCTTCGACCGCCGCGCGCTCATCGAGGGTCGCGCCTCCGAGGGCGATGTGCTGCAGCTGGAGCTGCCGACCACCATCGATGCCGCGTTCGCCGCGCCGTCCACGGCGCTGGTCGCCAAACCCGCGGGATTCCGGCCTCACGGCATGTCGCTGTACCGGATGGGCGATGGCGCGCTGCGCCTGTTCGTCATCAGCCACCTGCCGGATGGCGGTCACTCCGTCGAGATCTTCGAGCAACGCGCGACGGACCGGCTCTTCGTCCCGGTGCGCAGCGTGCGCGATCCGCTGCTGCGCTCGCCCAACGCCATCGTCGCGGTCGGCCACGAGCAGTTCTATGTCGCCAACGACTCCGGTGCCGAAGGGCCCATCGACCGCTTCTCCGAGCTCGTGCTGCGGCGCGGCCTGTCGCAGCTCGTGTACTTCGACGGCAAGGGGATGACGGTCGCGGCGGACGGCCTCGCGAGCGCGGTGGGTCTCGGCATCAGCCCCGACGGCACGCGGCTCTACGCCTCGGAGACCCTCGGCAAGCGCGTCGCGGTCTTCGAGCGCAACGCGGGGACGGCGGGGCTCACGCGCCTCGCCGACATCCCCGTCGACGGCGCGCCCGACAACATCAACATCGGCGCCGACGGCGTCGTTTGGCTCGCGGTGCACGGCCGCACGCTCGATCTGGTGCGCCACTTCGGCGATGCGGCGCATGCCGCGCCGTCCTGGATCCAGCGCTTCGATCCAGCGGCGCCCGAGCCGCGTTTCGAGACCGTGTTCTTCGACCCGGGGACGAAGCTCTCAGCGGGCAGCGTGGGCGCGGTGCACGAAGGCCGGTTGTTGATGGGTTCGATCACCGAGCGCAAGATGTTGTCCTGCCGTCTCAAGTGATCCTGCAACGGAGGATCTGCCGATGAGCGTCACCCGCCGTCAGTTCGTCGCCACCACCGCCGCCACCGCGGCGCTCGCCGGACTCGGGCCGCGGCTGCGCGCCGCCGGCGCGGGCGACCCC
>DAIMYL010000348.1:0-1966 GCA_036734505.1 Steroidobacteraceae bacterium | reverse complement strand
AGTGCAGCGGTTTTGTAAACCGTTGGTCGGGGGTTCAAATCCCTCACCCGGCACCGCCTTCTCCATCGGGCCTCGACCACAAGGAGCCGCAGCATGAGCCGGATCAACCGTCGACAGGCCCTGGCGCTCGCGCTCGGTGCGGGGCTCTTGCAGGCGCGCACCGCGGTCGCCGCGGGCGCGCCGCTCGGCTCTGCGGCCGCGGCTTCCGGCGGTGCGCCGCTGCTCCCGCTCCACTACAACGAGAACCCGCTCGGTCCCGGCCCCAAGGCGCGCGAGGCCATGATCGCGTCGCTCGGTGACGGTTGGCGCTACGCCGATGGCGAGCACGCGCAACGGCTGATCGCGGCCATCGCCGCGCATGAGCAGGTGGCCCCGGAGCGGATCGCGATCGGGTCGGGATCGGGCGAGCTGCTGCACATCCTCGCGCTCGGCTGGGCCACCCGCGGCAGCGTCACCTGTGCGTGGCCGACGTTCGGGCAGCTGATGGGGTTCGCCGAGAAGGTGGGTGCGACCGTGCGGCGCGTGCCGCTCGACGCGGGGCTGCGGCATGATGCCGCCGCGATCGACGCCGCGACGCCGACCGGCACCTCGCTCGTCTATCTCTGCAACCCGAACAACCCCACCGGCACCGTGCTGCCGGCGGCGGAGCTGCGCGAGCTCTGCCTCACGCTGGCGGCGCGCACGCTGGTGGTGGTGGACGAGGCCTACATGGACTTCGTCGAGCCGGGTGCGACCGAGAGCATGGTCGACCTCGCCCGCGGCGGGGCCGATGTCGTCGTGCTGCGCACCTTCTCGAAGGTGCACGGCCTCGCCGGGCTCCGTGTCGGTTACGCCATCGGCCGTCCCGACACCATCGAGCGCATGCGCTCGCTCGAGCTCGTCAGCCCCAACATGCCGGGCGTCGTGGCCGCGACCGCGAGCCTCGGTGACCGGGAGTTCGTCGCCCGCACACGCGACAGCGTGATGGCGGATCGGCGGCGCGTCACCGCGGTCTGCCGCGAGCTCGGCATGGAGTGCAGCGACTCCCACGGCAACTTCGTGTTCGTCCGCACCGGCCTGACGGCCACCGACTTCCGCGACCGCATGCGCGGGTTCGGCATCGAGGTCGGTCGGCCGTTCCCGCCCTTGACGGACTGGAGCCGCATCTCTCTCGGCAGGCCCGAGGACAACACGGCGCTCATCGCCGCGCTGCGCGCGTTCAAGGCGGGCGGCCCGGCGCGCAAGGTCGCCGCGACCCTGCCGGAGGCGCGCGTCTGGTCATGAGACGCCGCCGATTCCTGGGTCTGGCGGGCGCCGGCACCCTCGGTGCTGCGATCTCATGGCAGCAGTCGCTCGCGGGCGCCGATGACCGCGCACGGGCGGGCGACTTCGATCCGACCGAACGCAGCATCGCCGATCTGCAGGCTCGGCTCGGCGGCGGGTCGCTCACCTCTGCGGCGCTGGTCACCGCCTACCTCGCGCGTATCGCGCGTCTCGACGCCGCGGGGCCGACCTATCGATCGGTGCTCGCCGTCAACCCCGATGCCTTGGCAGCGGCGCGCACGCTCGATGCGGAGCGCCGCGCCGGGAAGCTGCGCGGTCCGCTGCACGGCATCCCCATCCTCATCAAGGACAACATCGCGACGCGCGATCCGCTGCCGACCACGGCCGGATCGTACGCGTTGGCGCGCGCCTTCCATCGCACCGATGCGGCGCTGGTCGCTCGCCTGCGCGCGGCGGGTGCGGTGGTCCTCGGCAAGACCAACCTCAGCGAGTGGGCGAACTTCCGTTCCACCCGCTCGAGCAGCGGCTGGAGCGCGGTCGGCGGTCAGACGGGCAACGCCTACGATGCCGCGCGCAACCCTTCCGGTTCCAGCTCGGGGTCCGGCACGGCCGCGGCGCTGAGTCTTTGCGCCGCGGCGGTGGGCACCGAGACCGACGGCTCGATCCTCTCGCCCGCGGCCGTGAACGGGCTGGTCGGCTTCAA
>DAIMYL010000347.1:0-1967 GCA_036734505.1 Steroidobacteraceae bacterium | reverse complement strand
AAGGCGTCTACATCCGCCTGCGCTTCAAGTTCGACGAGCACCTCTTCAAGGGCTCGGACCGCGAGATCAACCGGAGTCTCGACCGATGAAGACCATCTTTACCCGTCCCACCCACACCGTGCTCGCCGCTGCTGCGCTCGCCGCCGCATCGCTCAGCGCAGCCGCACAGGACACGAAGCTCGCGCCGCAGCAGGCGCGCATCTCCGACCCGGTGATCCAGGCGGACTACGACGGCTATCTCGCGCTGCAGGAGCGCATCAAGAAGCTGAACGACGGCGGCCGCCGCGTCGCCGACTACCATCTGAGCAAGGCGCAGTGCTGGCTCGATGTGAGCTTCCACGAGTACACGCGCAACGACCGCGGGCCGTTCCCGCAGGCGGCGCTCAGCGAGAGCGAGAAGCTGGTCGTGGCGATGGAGCGCGGCGTGACGCCGCTGCCCACCGACACCCCGCTGGTCGGCGAGGCGGTGATGCTGCGCCCCGATCTCTGGGAGCGCGCCCGTGCGCTGCGCGGCGAAGGCGGCTTCGAGTGTGCGGCGCAGAAGACCGCCTGCGCCGAGGTCGAGCTGGTGCACGCCGGCAACGAGCACGCGCAGCAGCAGTGGCGCCACGCCAAGCCCTATGTGCAGAAGGCCGAGGACCTGCTCGCGCAGGCGTCGAGCGAAGCGGCCTCCTGCCGTGACGCCGCCGCGCGCGCGGCCGTGGTGCCGGTGGTGGTGCCCGCGGCGGGCGCGACCGTCGCAGCGCGCCAGCTGTCGTTCGGCGCGGAAGTGGTGTTCGCCTTCGACCGCTCCGGCGTCGCCGACATCCGTCCGGCGAGCCGCGCCCAGCTCGAAGGTCTCGCCGAGCGCCTGAAGCGCGACGGTCTCGTCGTCGAGGCGGTCGAGCTCGTCGGCCATGCCGACCGTCTGAACCGCACCGGCAACGCCGCCTACAACCTGCAGCTCTCCGAACGGCGCGTCGCCACGGTGCGCGACGAGCTGGTGCGGCTCGGTGTCGACCCCGCCCGCATCACCACCAGCGCGCGCGGCGACGGCGTGCCGGTCGTGGACTGCAGCGGCCGCGGTCTTTCGGGGGCGGCGCTGCAGGAGTGCCTGCTGCCGAACCGCCGCGTCGATGTGCAGGTGCGCGCGACGCCGCGCTGATGCCGACGGAGACGGCACGGCCTGATCCGACGCTGCGACGCTTCGCTGCCGCGCTCGCGGTGCTCGGCTGGACCGCGCTCGTGCTGCAGGCGTGGATCAGCGTAAACCGCCATATCGCGCTCGGCAACGGCGCGGCCTACGGCGTGATGATGTACACCGGCTACTTCACCATCCTGACCAACGCGTTCTGCGCGATGGTCGCCACATCGCTGGCGCTCGGACCGCAGGCTTCGGCGAACTGGCGCTGGTGGTCACGGCCGGAGAGGATCACGGCCGCAGCGGTGTCGATCCTGCTGGTGGGCGTCGTGTACCACCTCCTGCTGCGCGCCATCCATCATCCGACCGGCCTCGAGTACGCCTGCAACATCGCGCTGCACTACCTCGTACCGCCGCTCTTCGTGCTGCTGTGGTGGCGCATCGTGCCGCGCGGCGTGCTGCTGTGGCGGGATGTCTGGATGACCTTCGCGTTCCCGGCGGCCTACGCCGTGTATGTGTTCGCGCGCGGCGAGATCGCGGGCGTCTACCCCTATCCGTTCTTCGATGTGACGAAGATCGGCTACGGCGCGGCCTTGCTGAACGCTGCAGGGCTGTCGCTCGCGTTCATCGCGGTCGGACTGGCGTTCGTGGCGCTGAAACGCGGGCCGACCACCGCCCGATGACAGCGTCGGGCGGTCACGGCCGCTCGAATCGACTCACTTGCCGATGCAGAACGCGCCGAAGATCCGCCCGAGCAGATCATCCGAGGTGAACTCCCCGGTGATCTCACCGAGCGCGGCCTGCGCGAGCCGCAGTTCCTCGGCGACGAGCTCGCCGCGCTTGTCGG
>DAIMYL010000346.1:0-1975 GCA_036734505.1 Steroidobacteraceae bacterium | reverse complement strand
GGCGTGAGCGACACGCGGATGGTGTCGCCGATGCCCTGCTGCAGCAGCACGCCGATCCCGGCGGTCGAGGCCACGATGCCTTTGCTGCCCATGCCCGCCTCGGTGAGGCCGACATGGAGGGGGTATTCGCAGCGCGCCGCGAGGTCGGTATAGATGGCGATGAGGTCCTGCACGCCGCTCACCTTGGCGGAGAGCACGATGGCATCGTGGGGCTGGCCGAGCTCTTCGGCGCGCTGCGCGTTCTGCAGCGCGGACTCCACCACCGCCGCGCGCATCACCTCGTTGGCGCTGCGCGGCGCGGGCGAGGCGTTGTTCTCGTCCATCATGCGCGTCAGCAGCTCCGGGTCGAGGCTGCCCCAGTTGACGCCGATGCGCACCGGCTTGCGGTGGCGGCAGGCCGTCTCGATCATCTCGGCGAACTGCGGGTCGCGCTTGCTGCCGCGGCCGACGTTGCCGGGGTTGATGCGCAGCTTGGCCAGCGCCTCGGCGCAGGCCGGGTGCGCCTTCAGCAGCTTGTGGCCGTTGAAGTGGAAGTCGCCGACCAGCGGCACGGTGACGCCTGCTTGCGCGAGCCGGTCGCGGATGTGCGGCACGGCCGCCGCCGCCTCCTCGGTGTTGACCGTGACGCGGACGATCTCCGAGCCGGCCTTGGCGAGCGCACGCACCTGGGCGACGGTGGCCTCGATGTCGGCGGTGTCGGTGTTGGTCATCGACTGCACGACGATGGGCGCGTCGCCGCCGACCCTCACGCCGCCGACGACGGTCGCGATGCTGCGCCGCCGGCGGATCACTTGGCCTGCTCCGCGGCGGTCCGCTGGGCGGCGATCCACGCGCGCATGCGCGGCTCCATCACATCGAGCGGCACCGCGCCGGTGGCGAGCAGCGTGTCGTGGAAGGCGCGGATGTCGAAGCGCGGCCCGAGCGCCGTCTCCGCCTCGCGCCGCAGCGCCGAGATGCGCAGCTGGCCGATCTTGTAGGCGAGCGCCTGACCGGGCCAGGCGATGTAGCGGTCGATCTCGTTGACGATATCGGCCTCGGTCTTGGCGGCGTTGTCCTTGAAGAAATCGATGGCCTGCTGGCGCGACCAACCCTTGGCGTGCAGCCCGGTGTCGACGACGAGGCGCACGGCGCGCCACATGTCGTAGGTCAGCTGGCCGAACTTCGAGTACGGGTCCTGGTAGAGCCCGAGCTCCTCGCCGAGGCTCTCCGAGTAGAGCGCCCAGCCCTCGATGTAGGCGGTGTAGCCCGCGTTGCGCCGGAACTGCGGCATCGAGGCCTGTTCCAGCGCGAGCGCGATCTGCAGGTGATGGCCCGGGACGGCCTCGTGGATCGACAGCACCTCCATCTCGTACTTGGGGCGCACCTCGGGGCGGTAGAGGTTGACATAGTAGTAGCCGGCGCGGCTGCCGTCGGCGGCGGGCGGCTGGTAGTAGGCGGTGGTGGTGTTGGGCGCGCTGGTCTCGGGGATCGCGCGGAGACCATATGGTGTGCGCGGCAGCTTGCCGAAGAGCTTCACGAGCCCCGGGTCGATGCGCTTCGAGACCGCGAGGTAGGCCTGGAACAGTTCCTGCGGGGTCTTGTAGTAGAACTGCGGATCGGTGCGCAGGAACACGAAGAAATCCTGCAGCGTCCCCTTGAAGCCCACCTGATCCTTGATCTTCGTCATCTCGCCGCGGATGCGCGCGACCTCCGCGAGGCCGATGGCGTGGATCTCGTCGGCGGTGAGCCCCTTGAGGGTGGTGTGGTAGGCGATGCGCTCGCGGTAGAAGTCGGCGCCCTGCGGCGTGCCGGAGATGCCGACCGAGCTGCGCGTGGCGGGCAGGTAGCGCTGCGAGAACGCCGCCTGCAGGCGCTTGTAGGCGGGCAGCACCGATGAGGCGATCGCCGCGCGGCCCGCGGCATCGAGACGGGCGCGGTCGGCGGCGCCGATCGAGTCGGGGAAGCGGCGGAAGGGGCCGTAGAACGGGCTCTTCTC
>DAIMYL010000345.1:0-1983 GCA_036734505.1 Steroidobacteraceae bacterium | reverse complement strand
GCGCCTCCTGCTCGAGCTGGGTCAGCAGGAACAGGCCGCGCTCGCGGCCGCCCGCGGCGACGGCGGCGCGCAGCGCCTCGATCCACTCACGGGTCTCTTCGGGATCGGTGTCCGGCAAGGTCGGCGTCATGGCGGGCCCGTCAGCGCAGGAATTCCAACAGCACCGCACCGACCGCCGCCGGGTCCTCCTCGGGCAGCGAGTGCCCGAGCGGCTCGAGCGTCACCACCTTCGCGTGCGGCAGCCAGGAGGCCATCTCGCGGTTGTCCTCGGCGCTGAACAGGGCATCCTTGCCGCCGAAGAGCAGCAGCGTCGGCGCCGTGACGCGGTAGGCCGTGGTGCGCAGGTCGCGCGACACCTCGCCCTGGTCGAACATCGCCCGCCAGATGTCGGCGGGGATGCGCGCCGACTCACGGCGCATGTGGTGCTGGATCTGCGGGTCGAGACCCGGCACATCCCACCAGACCTTCATGAACGCCGAGTCCGGATCGATCGGATCCTTGAGGGCGCGGATGTCCGCGTCGAGCGCACCGAAGATCGGCGGCGGTCGCGGCGAATCCCTGCTCGGCAGGCTGCGGCGGCCGATCGTCGAACCGATGATCATCAACCGATCGACCCGCTCGGGCCAGAACGCCGCCAGCGTCTGCGCGACCATGCCACCCAAAGAATGTCCGGCGATGTGCGCCTTCCGCACCCCGAAGAGGTCCATGAACAGCTTGGCGTCATGCGCGAAGTCGAGCCGCGTGTAGCAGCAAGGCGGCTTGTCCGACGCGCCGTGACCGCGTTGGTCGAGCAGGAACACATGATGGTCCTCGGCGAGCAGGCGACCGAGCGGCAGATAACCGAGCGAACTGTTGGTGATGCCGTGCAGGAACACGATCACCGGCTTGCCCGGATCCCCGAGCTCCACATACCCCATGCGCATGCCGTTCGCGAGGGTGACCGTCCTGCGCTCGGCGCCCCAGGCGGGCTCCGTGCCGGACGCGCGGGCGTCGGCCACAGACGCCGCCAAGCAGACCCCCAGCACCAGAGCCAAGATACCTGTCTTCGTATTCATGCCCCCTCCCCCTTGTCGACCGATGCGCTGCGACGCGCGCCTGCGAGCCCGCGCAGCGTACCGGCGCAGATGAGCGTGATGACGAGCATGAACGGCAGACCCGTCACCACCGAACCGGACTGCAGCGACTTGAGGCCGCCGCCGAGCAGCAACGCCACCGCGGCGGCGCCGACGACCACGATCCAGAACACCGACTGGAGCTTGCGCGTGTCGGTCTTGCCGCCCGAGGCGAGCGTGTCGAGCACCAGCGTCCCCGAATCCCAGGACGTGATGAAGAACACCATCACCAGCACGATGCCGATGAGGCTGGAGATCTGCGCGAGAGGGAGCTCCCGTAGCGTGGCGAAAAGCTTCAGCGGCAGCTCCGCGTCCGCCGCGGCGCGGTTGCCCGCCGTCACCAACTGATCGATGGCGACGGTGCCGAAAGCGGTGAACCAGACCACGGACACCAACGACGGCAGCAGCACCACGAAGAACACGGTCTGGCGGACGGTGCGACCGCGCGAGATGCGGGCGATGAACATGCCGACGAACGGCGCCCAGGCGGTCCACCAGGCCCAGTAGAAGATGGTCCAATCACGGAAGAACGGCCCGTCCTCACGGCCGGAGACACCGGCGAGCGCGGGGAACTTGGCGACGAAGGCGAGCGGGGCGGCCCACAGACCGGCGAAGATCTTCGCGGTCGGGCCGACGACGATCACGAACAGGCAGAGCGCGGCGGCGAGCGCGATGTTGATGAGGCTCAGCCACTTCACGCCCTTCTCCAACCCCAACGACACCGACAGCGTGGTCACCGCCGCGATGACCGCGATCAGCAGGATCTGGTTGAGCGTGCTCGGTTCGGCGCCGAACAGATACCCGATGCCGGCGAGGGCCTGCTGCGCACCGAGACCGAGCGAGGTCGCAAGACCCGCGACGGTGGCCAGGA
>DAIMYL010000344.1:0-1988 GCA_036734505.1 Steroidobacteraceae bacterium | reverse complement strand
GGCGCGACCGCAGCGAGCGCCTCCGGCAGCTTGGCGGCGTCGGTGCCGCCCGCCTGCGCGAAGTCCGGGCGACCGCCGCCGCGGCCGCCGACGAGGCTGGCGACCTGGGCCACGACCTCGCCGGCCTTGATGCGACCCACCTCGCCCGGCGTGACACCCGCCACCAGCACGACCTTGCCCCCCGCATCGACCGTGGCGAGCACGATCACGGCGGCCTTGAGGCGTTCCTTGAGCTGGTCCACCGCGGTGCGCAGTGCGCCGGCATCGGCGCCCTCGACCGTGGTGGCGACGACCTTGAGGCCGGCGATGTCGACCGCGCCTGCGGCCAGGTCCGTGCCCTGACCCGAGGCGAGCTTGTCGCGCAAGCTGCGGTTGTCCTTCTCGAGCTGACGGATGCGCTCCAGCGCCTCGCGCACCTTGGCCGCGAGGTCGTCGCGCGTGCCGCGCACCATCCCCGCCACCTCACGCACCAGCGCCTCGGCGCCCTCGGCGTAGGCCAGCGCGCCCTCGCCCGTCACCGCCTCGATGCGGCGCACGCCCGAGGCCACACCGCCCTCGCTGACGATCTTGAAGAGGCCGATGTCGCCGGCGCGGCGGACATGGGTGCCACCGCAGAGTTCGAGGGAGAAATCGCCGATGCGCAGCACACGGACCTTGGCGCCGTATTTCTCGCCGAACAGCGCCGCCGCACCCTCGGCCACCGCCGCATCGAAGTCCATCTCGCGGGTCTCGGCGGCGGCGTTGCGCCGCACCTGCTCGTTCACGCGCCGCTCGATGCGCTGCAGCTCCTCGGCCGTGACCGGCTGGAAGTGCGAGAAATCGAAGCGCAGCCGGTCGGGCGCGACGCGCGAACCCTTCTGCTGCACATGGCCGCCGAGCACCTCGCGCAGCGCCGCATGCAAGAGGTGCGTCGCGGAGTGGTTGAGCGCGGTGGCCTCGCGCAGCCGTTCGTCGACCTCGGCCGCGAGCGTCATGCCCGCGGCGAGCGGCGCCGAGTCCGGCGCCAGCCGGCCGATGTGCGCATGCGCGCCGCCGGTGCCGCGCTTCTGGGTGTCCTCGACGATGAAGCGGACGGCCGCACCGCCGGCGCCCGCGGCCCCCGGGGCGCCCGCCGAGCGCAGCACGCCGGCGTCGCCCACCTGCCCGCCCGACTCGGCGTAGAAGGGCGTGGACTCGAGGATCACCTCGCCCTCCTCGCCCGGCGCCAGCGTCTCGACGCGCGCGCCGCCGCGCAGCAGCGCGACCACCCGCGACTCGCCGCGCAGGCCCTCGTAGCCCGAGAACGCGGTCTTCATGTCGATGGAGGCGTCGGCGCGCAGGTCCACGCCGAAGCGGCTCGCCGCCCGGGCACGCTCGCGCTGCGCCTCCATCGCGGCCTCGAAGCCGGCCTGGTCGATGCCGAGTCCGCGCTCGCGCGCGACATCGGCGGTGAGGTCGACCGGGAAACCGTAGGTGTCGTAGAGCTTGAAGACGGTGGTGCCGTCGAGCACTTCGCTGCCCGCGCCCGCAGCGGCCGCGCCCGGCGCATGCTTCAGGCGGTCGATCGCCTCGGTGAGCAGCGCCATGCCGGTGGTGAGCGTCTCGGCGAAGCGCTCCTCTTCCTGCGCGAGCACGCGGGCGGCCTGCGCAGCGCCGGCGCGCAGCTCGGGGTAGGCCTCGCCCATCTGCGCCTCGAGCGCCGGGACGAGCTTGTGGAAGAAGGCGCCGTTGATGCCGAGCTTGTGGCCGTGGCGGATGGCGCGGCGGATGATGCGCCGCAGCACGTAGCCGCGGCCCTCGTTCGAGGGCAGAACGCCGTCGATGATGAGGAAGGTGCAGGCGCGGATGTGGTCGGCGATCACGCGCAGCGAGGGGTTGGCGAGGTCGTCGGTGCCCGCGAGGTCCGCGGCCGCGCGCACGATGCCGCGGAAGAGGTCGATGTCGTAGTTGTTGGTGACGCCCTGCATCACCGCCGAGAGCCGCTCGAGGCCGGCGCCGGTGTCGACCGA
>DAIMYL010000343.1:0-1992 GCA_036734505.1 Steroidobacteraceae bacterium | reverse complement strand
GCCTTGGGCAGCGGCACCTTCTGCGGATCCTTGTGCACGCCGTTCAACAGGAACTCGTAGTGCAGGTGGGGCCCGGTGGCGAGCCCGGTCATGCCGACCTTGCCGATCATCTGGCCCTGAGCGACGGACTGACCGGGGCGCAGACCGCGCGCGAACGCCGACAGATGCCCGTACACCGTGCGCACCCCGCCGGGATGCGTGAGCTCGACCACCTTGCCGTAGCCGCCCTTGACGCCGACGAACGCCACGCGCCCGCCCCCGGCCGCCTTCACGGGCGTGCCGATCGGCGCCGCGTAGTCGACGCCGCGGTGCGCGCGCATGCGGTTGAGGATGGGATGGCGGCGGTAGAGGTTGAAGCGCGAGCTCACACGCGTGAACTCGAGCGGCGCCCGGATGAAGGCCTTGCGCAGGCTCTTGCCCTCCGGTGTGTAGTAATCGGGCTCGCCGCCCTGCGGGGCCCAGCGCACCGCGCGGTACGCCTCGCCCTGGTTGACGAACTCGACCGCGAGCAGCTCGCCCTCGCCGAGCACGCGGCCGTCACGGCTCAACACCTCATGCACGACGCTGAACGAGTCGCCGGGCCGGATGTCGAGCACGAAATCGATGTCGAAGCGGAAGATGTCGGCGATGCGCAGCGCCATGGCGTCGCTGATGCCCGCTTCTTTGGCCGACTGGAACAGCGATCCGGTGATGGTGGCGCCCGTGCTGCGGACGCTGCGTTCGAGCGGCTCGACCCGCGTGCCGCTCTGGAACGCGCCGTCGGCCGTACGCGTGGCGGACAGCGTCTCGCTCAGGCTGAGCGGCCGCTCGAACCCGATGAGCCGGCCGTCCTCGGTGGTGAAGCGCAGCAGGTCTCCAGGACGCAGACGGTCGAGGCTCCGGCGCAGCGACGGGTCGGCGCGCAGCGCCGCGAGGTCGGCGGGGGCGAGGTCCTGCGCGCGGAAGATGCGCTCGAGGGTGTCGCCGTCCGCCACGGTGACATCGATGCTGCGCCGCACCGGTCCGGCCGGTGCGGCCGGCGCGGCCGACGCCGCGGCATCCGGGCCGGTGGTCGCCCCTTCCGACGCGTCGCCCTGGGGCGCGCGGCCGCCGCAGGACGCCAGCAGCAGGCAGAGCAGCGCACCCGGCAGCGCCATCGCGAGCGTGCCGATCCGCGCGGAGCTCGGGGTGCGCTGGGGCGCGCGTCGCGCGCGGATGGCGTCCGGCATCGTCTACACTTCCCCCATCGCGCGGCGCGCGTGAAGCACGACGCTAACCGCCCCGGTCGGGGCGGGTCAACAGAGGCGGGGACGACATGGACGAGCGGAGCACGCAGGACATCGAGGCGCAGCTGGCGGAGTACCGCCGCGGCGCCTCCGAACTGCTCATCGAAGCGGAGCTGCGCAAGAAGCTCGCGCGCGGCAAGCCGCTGCGCATCAAGGCGGGGTTCGACCCGACCGCGCCCGACCTGCATCTCGGCCACACCGTGCTCATCAACAAGATGCGCGCCTTCCAGCAGCACGGGCACGAGGTGGTGTTCCTGATCGGCGATTTCACCGGCCTCATCGGCGACCCGACGGGGCGCAACGCGACGCGGCCGCGGCTCACGCCCGAGGATGTGCAGGCGAACGCGCTCACCTACCAGCAGCAGATCTTCAAGATCCTCGACCCCGCGCGCACCACCATCGAGTTCAACTCGAAGTGGCTGAGCGGCATGCCGCTGCCGAAGTTCGTCGAGGTGGCGGCGCACTACACCGTGGCGCGCATGCTCGAGCGCGACGACTTCGCCAAACGCTACAAGGCCGGCCAGCCGATCTCCGTGCACGAGTTCTTCTATCCGCTCGCGCAGGGCTACGACTCGGTCGCGCTGCGCGCCGATGTCGAGCTCGGCGGCACCGACCAGAAGTTCAACCTGCTGGTCGGCCGGCATCTGCAGGAGGCCTACGGGCAGGAGCCGCAGTGCGTGCTGACCATGCCGCTGCTCGAGGGCCTCGACGGCGTCAACAAGATGTC
>DAIMYL010000342.1:0-2010 GCA_036734505.1 Steroidobacteraceae bacterium | reverse complement strand
GACACACCGCGGCGAGCCGCAGCGTGCTCGTGGCCCCGTCCAGCGTCAGCGGCGTGCAGAACCGCGACATCGAGTTCGCGGAGGTCGCGTGGGCGTTCTTCAAGGCGCGGCTGGCGGCGCCTTGAGACGCCGCAGGGATCATCCGCACCGATGTGGCGCGACCTCTCCGGCTATGGTGTGATGGCGCGCAGATCATCGGCAAGGTGAGCAGCGGCAGATGGTGAGGCGCATTGTGCGATCCGGTCCGAGTTCCATCGCGTTGGCCGCCTTCGCCGCTCTCGCCGTGTCGGTATCCGCGGCGCCGCCCGTCCCGTCCGCCGGTGAGGAGGTCATCCGGGATGTCTTGTCGCTCGGCATCCGCGCGCCGTCACCCGCTTCTCCGCGCGGCCCCGAAGCCGAAGGACCGTTCGCCAGGCTGATCATCCGTGATGTGCATGTCATCGACGGCACCGGGGCTCCCCCTCGGGGTCCCGTCGAGATCACCGTCGAGCGCGACCGTATCGTCGCCATCAAGGACATCGGCGGGACGCGCTCGCTGGCAGGTCGAGGCGCCGAGCAGACGAGCGGCGCGCGCGTCATCGACGGCAAGGGCGGCTATGTGCTGCCCGGGTTCGTCGATGTGCACGAGCACATCGGCACCCCGACCCATGTCTATGGCGGCAGCCTGACCCAGGTCGACTATGTGCTGAAGCTGTTGCTCGCGCATGGCATCACGACGGTGCGCGATACGGGCACATTGCTCGGGCTCGGTTGGACCGTGCAGCTCGGCGAAGCGAGCCGGCGCGGCGAGGTCACGGCGCCGCGCGTCCTCGCCTATCCGGTCTTCCCCGAGCCCATCCCCACGCCGCGACTGGCACGGGAGTGGGTCCGTGCCGTGCACGGCAAGGGCGCGAGCGGGGTCAAGTTCCTGGGCGCTGCACCGGAGGTGTTCGCGGCCGCGATCGACGAGCTCGGCAAGCTCGGGATGGGATCGGCGTACCACCATTCGCAGCTCTATGTGACGCGACAGAACGCCGTCGACTCGGCGGCGCTCGGCTTGCGCAGCATCGAGCATTGGTACGGTCTGCCGGAGGCCATGTTCACGGACCGGACGGTGCAGGCCTATCCGCCCGGCTACAACTACAACGACGAACAGGACCGCTTCGCGCAGGCGGGCAGGCTGTGGTCGCAGGCCGCCGGACCCGGTACGCCGTTGTGGGAGTCGACCATCAAGAAGTTGGTGGCATCGAAGGTGACGCTCAACCCCACCTTCGTGGTCTACGAGGCGTCGCGCGACCTGTCGAGGGCCCAGAGACTGGAGTGGCACGACCAGTACACGATGCCCTACATGATGAGGTCATGGGCTCCCAATCCGCGCGCCCACGGATCGTTCTTCTTCGACTGGTCGACGGGCGACGAGGCCGCGTGGCGCGACAACTATGCCCGGTGGATGCGCTTCGTGCGCGATTTCAAGAACGCGGGCGGCAAGGTCGGCATCGGCGCCGACAGCGGCTTCATGTACAACACCTACGGCTTCGGCTACATCCGCGAGTTCGAGATGATGCAGGAGGCCGGCTTCCATCCGCTGGAGGTCGTCCGGGCGGCGACGCTGCACGGCGCGCAGTTGCTGGGGATGGACGCCGATATCGGCACCATCGCGATCGGCAAGAAAGCGGACCTCGTGCTGGTCGCCGAGAACCCCTTGCGCAACTTCAAGGTGCTCTACGGCACGGGCCACGCCTACCTCGACCGCACCTCCGGCAAGATGTCGGTCACGACGGGCATCACGCACACCATCAAGGACGGCATCGTCTTCGACGCCAAGGTGTTGCTGCAGCAGGTCCGCGAGATGGTGTCGGCGGAGAAGCAGAAGCGCTGATCCGCCGTCAGCGCGGCTCCTGCGCCAGCCGCCGCAGGTCGTCGGCGAACTTCGCGATCTCGAAGTCGGGCTGTGCGATGAGGCGCATGCGGTTCCTGCGGTCGTACACATAGATCGTGCCCGAGTGGTCGACCGTGTACTCGCCGGCATCG
>DAIMYL010000341.1:0-2015 GCA_036734505.1 Steroidobacteraceae bacterium | reverse complement strand
AGGCCGCCGAGCAGCGACAGCAGCGCGGCCTCGAGCAGGAACTGGGTGAGGATGTCGCGGCGTGTCGCGCCGAGCGCCTTCAGGATGCCGATCTCGCGCGTCCGCTCGGTCACCGACACCAGCATGATGTTCATGATGCCGATGCCGCCCACCAACAGCGAGATGCCCACGATGCCGGCGAGCACCGCGGTGGCCGTCGCAGTGATCTGGTTGAACTGCTTGAGGAACGAGTCCGCGGCCTGGATCTCGAAGTCGTCCTCGGCGCCGGGCTGGATGTTCCGCGACGCCCGGATCACCCGCGTCGCCCGAGCCTTCACCTGCGCCACCTGGGAGATGTCGTCGACGGTGAACGACACCTCCATGAACGGCTTGTCGAAGGTGCCGGTGAGGGAGCGCGCCACGGAGAACGGGATCATCACCCGGTTGTCCTGGCTGAAGCCGAAGATCTCGCCGCGCTTCTCGAGCACGCCCACCACCTTGAACCACTCGCGGCCGATCAGCAGGAACTCGCCGATCGGATCCTTCGGCATCTTGAGCTCGTCCCGCACATCGACGCCGATGACGACCACGCGGCGCCCGCCCTGGTCGTCGCTCGCGGTCAGGAAGCGGCCTTGCCGCGTGGCGGTGCCGAGCACCACCTGTGCCTCCTCGGTGGCGCCGAGGATCTGCGGCGTGACGTTGCGCGAGCGCCAGGTGACCGCCCCGAGGTTCGCGGCGATGATCGGCGCGACGTCCTTCACACCGGGCACGCGGTAGCGCAGCGCATCGATGTCCTCGAAGTCGAGGCGGTTGATGCGGCCGGTGCGGAAGTTCTCCTGATCGTTGACGGCGTCGAGCGTCAGGGAGTTGCTGCCGAGGTCCGAGAACTGGTCCCGGATGGAGTCCGAGAACCCCTGCAGCACGGACACCACGGCGATCACCGCCATGGTGCCGATCAGTATGCCGAGCGTGGTGAGGAAGCTGCGCAGCCGGTGCGCGTTCAGGCTCACCAGCGCGGCGCGGAACGCTTCGCCGAGCGCGTTCATGCCGCGCGTGCCGTGTTCGGCCGGTCCTCGACGATACGGCCGTCGAGCACGCGGATGGTGCGGCGCGTGTGCGCCGCGATGTCCGGCTCGTGCGTCACCACCACCACCGTCTGTCCCGCACCGTGCAGCGCATCGAACAGCGCCATGATCTCGGCGGAGGTGCGGGAATCGAGGTTGCCGGTGGGCTCGTCCGCGAGCAGGATCGAAGGCTCGCCGACCAGGGCGCGCGCGACGGCGACGCGTTGTCGCTGGCCGCCCGAGAGCTGGTTGGGGCGGTGGTCGAGCCGGTCACCGAGACCGACCCCCGCCAAGGCGCGCTCCGCGCGCTCGCGGCGCTCGGCCGCCGGCATCCGCCGGTACATGAGCGGCTGCATGACGTTCTGCAGCGCGGTCTGGCGCGGCAGCAGATGGAAGCTCTGGAACACGAAGCCGATCTCGCGGTTCCGCACCGCCGCGAGTTCGTCGTCGCGCAGCGAGGAGGTGTCGCGGCCGTTGAGGATGTACTGGCCTTCGGTGGGCGAGTCGAGGCAGCCGAGTATGTTCATCAGGGTCGACTTCCCGGACCCCGACGGGCCGATCAGCGCGACATACTCGTTGCGTCCGATGAAGAGGTCTACGCCCGCGAGCGCGAGCACGGTCTCCTCGCCGAGCACATAGCGCTTGACGATGCCCTTGAGCTCGATCATCCCCGCGATCCTGAACCCCGTGACGGCGGATCCTCATCGTCCGCTTCCTCGCCCTGGCGGTCCTTGTCCTCGCTTTGGCGCACCGCATCGCCGTCCTTCAGGCGTCGCAGTGCGCGCGACGGCCCGGTGATGACGCGGTCGCCTTCCTTGAGACCGGCGGTGACGGCCTCCCAACGGTCATCCGAGAGCCCGGTCTGGACCTCGACCTTGCGCGCCTTGCCGCCGTCGTCGATCCAGACATGGCGCTTCACGACGCCCGGCTCGGGGCTGTCGGTGACCACCGCTTCGACCGGCACCGCGAGCT
>DAIMYL010000340.1:0-2018 GCA_036734505.1 Steroidobacteraceae bacterium | reverse complement strand
AAGGGCGGCCCGGTCACCGGCGGCTCCCCGTACCTCGTCGGCGAGCGCGGCCCCGAGCTCTTCGTCCCGTCCACCGGCGGCACGGTCCTCCCCAACGGTGTCGGCACCGGCGGCGGCGTCGCCGTGTCCTACAACATCGACGCGCGCGGTGCGACAATGGAGCTCACACAGGCCTTGCCGAGCATCCTCGCGGACAACAACCGCCGGATCTTCGACGAGCTCGACCGCCGCTACGGGATACGCCGATGACCGACTTCGTCCTGCCGCCCGATCTCATCGCCTCCGAGGTCACCTGGGGCACGCTCGACAACACGGCGGTCTTCTCGTCGGCCCTCTCCGGCGCCGTGCGCACCTACTCGCGCCCGGGCAACCGCTGGACCTGTCGGCTGCTCTTCCGCGCCCCGATGCCGACCCGCCGCGCGCGGCTCCTGAGCCTCATCGCACAGCTGCGCGGGCGGTCGAACCGCCTCTACCTCGTCGACCCCTCCTACACCGCGGGCGGCTCATTCGCTGCGCCTGAGCTGCTGACCAACCAGGCAGCGACCGCCGCCACGACGGGCTGGACCTCGAGCAACGCCGAGATGGTGCTGTCGGCCGACTCCAACCGCGGCCTGCGCCTGACCCGCACCGGCGTCACCGCCGACCGCTACGCCTACCAGGCGGGCCTGACGACCGTCGCCAGCGCCCCCTACGCCGTCCGCGCCATCGTGGCCGCCGGCAAGGGCGCGGTGAACCTCAAGGCCACCGCCGGCACGGCGCAGGGCGGCACCACGCTGGTCAACGGCACCGCGCTCACCGCCGCCGGCCGCCTCGCCGAGACCTTTACCGCGTCCGGCACCACGTCCCACGTCAGCTTCTACGACCTCGTGGCCGCGCGCGCTGCCGGCGACTTCCAGTTCCTCAACTGGGCGTCCGTCGCCCGCTGCGCCCTCGTCAACGGGGCCTCGCAGACCGGGGCCGCGCTCAACATCGACGGCTTGCCCGTGTCCACCAACGCGCTCGCCAAGGCGGGCGATTGGGTCGAGGTCGGCGGCGAGCTCAAGCGCCTGGTCGCTGATCTCGACAGCAACTCGTCGGGGCAGGGCTACCTCATCTTCGAGCCGCAGCTGCGCGCCAGCCCCGCCGACAACGCCCCGGTCATCTTCCGCTCACCGATGGGTCGCTTCCTGCTGTCCGACGACTCGGTGTCTTGGGGCGTGCGGCCCGGCCTGATCGGTGACATCGAGCTCAACCTCGTCGAGGACATCGCGTGACGAGAATCGTCTCGCCCGACTACGCGCTGGAGGCTGAGAAGCCGTCCATCACGATGGTCTGCATGGTCGAGGTCAACTATGACTCCGGCACCGTCCGCGTGCACGACGGCATCGGCAACCTGACCATCAGCGAGCTGCTCCTCACCGAGGCCGGCGAGCCGCTCGACGCCGAGAACGGCGACAACCTCACGACCGAGAATGCCGCGGCGACCTTCTACGGCATCGGCGACTTCGGCGGCATCGAGTCCGTCGAGGAGAACATCGAGGTGGTGGCGCGTCAGGTCACCATGACCTGCAGCGGCTTGGACAGCACCTGGGTGACGCCCGCCCTGTCAGAGGACTATCAGAACCGCACCGTCACGGTGTACCTCGGCTTCTTCAGCCCGGACACCGGCACGCTCATCGGCTCGCCGGAGGTCATCTGGGAGGGCCGCATCAACCAGCAGACGATCACCCTGGCGAAGGGTGAGGCGACGCTGTCGATGACCTGCGAGCACCGTCTGCGCCGTGAGCCGCGCATCGCGCGCTACACCCAGGCCGATCAGGAGCTGCTGCACAGCGGCGACCGCTTCTTCGACCTGACCCACACCATCGAGGGCTTCGTGAACCGCTGGGGCTCTCGGGACATCGGGTGGAGCGGCGGCGGCGCCCCTGGCGCTCCGCCTGGGACGAATCCTGACCGCGGCCCGATGCGGAGAGACTGATGCGGCGCGACGACTGGCACGACAGGATGTGGCACGCCATCGAGCAGCACCGCGAGGTGCC
>DAIMYL010000339.1:0-2024 GCA_036734505.1 Steroidobacteraceae bacterium | reverse complement strand
GGGCTGATAGGCTTCTCGCAGCAGGCGATCGCGGCGGCGGCGGTGCAGGGCATGGGCTTCGTCGACACCTCGACCCCGCTGCCGGTGCTCGCCGTCTGCGCCGCGCTGTCGCTGGTGTCGCTCGCGGCGATGCTGATGTTGGAGCGTGCGCTGCGAGCGCAGGAGCCTGCCGCATGAAGCTCGGACTGGTCCTCGGCTACTGGGGCGCGAAGCCCATCGACCGCTTCATCGAGCTCGCACAGCGCGCCGAGGCGCTGGGGTTCGACATCGTCTGCACCTCCGAAGCCTACGGCTCCGACGCGCTCACGCCGCTGGCGGCGATCGCCACCCACACCACGCGCATCAAGCTCGGCACCGCCATCATGCAGATCTCGGCGCGCACGCCCGCCATGGCGGCGATGAGCGCGATCACGCTCGACCACATCTCCGGCGGCCGGCTGTGCCTCGGCATCGGCGTCTCGGGTCCGCAGGTCGTCGAGGGCTGGTACGGCCAGCCCTTCCAGCGGCCGCTCGAACGCACCCGCGAGTGGCTCGCGATATTCCGTCAGGTGCTCGCGCGCGGAGGGCCGGTCAGCTTCGAGGGCAAGCAATACACCCTGCCCTATCGCGGCCCCGGTTCGACGCAGCAGGGCAAGGCGTTGATGAGCATCACCCATCCGCTGCGCAAGGACATCCCCGTCTACCTCGGCGCGGAGGGGCCGAAGAACGTCGAGCTCGCGATGACCGCGTTCGACGGCTGGTTCCCGCTGCTGCTGCCGCCCGACCGCTTCGACATCTACGGCGACACGCTGGCGCTGCGCCGGCCCGGCTTCGAGATCCTGCAGTCGGTGAGCTGGTCGCGCAGCACCGACCCCGCCGTCGCGCTGCTGCCCATCAAGAAGATGCTCGCGCTCTATGTCGGCGGCATGGGCTCGAAGGAGGACAACTTCCACAAGCGCGTCATCGAGCGCGCGGGCTACGCGGAGGTGGCGGCGCGGATCCAGGACCTCTGGCTCTCGGGCCGCCAGCCGGAGGCCGTCATGGCCGTCCCCGACGAGCTGGCCGATGCGCTGTCGGTCACCGGCTCGGCCGAGAACCGCCGCCTGCGGCTGGCCGCTTGGAAGGCTTCGCCCGTGACCACGCTGATGATCGGCGTCGCCGGCAGCTTCGACGAGACCGTGAAGAACATGGAAACCCTGGCCGAGGAGGCTGCGTGAAGTCATGCCCTGCGAACACCGTCCGTCCCGTCACCCGCGCCGCGGCGCGGCCGTGCCCGTCGTCGTCACCGGCCTGCTGGCCGCGGTCGCGGCCTTGAGCGTGCCCTCCACCGCCGGGGGAGCGGCCGCGGCGCCCGCACCGCAGCCGCCGCGCGCGGAGCAGCGCCCGTTCATGGTGCCCTCGCCCTTCGGCGCGCGGCCTGACCCGTGGTACTGGCTGCGCGACGACAAGCGCGCCGACAAGGCCATGCTCGCGTATCTCGAGGCCGAGAACGCCTACCTCGCGGAGGTCATGGCGCCGCACCGTGCGCTCGAAGAGAAGCTCTATGGCGAGATCGTCGGCCGCATCAAGCAGGACGACGCCACCGTGCCGCAGCGCCAGCACGGTCACTGGTACTACACGCGCTACGAGCCCGGCAAGGAATACCCCATCCTCGCGCGCAAGCGCGGCACCCTGGACGCGGCCGAGGAGATCATCCTCGACGGCAACGAGCGGGCGGAGGGACTTGAGTTCTATGCCGTCGCCAACCTCGAGGTCAGCCCCGACGGTCGCTGGGCGGCCGTCGCCGAGGACACCGTCGGCCGCCGTCAGTACACGATCCGCATCCGCGACATGCAGACCGGCGCATGGCTGCCCACCGCCATCGAGAACGCGGAGGCGTCGCTCGCCTGGGCCGACGACGGCACGACGCTGCTCTACATCCGCAAGGACCCGCAGACGCTGCTCGGCGACAAGGTGTACCGCCACCGCCGCGGCAGCGACCCGGCGACCGACACGCTGGTCTACGAGGAGAAGGACGACAGCTTCTACATGGGCATCGCGCGCTC
>DAIMYL010000338.1:0-2028 GCA_036734505.1 Steroidobacteraceae bacterium | reverse complement strand
TGCGCGGCAACATCAACTGGATGCGCGCCCGCGAGGCGCTGCTCGAGTCCTCGCTGTTCGGTGACGACATCAAGAAGGTGGCGCCGATCGTCAACGTCAACGGCAGCGATTCGTCGATGTTCGACAACGTGCTCGAACTGATGGTGCTCGCCGGCCGGCCCATCACGCACGCCATGATGATGATGATCCCCGAGCCGTGGTCGAAGCACGAGACCATGGATCCGGCGCGCCGCGCGTTCTATCAGTTCCACTCGAGCCTGATGGAGCCTTGGGACGGTCCGGCCGCCATATGCTTCACCGACGGCGTGCGCATGGGCGCGGTGCTCGACCGCAACGGCCTCCGTCCGGGGCGCTACTGGGTCACCAAAGACGACATGGTCGTCCTCGCCTCCGAGGCGGGCGTGCTCGACATCCCCCAGTCCGAGGTGCTGCGCAAGGGTCGCCTGCAGCCCGGGCACATGTTCCTGGTCGACACCGAGCTGGGGCGCATCGTCGAGGACGCCGAGATCAAGCGCAGCGTGGTCGAGGAATGGCCGTACGCCGAATGGCTCGGCGAGCACCTCGTCCACCTCAAGGACCTGCCCGCCGCGCCGAAGCTGCCGCCGCCGGAGCCCGAACTGCTGCGGGCGCGGCAGATCGCCTTCGGCTACACCTTCGAGGACCAGCGTCTGCTGATGGCGCCGATGGCGCGCGAGGGCGTCGAGGCGGTCGGCTCGATGGGCAACGACACGCCGCTCGCGGTGCTGTCGCAGCGCCCGCGGCTGCTCTACGACTACTTCAAGCAGCTCTTCGCGCAGGTCACCAACCCGCCCATCGACAGCATCCGCGAGGAGATCATCACCTCGTCCGATGTGTGGCTCGGGTCCGAGGGCAACCTGCTCGAACCGCGGCCGACGGATTGCCGCCGCGTCGAGTTGAAGGGCCCGGTGCTCACCAACGAGGAGTTCGCGAAGGTCCGCCGGCTCGCGTTGCCCGGCCTCAGGATCGGCACGCTGTCGATGCTGTTCCGCGCTTCACGCGGCGCCGAGGGCCTCGCCAAGGCCATGGAGCAGCTGTGCGGTGAGGCGCGACGCCTCATCGAGGAGGAGGAGGTCAACATATTGATCCTCAGCGACCGCGGCGTCTCGCGTGAGGAGGCTGCGATCCCGTCGCTGCTCGCGGTCTCGGGCCTGCACCACTTCCTGATCCGTGAAGGTCTCCGGCTGCGCGTCTCGCTCGCGCTCGAGACCGGCGAGGCGCGCGAGGTCCACCACTTCGCGCTGCTGATCGGTTTCGGCTGCAGCGTCATCAACCCCTATCTCGCCTTCGAGTCGCTCGACGGCATGATCCGCGAGAACCTGCTGACCACCGTCGACCACAAGCTCGCCTGCGCCAACTTCGCCAAGGCCGCGACCAAGGGCGTGGTGAAGGTGATGTCGAAGATGGGCATATCGGCGGTGCAGTCCTACCACGGCGCGCAGGTGTTCGAGGCGGTGGGCCTCCGCCAGGACATCATCGACCACCACTTCACCGGCACCGCCTCACGCGTGGGCGGCGTCGGGCTCGATGTCATCGCTGAAGAGGTGCTGATGCGCCACCGCGCGGCCTTCCCCGAGCGCGCGGTCAGCGACCATGTGCTGCCGCCGGGCGGCCAGTACCAGTGGCGCGCCGACGGCGAGTTCCATGTGTTCAACCCGGAGAGCATCCACCGCCTGCAGAAGGCGGTGCGCACCGGCAGCTACGCGACCTACAGGTCCTACGCCGCGCTGATCGACGACCGCGCGCGCAACCTCTCCACGCTGCGCGGACTGCTCGACTTCAAGAAGGGCGACCCGGTGCCGCTCGAGGAGGTCGAGTCCGTCGAGAGCCTGATGACGCGCTTCAAGACGGGCGCGATGAGCTACGGCTCGATCAGCAAGGAGGCGCACGAGACGCTCGCCATCGCCATGAACCGCATCGGCGGCAAGAGCAACACCGGCGAAGGCGGCGAGGATCCCGAGCGCTACCAGCCGCTGCCGAACGGCGACTCGAAGAGCTCCGCCATCAAGC
>DAIMYL010000337.1:0-2039 GCA_036734505.1 Steroidobacteraceae bacterium | reverse complement strand
CCGGCGCTCAGGCCGACGGCGAGGGTCGGGGTGGTCGCCGCCGCCGGCGTGGTCGCCGCGGCCGTCGGGGCGGTGCGGGACGCGAGACCGGTCCGGCCGGCGCCGCGGGTGAGGATACGGGCCCGAACGGGTCCGATGAACTCGACGACAGCTTCGATGACGGCGCGGAAGCGGACGCTTCCACCGCGCCGACCGTCGCGGGCGACGCCCAGGACACGGCGCCGCAGTCGGCACTCGACCTCGTCCCGCCGCCGCCGCGCGAAGCGGCGTCGGGCATCAGTTGGACCGGGCTCGCCCCGGCCGAGCCGTCGCCGCAAGCCGCACCGCTCTCGGACGAGCCGACCACGGCGCCCGTCGAGAGCGCGGCGCAGGAGGCTGTGGAGCCTGCCGCTGCCGTGGTGAGCGAGGTCGCACCCGAGGCCGTGCCCGACGCCGCGCCCGCTGCAGCGGAGCCCGCGGCATCGACCGACCCGGCGGCCGCGCCCGATGCGGTCCCGGAGGCTGCGAAGCCCGCGACCGCCGAGCCCAGCCGCGTGGTCTGGTCGTCGAGCCCGACGAGCTATGGCCCGTCGAGCCACGGCTCATCGCGCCGCGACGACTACTGATCCGTCGTACGGCGCGGCCACGACCGCGCCAGGACGAAGCCGGCCACGAGCGCCGGCGCTGCGAATCCGAGCAGCGCCGGCAGCTCGGTGAGGCGACCGCCGAGCCATAACGCATCGGCGAGGGCGCCGAGCGCGACACCGATCCACATCACCGGCACGAAGGCCCAGGTCATCGCCGGGTTGGCGCGTGCGACCGACGCCGCGGTCACGACGAACGCGACCTCGGCGAGCAGCAAAGAGATGACCGGCCCCGGCATCAGCAGGCGCAAAGCCTGCAGCACGATCATGGTGACGACGGCAGGTGCGCTGAGCGCCCCGCGCAACGGATGACGGACGGGCGGCGTCGGCCCGTTCACTCGCAGAGCGTCGGTCCGTCCGCGGCGAGCGCCGCCGCGGCCCGCGCGAGGTCCTCGGCGGTGTTCACATCCGGCCCTGGGCGCCGTTCGGCCTCACCCACCACGATGCAGAGCCCGTGCGCGAGCGCTCGCAGCTGCTCGAGCTGCTCGGCGCGCTCCAACGGCGAGGGCGGCAACGACGCGAGACGGCGCAGCGCCGACACGCGGTATGCGTAGAGACCGAGATGCCGGCGTGCGCCGATCACCGGCCCGTCGAGCCCGACAGGGTCGCGGTACCAGGGGATGGGCGCGCGGCTGAAGTAGAGCGCCCTGCCCTCGTGGTCGGTGACCACCTTCACGGCGTTGGGATCGAAGTATTCGTCGCGGTCACGCACCGGTGTGGCGAGCGTGGCGATGTCGGCGCCCGGCTGTTCGAGCAGCAATCCCGCCACCTGCTCGACGAGCGCCGAGGGCATCGCCGGCTCATCGCCCTGCAGGTTGACGACCACCTCATCGTCGCCCCAACCCCGCAGCGCCGCGACCTCGGCGATGCGGTCGGTGCCGCTCGGATGGTCGCGCGAGGTGATGACCGCGGCCGCGCCGAAGCCGGCCGCGACCTGCATGATGCGTTCGTCGTCGGTGGCGATGACGACCTCGCGCGCGCTGCAGGCGCTCGCGCGTTCGTGCACCCACTGCAGCATGGGCTTGCCGGCGATCTCGAGCAGCGGCTTGCCCGGCAGACGGGTCGAGCCGAAGCGGGCCGGGATGACGATGCGGTACATGGTCAGCGCGCCAGCAACGGATCGTCCGCCGCCAGCGTTCGCGCCTCCTCCTCCAGCATCACGGGCACGCCGTCCTTCACCGGGAACGCCAGCCGGTCGGCGCGGCAGACGAGCACAGCGTCCGCGGCGTGCCAGACCAGCGGTCCTTTGCAGAGCGGGCAAGCGACGATGTCGAGCAGACGCGGATCCATTTCATGACTCCTTCGCCGCAGCCCCCGAAAGGGCCACGAGCCGCGTGACGAGCGCCGCGCCGTCGTCGGGATCGAGCCGCGCGACGACCGGCACCTCCCACAGCCGGGGATCGGCCGATGCGCCGC
>DAIMYL010000336.1:0-2042 GCA_036734505.1 Steroidobacteraceae bacterium | reverse complement strand
TGCCGGATGTGCTCGTCGAACTTCATCCCCATCACGTCCTGGATGCTGTTCTTGGTGCCGGCGAGCATGCCGGCGCCGAGCGCGGTGTAGATCTCGGAGAACGGCAGCGCCATCGGGCTCGCACCGAGCTCGCGCACCATCTCCTGCTCGAGCGCCGAGGGCAGCGTGCGGATGCGCAGGCCCGCGAGGTCGTCGACGCGCGCGATGCGCCGGTCGGTCATCGCGAAGCTGCGCCAGCCGCCGGTGTTGCCGACCGCCATCAAGCGCAGCCCCAGGCCCTGCTGCAGGATCGCCTCGCCCATCGCCCGCGGCACCTCGCCGTCGAACACGCACTCGGCCACCGCATCGTCCGCGAAGGTGTACGGCAGGTCGAAGACCTGCGCCGGCCCGTAGAGCCCTGCGAGGCCGCCGATGGTGGTCTGGTGCATCTCGAGGATGCCGCTCTGCAGCGCCTCCATGCACTCGCGCTCGTTGCCGCAGAACTGCCCGGAAGGGTAGATCTGCACGGCCACGCGGTCGCCGAGCCGCGCCTTGAGCGCGTCGCGGAACGCCACCGCGCCGATATAGTCCTCGTCGTCCTGCGAGGCTAGGAAGGCGATGCGGATGGTGATCTCGGCCTGCTGCGCGCGCGACAGGAGCACGCCCGTGATGCAGGCGAGCACCACGAGCGCGAGCAGCCAGCGCCGCAGCGTCACGGTCATCAGAGCAGCCCCAGCCAGCGCGGCAGCGTCAGCACCAGCGCCGGGAAGAAGGTGATGAGGAACAGCACCGCGATCTCGACCGCGAGGAACGGCAGGATGGCGCGCACGATGTTCTCCAGCCGCTCGCGCGCGACCGAGGCGGTCACGAACAGGACGAGCCCCATGGGCGGCGTGGCGAGGCCGATGGTGAGGTTCACGCACATCACCAGCGCGAAATGCACCGGATCGACGCCGAGCGCCGTGAACACGGGCGACAGCACCGGCCCGAGGATCAGGATCGCGGGACCGGCGTCCAGGAACATGCCGACGATCAGCAGCAGGATGTTGACCAGGAACAGCAGCAGCAGCGGGTTGTCGGTGATGGCGAGGATGGTCTCGGCGATCCGGGTGGCGAGCCCGGAAACGGTGACCAGCCAACCGAGCGTCACCGCCGCGCCCACCAGCAGCAGGATCACACCCGACTGCAGCGCGGTGGCCCGGAAGATGCGTTTGAGGTCCTGCCAACCGGTGTTGCGCAGCACGAATACGGTGACGAAGAGCGCGTAGGCGACCGCGACGGCCGCGGCCTCGGTGGCCGTGAAGACGCCGCTCAGCATGCCGCCGAGCAGGATCACGGGCAGCAGCAACGCGAGCCACGCGCCACGGAACGCCTGGCCACGCTCGGCCCAGGTCGCGCGCGGCGTGGCCGGCGGCAGCTTGTACCGGCCCGCGAGCATGCGGATGAGGCCCATCAGCCCGAGGCCGATGAGGATGCCCGGCACGACGCCGCCCGCGAACAGCGCGCCGATGGAGACGTTCATCACGAAGCCGTACAGCACCATGATGCCGGACGGCGGGATGATCGGGCCGATCACGGCGGCGGCAGCGGTGACCGCCGAGGCGAAGGGGCGCGAGTAGCCCTGCTTCTCCATCTCGGGGATCAGCATCTTGCCGATCGCCGAAGCGTCGGCGACGGCGGAGCCGGAGATGCCCGCGAACATCATCGACGAGAGCACATTCACCTGCGCGAGCCCGCCGCGCACATGCCCGACCAAGGTCTGCGCGAAGCGCACGATGGCGGCGGTGATGCCGCCCGAGTTCATCAGCTCGCCGGCGAGGATGAAGAACGGCACGGCGAGCAGCGGGAAGCTGTCGATGCCGTTGTAGAAGCGCGCCAGCAAGGCCGCGAAGTAGCGCGTCTCGCCGTCGAGGACGAGGCTCAGGCCCGGCCCCAGCAGCAGCGCGAACACCACCGGCGCGCCGATGGCGAGCAGCAGGATGAAGATCCAGAAGAAGGCGACCGACACGGCGTCAGTCCTGCGGCTCGCGTTCGAGCACGGGCACCACGCCGACCAGCGGCTC
>DAIMYL010000335.1:0-2062 GCA_036734505.1 Steroidobacteraceae bacterium | reverse complement strand
TTCAGCTCGCCGTCGGCGAACCACCGGTAGTTGGGCGCCTGCGAACCGTCGAGCGTCTGCGTGAAGAGCTTGCGCCAGGCCAGCTCGGCGCGCGCGAGCTCGGCCCAGAAGCCGACCGGATCGGCGGCCGCACGGCGGTGCAGCTCGGCGAGGTCGGCGGCCTTGAGGCGCGCCGCGGCGGCGAAGTCCGCGGGCGGCGGGAAACTGCGCTGCTCGACGAGCACGGAGGAGATGTCCTTCGGAGGGCTGGCCGCGTCGGGTCCTTGTCGGGTGTCGGTCATGGGGTCACCGGGCGTAGGGGTCTGGATGGTCGGGCGCTAGGCCCTTGAAGCGCTTGTGCAGCCAAAGATACTGCGCCGGCAGGCGGCGCGCCTCGGCCTCGATGAGGCGGTGGTGGCGCAGCGTGTCCTCGACCTCGTCGGCGCCGGGGAAATCCTCGAGCGGAGCGCCGATGCGCACCACATAGCCCGCCTCGCCCGGCAACCGCTCGACGAAGTACGGCAGCACGGCGGCGCCCGTCAGGCGCGCGAGGCGCGAGGTGGCGGTGTTGGTGGCGGCGGGCGTGCCGAAGAACGGCACCATGCGCGCGCCCTTGCCGCGGTAGGCCTGATCGGGCGCGTACCAGACCGCGCCGCCCGCCTTCAGCACGCGCACCATGGTGCGGATGTCGTCGTTCGCGATCATGCCGGCCGACACCGCGCCGCGGTGGCGGCGGAAGGCCTCCTCGATGAGCGCGTTGCGCGAGGGCTTGTACACGGCGTGCACCGCGCGCGCGGCGGTGACGAAGCGCGCGCCGAGCTCGAGCGTGGTGAAGTGCGCGGCGAGCAGGATCGCGCCGCGGCCCGCGGCGCGCAGCCGGTCGACCTCGTCGAGCCCTTCGAAGCGCCCCAGCGCCAGCAGCCGCTCCGGCGGCGCGAACCAGGCGAGCGCGGTCTCGCCGAGCGTGATGCCGGCCTCGCGGAAGTGCTGCCGCGCGAGCCGCTCGCGCGCCGCGGCGTCGAGCTCCGGCAGGCAGAGCGCGATGTTGCGCCGCACCACCCGCTTCTGCGGCAGCGGCAGATGCCAGAGCGCACCGCCGAGGGCGCCGCCGATGCGCAACAGCCGCGGATACGGGAGCCGCGCCAGCAGGCGCAGCAGCCAGAGTCCGAGCCAGGCCGGCCAGTACCACGGCGCGAAGAGCCGCGCGGGCCAGGGACCGTGCGCGTCCGTCCGCGGCGCGCTCATCCGGCGGCCAGCTTCGCCAGCCGCTCGCCCTGCCGGCGCAGCGTCGGCCCGAAGTTGTGGCGGTCGAAGAAGGACTCGAGCGCCGCGAGGTCCGGCGCGCGCGGCCGCAGGCCGTCGCGGTCCGCGGCGAGCGGCATGTCGCAGGCGATGGTGGTGAGACGGCGCGCGAGGAAGGCCGCCTCGCGGTGCTCGGCGAGCCGCTCGGGCAGCTTCGAGGCGCCGCGCAGCGGCAGCGCGCGCACCGCCTCGAGATCGTCGTAGAGCTCCTCGAGCGAGGCGAACTCTTTGAGCAACACGGCGGCGGTCTTGGGGCCGACGCCCGGCACGCCCTTGATGTTGTCGACCGCGTCGCCGGTGAGCGCGAGGTAGTCGGCGTAGCGCTCCGGCGCGACGCCGAAGCGGCCCTCGATCTCGTGGTGGCGCAGCCGCAGGTCCTCGGTGTAGTTCCAGTAGACATCGCCCTCGCGGATGAGCTGCGCGAGGTCCTTGTCGCGGGTGACGAGCGTCGCCGGCAGGCCTTGCGCGCGCAGCCGCGAGGCCAGCGTGCCGATGATGTCGTCGGCCTCGTACTCGCCGCTGCCGAACTCGGCGACGCCGAGCAGGCGGCAGAACTCGCGGCAGCCCGCGAACTGCCGCTTGAGGTCGGCGGGCGCCGGTTCGCGGTTCGCCTTGTAGGCCGGATCGATGCGGTTGCGGAACGAGGTCTCGAGGCTCTCGTCGAAGGCGACCGCGAGGTAGCCCGGCCGCGCGCGCTCGATCAGGTCGCCCAAGAAACGGGCGAACCCGAACAGCGCGTGCGCGGGGTTGCCGTCGCGGTCGAGCATGTCGGGCGGCATGG
>DAIMYL010000334.1:0-2084 GCA_036734505.1 Steroidobacteraceae bacterium | reverse complement strand
CGTCGGGGGTGGCGGAAGCGTTACAGCATACCGCGCGTTTCGGTTTGAAACGGCATGCGGGATGCATCGCGCTCGAGACCGCGCGTATAGTCGTCATATGGAATTCAATCCCGAGGCCGCCACGCGCGCCTACATCGACTCGCTCGGACCCGAGCAGCTCGCGAAAGCGGCAGCCTACACCGCCGGCAACCATTGGCTGCTGCTCTGGGGGCTGGTGGTCAGCGCCATCGTCACCTGGATCATCGTGCGCACCGGGCTCCTCGACCGCATCGCCGCCCGCTTCGCGGGCCGTGGGCCGAACCTGCGCGCCTTCCTGGTGTCCGCGGTGTTCCTGCTGGTATCGACGCTCATCACGCTGCCGTGGTCGCTGTACGAGGGCTGGTGGCGTGAACGCGGCTACGGCCGCACCAGCCAACCCCTCGGCGACTATCTCGGCCAGGATGCGATCGGGACCGTGATCACGGTGCTGGTCGGCGCGCTGTTCCTGACCGGCGTCTACGCGCTCATCCGGCGCACCGGGCGGCGGTGGTGGCTGTGGTCGGGCGGGTTGACGGCGGCGGCGACATCCGTGCTGTTGCTGCTCTCGCCGATGCTGATCGAGCCGCTCTTCAACGACTACAAGCCCGTACCGCCGGGCGAGGTGCGCGACGCGCTGGTGGTGATGGCGAAGGAGGCCGGCGTGCCCGCCGACCGCATCTTCGTCTACGACGGTTCGCGGCAGTCGAACAACTTCACGGCCAACGTCGCGGGTCTCGGCGGCTCGGCGCGCATCGCGATCTCGGATGTCGCCTTCAAGGGCGCCTCGCTCGACGAGGTCAAGGCCGTCACCGGCCACGAGATCGGCCACTACGTGCTGGGCCATGTCTGGCGCGGCGTCATCGTCGTCTCGGTGCTCGCGGTCGTGTTCTTCTTCCTCGCCGATCGGCTCTACCCGCGCTTCGCGCGCGCCTTCGGCAGCCGTGCCGAGCTCGCCGATCCCGTCGGCCTGCCGGTGCTGCTCTTCATCGTGGGCGTGCTGGGGCTGTTCGCGCAACCTGTGATGAACACGCTCAGCCGGATGGACGAGACCGAGTCCGACATGTATTCGTTGAAGACCGTGGGTCTGCCCGACGCGCTCGCCTCGGCGCTGGTGAAGACAGCCGAGTACCGCGATCCGCGCCCCGGTGCGCTGCAGGAGATCCTGTTCTACACCCACCCGTCGGTCGAGCGGCGGGTGCGCCGCGCGATGGAGTGGAAGGCGGCGCAAGCCGTCCGGGGTCCGGTGGTGCAGTGACCTCGCCGGTCCGCGGCTACACCGGCGCATCCGGCGCGCAGATCCACTACCGCATGTCGGGCGAGGGCCCGCCGGTGTTCCTGCTGCATGCGAGCCCGCTCTCCTCGGCGTTCATGGTCGGTCAACTGCAGGCGCTCGCCGATGCGGGCCACCGCGCCATCGCGCTCGACACGCCAGGCTATGGCCAGTCCGATCCGCTGCCCGCGCCGCCGCAGTCGCTCACCGACTATGCGCGCGCGTTCCTCGCCGGCATCGATGCGATGGGCGGCATCGACACCACGCGCTTCGCGCTCTACGGCACCGCGACCGGCGCGCAGCTCGCGCTCGCCCTCGCGCGCCTCGCGCCGGAGCGCGTCAGCCGCCTCGTGCTCGACAACTGCGCGCTCTTCACCGACGCGCAGGTCGCCGATTGGGAGCCGCGCTATTTCCCCGACCTTTCGCCGCGCGCAGACGGCAGCCACATGGCGAAGGTGTGGGAGGTGGCGCGCCGCCAGTTCGTGTCCTTCCCGTGGTTCTCGGAGGCGCCGGAGCACCGGCTCGACCGTCCGCCCGCACCGCTCGCGGTGGTGCAGTCGATGGCGAACCATTTCCTGATCGCGACGCCCGGCTACGACGCCGCCTACCGGCTCGCGTTCCATGCCGAGAACGCGCGCAGCTTCGAGGGCCTCACGGTGCCCACCGTGCTCATCGACTGGGAAGGTTCGATCGTGCGCCGCGAGGTGCAGGCGCTCATCGCGGAGGGTCTGCCTGCCTGCGTACGCGTGGTCCGCGCGGGCGCGAGCGCGGAGGCGCGGATGCAGGCGTTGGTGGA
>DAIMYL010000333.1:0-2087 GCA_036734505.1 Steroidobacteraceae bacterium | reverse complement strand
GGGTTGCCGCCGATCAGCAGCGGATGGAAGCTGAACAGCAGCCGCAGCTTGTCGCTGCGGAAGAACCGCGAGACCTCCTGGTACACCGAACGGTAGCCGCCGAGCCGCAACAGCCCCGGCGCCGCTGAGAACAGCGCGCTGAGCTCGTGGAAGGGCTGCTCGGCCTGCTGCGCGAAGGCGACCTCGAAGATGCGGCGGCTCTTCTCGAGGAAACGGTCGAAGCCCTCGACATCCCGCGGCTCGATGCGCGCGATCTGCTCGCGCACCACATCGAGGTCGGCGCTGTAGCGGAACACATCGCCGTCGTCGAAACGGACCTGGTAGAAGGGGTCGATGGCCCGCAGCGTGACATGGTCGGCGAGCCGCTTGCCGCAGATCGTCCAAAGATCCTCGAAAAGGTACGGCGCGGTGATGATGGTCGGACCGGCATCGAAGGTGTAGCCATCGCGGCGGTGGACATAGGCGCGGCCGCCCGGCGCGTCCAGCTTCTCGAGCACCGTGACGCGGTAACCGCGCACGCCGAGCCGCACCGCCGCGGCGAGACCGCCGAACCCGCTGCCGATGACGATCGCGTGCTTCATGCGTCCACGATACCGTGCGGCGCGTCAGGAAGGAACCGCGACGCGCTGCGCGCGCGCGAACGCGACGATCTCGTCGGCGATGAGCTGCGGCGACTCCTCGTGCGCCAGATGTCCGAGCCCGGAGATCTGCAGCAGCTCGGCGCGGGGCGCGAGGCTGCGCACGCGCAGCGCGACCCCGGGCACGATCATGCCGTCACGGGCGCCCACCAGCAGCAGCAGCGGCACCGCGAGCTTCGGCAGGTCGGCCTCGAGCGGCCGGGTGTCCCAGTGCCCCATCATCGCGAGCGCCGCGCCCGTATGCGACGGGTTGCGCGACAGCCGCGCGTAGAGCTCCCGCCCCCGCGCATCGATGGTGGAGCCGGTGCGGGCCAGCAGCCGCTCCACTTCGCTCGGCGACTCCATGCGCCGGGCGAACAGGCGCGGCAACCAATCGCCCGACACCAGCGGACGGACGACGGGCGTGAACGCCGGATGGCGCAGGCCCGGCAACGGCAGCAAAGCGCCGTTGAGGCTCACGACCGCCTGCGGCGCGAGCGCGCCGTCGACGCACATGCGGCAGAGTATCGCCGCACCGGCCGAGTGCCCGACCGCGACCGCCGGCGCGACATCGAGCACGCGCAGCAAGGCGGCGACGCCCGCGGCCATGCCCGGCAGGGACAACCCGGCCGGATCCGCCGGACGCGTGGTGAAGCCGTGCCCGGGCAGGTCCGGCGCGACGACCGTGAAGCGCTGCGCCAACAGCGGCAGCAGATCGCGGAACGAATGCGTGGACGCGCCGGTGCCGTGCAGCAGCAGCAGCGCCGGTCCGGACCCCGCGACCTGCACATGCCAAAGCAGTCCACCGGCCTCCACGAAGCGGCTCGCCTCGCGGTTCGGCCAGTCGCGGCCGTCGGTGGACCAGTCAGGGGCCTGCAGCGCGGTCATGCGGAAATCCTACCCGTGCCCGATGACCGCGGGTAGGATGCGGCGCGATGTCGCGCCGCGTCCGTGTCCTGCTCATCGCCCTGACCGCGCTCGTCGCGCTGCCCGCGATCGCCTATGTCACGGGCCCCGTCTACCGCATCGACGAGCCGATCGCGACGCCGGTCCCGGAAGGCACCGTCGGTGGCGCGGTCGTGGACCCCGCCGCGCTCGAGGCCTGGCTCGCGGCATCCGAAGCGCGCTTCCCAGACATCGTCCCCGGCGCCGAGAAATCCATCGTCTGGGCGCATCCGGACCGGCGGCGGACGCCGCTCGCGGTCATCTACCTGCACGGCTACACGGCGACGCGCCAGGAGGTCGCACCGCTCTGCGACCGGCTCGCCGCCGCGCTCGGCGCGAACCTCCACTACACGCGTCTCACCGGCCACGGCCGCGCCCCCGCAGCGATGGGCGAGGCCGCCGCTGAGGACTGGCTGCGCGACGCTGCCGAAGCGCTCGCCATCGGCCGCATGCTGGGCGAACGCGTGATCGTCGTCGGCACCTCGACCGGCGGCACGCTCGCGCTGTGGCTCGCGCAGCGCTCGG
>DAIMYL010000332.1:0-2112 GCA_036734505.1 Steroidobacteraceae bacterium | reverse complement strand
CGCGCTGCGCGAGCGGCGCATCTGGGCGCACGAGGCCTCCGACCTCAAGCCCGACCCGGCGGTCACCTACGGGCAGCTGCCGAACGGCCTGCGCTACGCGTTGATGAAGAACTCCTTGCCGAGCAAGACGGCGGCGGTGCGCATGCGTTTCGGTGTCGGCTCCCTGATGGAGGCCGACGACCAGCAGGGTCTCGCTCATTTCCTTGAGCACATGGTCTTCAACGGCAGCCAGAACATCCCCGAGGGCGAGATGGTGAAGCTGCTCGAGCGCTACGGCCTCGCGTTCGGTCCCGACACCAACGCCTACACGAGCTTCCTCGAGACGGTCTACCAGCTCGACCTGCCCGACACGCGCGACGAACTCGTCGACACGGCGCTGATGCTGATGCGCGAGACGGGCGACCGGCTGCTGCTCGCGCCCGCCGCCATCGACCGCGAGCGCGGCGTCATCCTCTCCGAGAAGCGCAGCCGCGATTCGCCGCAGTTCCGCGCGTTGGTCGCCCGGCTGAACTTCTTCTATCCGGAAGGGCGCATCGGCAAGCGCCTGCCCATCGGCACGCAGGAGGTCATCCAGGGCGCGCCGCGCGAGCGCTTCCTCGACCTCTACGAGGGCTGGTACCGTCCCGACAACGCGCTGCTCGTCGTGGTGGGCGACCTCGACCCGGCCGCCGTCGAGACGCGCATCCGCGAGAAGTTCGGCGATTGGCAGCGTCCGTCGACGCCGATCGTCCAGCCGGATCTCGGCAAGGTGTCGCCGCCCGCGCTCGCAGCGGGCTATTTCCAGGATCCCACCATCCCGACGGTGATCAGCTTCGGGCCGCAACGGCCCTTCGAGCTGACGCCCGACACCGAGGCTGAGCGTCGGACGGCGTTGGTGCGCAGCCTCGGCTTCTACATGCTGGCGCGGCGCTTCGACACGCTCACGCGGCAGCCCGGGACGCTGCTCATCAGCGGCGGCACCGACTACTCGGCGGCCTTCGACCTCGCCGAGGGGCCGAGCGTCAGCGTCGTCGCCAAGCCCGAGAACTGGCGGGCCGCGCTCGCCATCGGCGAGCAGGAGCTGCGCCGAGCGCTGCAGCACGGCTTCAGCGAGGCGGAGTTGAAGGAACAGGTGAGCAACCTGCGCACGGTCTACCGCAACGCGGCCGAGGGCGCGGCGACGCGCCGCAACCGCGCGTTGGCAGGTGAACTGGTGTCGGGCTTCGATGACCGCTCCGTCTTCACCACACCGGCCGAGGATCTGCGCCTCTTCGAGGCGGCCATCGCCGGCATCTCGCTCGGCGAGGTGGAGGCGGCGTTCCGCGAGGCCTGGGGCGAGGATCCGCCGCGCATCTTCATGACCTCGTCGCTCGTCCTCGAGAAGCCCGAGCAGCAGATCCTCGCGGCCTGGCAGCAGAGCCGGGCCCAGCCCGTCGCGGCCCCGGCGAAGACGCAGGACGCGGCCTTCGCCTACGCCGCGCTCGGCGCGCCGGCGCAGGTGGTCGCGCGCGGCGAGGCGGCCGATCTCGGCATCGTCACCGCGAAGCTCGCCAACGGCGTGCTGGTCAACGCCAAGCGTACGCCTTACCAGAAGGACCGCGTGTCGGTGCAGGTGCGCTTCGGTGACGGTCAGCGCGTCATGCCGAAGTCGCAGCCGGGCCTCGAACTCTGGATCGACAACGCGCTCGGCAACGCCGGTCTCGGCAAGCATTCGGTGGACGAACTGCAGCGCGTGCTCGCCGGGCGCAACTGGACGCTGGGCGTGAGCGTGGACGAGGACGCTTTCGTCAGCGGCGCCACCGTGCCGCCCGCGGACCTCGATCTGCAGCTGCAGCTCATCACGGCGCTGCTCGGCGACCCCGGCTACCGGCCGGAGGCCTTCGAGCAGTTCCGCGAGCTGCTCGGCGTGTGGCGCAAGACGGTGGAGGCGACGCCGCAGGGCGTGCTCAACCGCGATCTCGGCCGCATCCTGCGCAGCGGCGATCCGCGGTTCGGCATCCCGACGCTCGAGGAGCTGCAGGCGCGCCAGCCCGCCGAGATCCGCGCGGTGCTCGATCCCGCGATGCGCGACGGCGCGATGGAGGTGGCGATCGTCGGCGACATCGACCCGGAGCGTGCGATCGCGCTCGCCGC
>DAIMYL010000331.1:0-2125 GCA_036734505.1 Steroidobacteraceae bacterium | reverse complement strand
GAACGCGGGGTCCGCATCCGTCTCAACGGCGTCGAGTACACCAACGTCGAGGAGTACTGCATCTCCGAGGGTTGGATCCGCGTCACGATCGGCAAGTCCGTCGACCGGCGGGGCAGGCCGCTGACCATCCAGCGCAAGGGCGTCGTCGAGGCGTTCTTCGGCGACTGAACCGTCGCTTGCCCGGTCGCGCCGCGCGGACGGGTCTCCAGGCTCACTGGAAACAGAGATACGCCCACACGCCGCTGGTGTCGAACAGCGGCTTGCCCTCGTTGTCGAGCGGTGTCGAGGTGTCGACGACCGTCACGCCATGGTTCTTGAGGTTGGTGGTGAGCGCGGTGCTCGCGGGATTGAACGGCCTGGCGGTGCGCAGCTGACGGGAGTCGGAGTACGGCGCGGTCGCGGTGTCGACCAGCACGGGTCCGGCCGTCGGCGCGGGGAGGCCGATCCGGCTCCAGTGCGCGAAGGCGTGGATGTTCGGCACCAGCAGGTCGTTGTCGGATCCGAAGCCGAACTGGCGGTCCGCCGGCGTGACGTTGGGGCGGTCCCGCGACCAGCTCGCCGGCGTGTCCGTGGTGTCGTACCAATCCTCAGGCGAGGAGAAGTAGACCGCGCGGTTCAAAGATACGCTCTTGGCCAGCACGCCCACATGCCCGCCGCCCTGCGAATGCCCGGCCAGCACCACCTTGCTCCAATCCACGGTGTTATCGGCGAGCAGGAACTGCCCCCAGCCCTCGGCAGGATGGTTCGTCCGCAACCAGACCAACAGTTTTTCGAGGCGGTTCACGATGGAGTCCGACCGCGTCACGGCAGGCTGACCGGCCACGGGCGTGCCACCGCCGAAGATCACCGCACTGCGCGCTTTCCAGTAGCAGTCGGGATCGTTGCTGGTCTGGCAGTAGGCGCCCATGGCCGTCTGGTTCGGGTAGTTGATCCCGACCGCGTGGAAGCCGCGCATCGCCCCGGCTCGCAGGATGTAGGTGTACTGCGCGGGTCTGCCCTGCGTGCCCGGCAGGAAGACGAACAACCTTCCGCGTGCGGTGACCGAGGGCGAGGGGTTGATCGTGATGTGGGGCGCCTCGTTGCCGAGCGGTGCCGTGGTGATCGTGCTGTCGGTGGTGGTCGCGTTGACCTGGCGCTCGACCGAGACGGGCGGTTGGACGACGCCCGACGTCGGCGGGGGCGCGGTCTGACCGGAGCCGCCGCCTCCGCCGCAGGCGCCGAGCGCCAGCAGCGTGCAAGCCATCGCGGATCGGAGCTGTCGCATATGCCGAGTTGAGTCGATTCCGCGGTGAAGTTCAGTCAAGAATTGTGCACTGCCGCCGTCGCCGGCCGCGTGCCGTCATCGGCCGCTCGGCCGAGCGGCCGCGCCATCACGAGGTCGCGCTGAGGGTCGGTGCCGACCATGAAGACCTTGCGGCCCACCTCGGTGAACCCCTGCCTGCGGTAGAAGGCGATGGCGCGCGGGTTCTCCTCCCAGACGCCGAGCCAAGCGACATCCGAGCCGCGCGTGCGCAACGCCGCGAGGCAGGCGGTCATCAGCGCCGCTGCAAGGCCGGTGCCGTGGAACTCCTGCAGCAGATAGAATCTTTGGACCTCGCCCGGCGCCGCGCCGGCCACGCAGCCGGGCGGCTCGGCCCAACGCAGCTGCGCGAACCCGGCGGGACGGCCCTGCGGCTCCAGCAGTAGGGTGAGACGGTCAGCGGCGGCGATCTCTTCCATCTGTATCGCTTCACCGAAGTGCTCGCGGCAGTGGCGCTCCATCTCTTCGGGCGGGTTCTGGGCGCTGAACGCCTCGCGGAAGGTGCGCTCGGCGAGCGCGGCGACGAGTGCGGCATCGGACGGCGTGGCGGTCCGGATCATCCGGCCGCCAGCCAGTCCAGCGCGTCGTCCCAGAGCGCCGCCGCCCGCGGGCGGAAATATCCCATGTGGCCGATCTCCCGCAGACCCAGCGTGCGCGGCTCGAGCGTGATGCGTTCCACCGGCGCACCGCTGTAGGCGGTCATGAAGGCGTCGCGGGGGGGGGGCGGGGCGGCCAAAGAGTAGACGGCGATGGCGGCGCGGAACAGGATGAGAACCGCCCCGGCGCGAAGAGCGGAGAAGGGGAGCGCGGGGGGAACGAAGAAAA
>DAIMYL010000330.1:0-2146 GCA_036734505.1 Steroidobacteraceae bacterium | reverse complement strand
CCAGCGGCTGCGGTGGTTGGCGACGGCCACGCGGATCGCGGTGCGGCCGTGCAGGGTCGTGGCGCTGCAGGCGGCGACGCCGGTCTCCTGCAGGCGCAGCAGCACTTCGCGGGTCAGCGCGTCCTGCTGCGCCGGCGTCGTGCCCTCGGGGGCGATGCGCCAGCAGGCGATGTTCAAAGAAACCGGTGTCGCGAGCACCACCCCCGGCACGGCGCTCACCGCCGCCGCGAAGCGCCGCGCGTAGGCGGCGTTCTGGTCGATGAGCGCGGCGATGCGGTCGGTGCCCTCGGCCTTCAGCGTCATCCAGGCCTTCAGCGCCTTGAAGTTGCGCGACAGTTCGACGCCACGCTCCGCGAAGATGAGGCCGCCCGCCAGCATGCCGCGCTCCTCCATCTTGAGGTAGCTCGCCTGCGTCGCGAAGGTGGCGCGGTGCGCCTCGGCATCGCGCACCAGCACGCAGGCGCATTCATACGGCAGGTAGCCCCACTTGTGCAGGTCGAAGGCCAGCGAGTCGGCGCGCGACTGGCCGCGGAACAGCGGCCGCAGCGTCGGGGACAGCACGCCGAGCGAACCGACCGCGCCGTCGATGTGGAACCAGAGGCCCTCGGCGGCGGCGAGGTCGGCGAGCGCCTCGAGGTCGTCGATGGCACCGGTGTTGATGGTGCCGGCGGTGCCGATCACGCAGATCGGCCGCAGCCCCGCCGCGCGGTCGGCGGCGATGAGGTCGCGCATCGCGGCGACATCGACCCGGAAGGCGTCGTCCACCGGCACAGGACGGAAAGAATCTTTGCCCATGCCCATGAGCTCGAGGCATTTGGTGACCCAGTTGTGGGTCTCGGTCGAGCCGTAGACCGTGAGCCGTGGTTGGCCGTAGAGGCCGTGCTGCCGCAGGTCGAAACCGGCGTGTGCGTTGCGCCCGACCGCGAGGCCGATGACGTTCGCCATGGTGCCGCCGCTCGCCATGATGCCGCTCGTGCCCGCCGGCAAGCCCATGACCTCGGCGAGCCACTTGATGACCTGCAGTTCGACCAGCGTCGCCGACTGGTGCAGCCCCGCGGCGTTCACGTTCATGCCGGCCGCGAGCATGTCGGCCATCATGCCGAGCGGCGTGCCGTTGGATTTCATCCAGCCCCAGAAGCGCGGGTGGCGGTTACCGGCCGCGTACGGCAGCACATGCGCGAGGAACTCCGCATAGACCTGCTCGGCGCCCTGCGGTGCGGTGGGCAGCGGTTCGCCGGTGATCGCCGCGGCGACCGCGTCGGGCGGCGGCGTCCAGGGCGGCCGCTCGCGCAGGCTGACGAGATGGTCGAGGCTGTCGTCGACCATGCGATGGGCGAGCGCCCGGAACGCCTCCCAGTCGGCGGGGTCGAGGGTGAGGTCGCTGGTGTTGGTGGGCGCGTCCGTGGGCGATGTCGCGGGCGGCGGCGGGGCGTCGGCGGTCATGGCGCGATATTGCGGCAGGCTGCGGTGCCGCGCCACCGCAGGGTTGCGCTATCGTGGAGGCATGAAGGAGTCGACCCGCGAGATGCTGGTGTTCCTCGGCGTCGGGCTGCTGGTGATCCTCATCGCGGCCGGACCCAAGATCCTGTGGCTGCTGCGCTCGGAGGGCTGGCTGGGCGCGGGCTAGGCGCGCACGGGCTCCAAGGAATCGGCCAGCGCGCGGGCGATCAGCGCGTACGCCGTCGCCGAGGGATGGAATCCGTCGCCGCTGAACATCTCGGGCGGTGCGTCGAACGGCAGCGGCAGGTGCCGCGCGGTCGGGTGCCCGGCGAGCGTGGCGGCGAGCGTCTCGTCGAACAGCCTCGCCCGCAACCCCAAAGAATGGCGCAGCGGTGAGGGCAGCGTCGGGAAGCGCTGCATCGGCGGCAGCCCGAGGAAGAGCGCGGGGGCCCGCGGCGAGTGCGCGGCGAGGACATCCGCGAGGGCGCGCAGCTCGCCCGACCACCCGGCGCGGCGGCGCAGCGAGGTGACATCGTTCACGCCGACCGAGACCAGCACGAGATCGGCGGGCTGCGGCGGCAGCCGCTTCGCAAGGTCGTGCAGCACACGCGTGGTGGTAGCGCCGATGCGGCCGGTGTTCGTCCAGTCCACCGCGACGCGGCGTCGCGTCGCGACCTCGCGCGCGAGCTGGGCGGTGAGGCACTCG
>DAIMYL010000329.1:0-2149 GCA_036734505.1 Steroidobacteraceae bacterium | reverse complement strand
CGGGCAGGCGCACCGACACCACGCGCTCCTTGGCGCGGCTCTTCTCCTCGTCGCGCCGCGCGCCGCCGAAGGCGGCGTCGAAGCCGTGCAGGTCCAACGCCTGGCGCAGCGCCTGCGTCTTCATGACCTCGGTGTGCCGCGCCGTGCCGTGCACGATGGGCGAGATGCCGGCCGCGAGGCCCTCAGGGTTGACGTGCACGATGAGGTCCATGCCCGCCGCGCGCGCCGCGCGGTCGCGCAGCGCGTACATGTCGCGGAACTTCCACTGCGTGTCGATGTGCAGCATCGGGAAGGGCGGCGGCGCCGGGAAGAACGCCTTGCGCACGAGGTGCAGCAGCGCGCTGCTGTCCTTGCCGATGGAGTAGAGCAGCACCGGCCGCGCGCACTCGGCGACGGTCTCGCGGATGATCTGGATGGACTCCGCCTCGAGCTGGTCGAGGTGCGACGGCGCGCTCATCCGCGCCCCGGCGCGAGCGCGCCCGCGCGCAGTCCGGCGTGGTCTTCGGAGGCGTTCACCCGCCCATTATGGCTTGGCCTTCGCCGCCGCGCGATCCGCCTTCATCTGCTTGACGTCGACCCGCCGGATCTCGGAGATCTGGCAGCGCTCCTCGCCCACCAACACCTTGTCGAACTTGGTGATCTTGGAGCCGGAGCGGCTCACCGCGATGGTGTTGGCGAAGGTCAGGTCGCGGCAGTTCTCCCACACCTTGAGCAGCCAGGCGTCGTTCACGCCCGTCCAGATGACGAGCTGGGTGCGCGAGACCGAGGTCCAGCCGGTCACCCGACCCATCGAATCGACGGTGTCGACCGGCTCGCCCGCGTAGTCGACATAACGGAACTGCGCCGCATCGTCCTTGCGGGCGAGGCCGCCGGTGCAGGCGGTCAGCAGAGCGGCGAGCGCCGGAGCGAGCAGCGGGCGCGCGGTGCCGCGGGACGAGGGTCGGTGACGGGAAGCGGTCATCTCGATGTCCTCCGATGCAGGGGGGGCTGGTCGCAGCCTCGGTCTCCCTTGGATTCGACCGTGCCCGGCGGGCACGGTTCCCTGAGTCTAACGCACGGGACTTCTGGCACAATGTACGCGTCGTCACATCGTCCGCCCGACGGCGACCAGCGGACCACCCGAGCGACCCATGAAAGACCTCGTCGACATCTTCCTGCAACCGGGCCCGGTGCTGGCACGCCGCTACGAGAAGCCCGACCCTTGGCTACCGGCCCTGCTCATCGCCGGAGTCGGCGCGATCTTCGCGTACCTGTACTTCAGCGCGGTCGACATGGCCTGGTTCTTCCGCGAGAGCGCGGAGCGCGGCGGCGAAGAACTCTCGCAGGCCCAGATCGACGCGATGGAGGCCGCTGCCGGAGGCTCTGCCACCGTATGGACCAGCGTCATCAGCGCGCCCGTCGTGAGCATCGTCCTGCTGATGCTCTGGGGGGTGTACTTCCTGCTCGCCGGCAAGCTCACGGGTCTCGCGGTCTCCTTCAAGCAGGGCTTCGCCCTCGCCGGTTGGGCCTCCATGCCCGGCATCATCGGCTCGCTGCTCGCGCTGTACGGCACGGTCGGCATGGCACCGCAGACCTACATCGGCGACCTCATGCTCACCAGCCTCGACCCGATGCTCGTGCAGCTGCCACCGGAGAGTCCGTGGAAATCCTTCGCGACCGCCTTCAACTTCCTCAACCTGTGGGTGATCGGGCTCGCGGCCCTCGGCTGGAAGCTGTGGAGCCGCGATGGCGGCTGGACCCGGCCCATCGTCGTCGCCGCCCTGCCCTTCGCGCTCTTCCACGGCTACCAGATCATCTCTGCACTCATCGCGTGACATGAAAAAGATCCCCCGCAAATGGCTGGCGGCAGCGCTGGTCGCCCTGGTCATCATCGTCCCCATCGCGCTGAAGCGCGGCGGCTCCGGCAGCGGCACGCCGGTCGACATCTCCCCCGCCGCGCTGCAGGAGGTGCGGCCGAGCATCCTCGCCTCGGGCCTGCTCGCGTTCGAGGTCGAGGTCAACCTCACCGCCGAGGTGCTGGCGCGCGTCGCGAGCATCGCCGTGCAGGAAGGCGACTTCGTCGAGAAGGGCCAGCTGCTGATGCGCCTCGACCCCGAGACCTACAACAACGTCATCGCACGCGAGGAGGCCGGGGTCCGGCAGAACCGCA
>DAIMYL010000328.1:0-2164 GCA_036734505.1 Steroidobacteraceae bacterium | reverse complement strand
TCTTCGAGGACCGCGTCTACGCGCTCACCCCGCGCGGCGAGGTCGTCGACCTGCCGCGCGGCGCGACGCCGCTCGATTTCGCCTACCAGGTGCACACCTCGCTCGGGCACCGCTGCCGCGGCGCGAAGGTCAACGGCCGCATCGTTCCGCTGACCCAGCCGCTCGCCAACGGCGAAGTCGTGGACATCATCACCGGCAAGCAGGAGTCACCGAGCCGCGACTGGCTGGTGCAGGACGGCTATCTCGTCTCGCCGCGCAGCCGCGCCAAGCTGCGCGCCTGGTTCCGGCGCGCGGACGCCGGCGAGAACGAGGCCGCCGGCCGCGGCATCGCCGAGCGCGAGTGCGCGCGGCTCGGCATCGGTCTCGACCTGCTGCCTGCGCTGGCGCACGAACTGAAGGCCGCGGATGCCGCGCAGCTGTACCGTTGGCTCGGCGAAGGCGAGCTCGGTGTCACGCAATTCGTGCAGGCGGCGATGCGCCTCGCCGCGCCGCGCAACGGGCCGCCTCCCGCCGTCGCCGTGCGACGCAAGACCGGCGGCAGCCGCAAGAAGAGGACGGGCGGCGGTCCCGTGATGA
This sequence comes from Steroidobacteraceae bacterium, assembly GCA_036734505.1. GTDB lineage: Bacteria > Pseudomonadota > Gammaproteobacteria > Steroidobacterales > Steroidobacteraceae > UBA964. Next base: position 1,588 of record DAIMYL010000328.1, on the reverse strand, counting down.
TCGAGGGCGTCGGCGATCTGCCGATCACCCTGGCGCGCTGCTGCGCGCCGATCCGTCCGGAGGCCGTGGCGGGCTATGTGACGCTCGGCCGCGGCGTGACGGTGCATGCGGCGCGTTGTGCGAGCCTCGCGCGCATGCGTGCGAGCCATCCCGACCGGGTGCTGCGGGTCGACTGGCGCGACGACGACGGCGACGGCATGCCGGTAGGGCTGCGCATCGAAGCCTGGGACAGACGGGGTCTGGTCCGCGACATCTCGGAGATCGTCGCGGGCGCCGGGCTCGGCATCGAATCGCTGACGACGACCACGGACCGCGCCGCCGGCACGGCGACCACGGTGCTGCGCACCGCGGTGCGCGACCTGGGTCAGCTCTCGCAGGTGCTGCGCGCGCTCGCCCGCGTGCCCAATGTCATCAGCGCGCGCCGCGCCGACTGAGGACCGCGGGCGCCGCCCGACGGCCTCCGTCAGCGGTTCGGCATGTCGATGGCGCGCTTGTCGGCGGCGAGCGCCGCCTCGTGCAGCGCCTCCGACAGCGTCGGGTGCGCATGCACCGTGCGCTGCAGGTCCTCGCTGCTCGCCGAGTACTCCATCGCGAGCACCGCCTCGGCGATGAGTTCGCCCGCCATCGGGCCGATGATGTGCACGCCCAGGATCCTGTCGTCGTCCTTGGCGGCGATCACCTTGGCGAAACCCTGTCCCGCCTCCATCGCACGGGCGCGGCCGCTGGCGAGGAAGGGGAAGCTGCCGACCTTGTAGGCGACGCCGCTCGCTTTGACCTGCTCCTCGGTCTTGCCGACCCAGGCGATCTCGGGCGCGGTGTAGATCACCGACGGGATGGCGTCGTAGTTCACATGTGAATAGAGGCCGGCGATGCGGTCGGCCACCGCGACGCCCTCCTCCTTCGCCTTGTGCGCGAGCATCGGGCCGCGGACGCAGTCGCCCACCGCGAAGACGCCCTCGACGCCGGTGCTGCAGTGCTCGTCCACCACGATGAAGCCGCGCTCGTCGAGCTTCACGCCGGTGCCCTCGGCGAGCAGCCCGTCCGTGTACGGCCGACGGCCGATGCAGACCACCAGCTTGTCCACCTGCAGCGACTGCGCCGCGCCGACGGCATCGGTGTAGTCGACCTTCACGCCGTCCTTGCCGGCGGTCGCCGCGGTGACCTTGGCGCCGAGGCGGATGTCGAGGCCCAGCTTCTTGAAGTGCTTCAGCGCTTCCTTGGCGAGCTGCTGGTCGGCGATCGCGAGGAAGTCAGGCATCGCCTCGAGCACGACCACATCGGCGCCGAGCCGGCGCCACACGCTGCCGAGCTCGAGCCCGATCACGCCTGCGCCGATGATGCCGAGCCGCTTCGGCACGGCGTCGAACTCGAGCGCACCCCAGCTGTCGACGATCCGCTCGCCGTCGAAGGGCGCGGAGCGCAGCAGCGTGGGCGTGGAGCCCGACGCGAGCACCACATGCTTGGCGGCGAGCGTGCGCTTGGTGCCGTCGTGCGCCGTGAACTCGACCTTGCGGCCCGGCAGCAGGCGGCCGTGGCCCTGCAGCGCGGTGACGCCCGCGGCCTTCAGCAGCTGCACGATGCCGCCCGT
>DAIMYL010000327.1:0-2164 GCA_036734505.1 Steroidobacteraceae bacterium | reverse complement strand
TCTTGCCCGCATCGATGTGCGCGGAGATACCGATGTTCCGGTAGCGCTCGATGGGGGTGACGCGAGGCATGGGCGGGGGCCGGGTTTACGGGTGGAGGCGGACGGCGGCGGACGGACGGACCGGCGCGCTGACGCTTACCAGCGGTAGTGCGCGAAGGCCTTGTTGGCCTCGGCCATGCGGTGCGTGTCCTCGCGCTTGCGGACGGCGGCGCCGCGGTTCTCGGCGGCCTCCATCAGCTCGTGCGCGAGGCGGAACGCCATCGACTTCTCGCTGCGGGCGCGCGCGGCCTCGATGACCCAGCGCATGGCGAGGGTCTGGCGGCGCTGCGCGCGCACCTCGACCGGCACCTGGTAGGTGGCGCCGCCGACGCGGCGCGACTTCACCTCGACCATCGGCTTCACGTTGTCGAGCGCGGCCGACAGCAGCATCATGGCGTCGCCGCCCTGCTTGCCGGTCTTCTCGGTGATGCGGTCGATGGCGCCGTAGATGATGCGCTCGGCGGCCGACTTCTTGCCGCTCTTCATGACGACGTTCATGAACTTGGCGAGCATCTCGTTGTTGAACTTCGGGTCCGGCAGGATCTCGCGGACCGGTGCTTGTGCGCGGCGGGACATGGCTGTGCTCCGTTATTTCTTGGGACGCTTGGCGCCGTACTTGGAACGGCTCTGCTTGCGGTCGTTGACGCCCGCGCAATCGAGGGTGCCGCGCACCGTGTGGTAGCGCACGCCCGGGAGGTCCTTGACGCGGCCGCCGCGGATCAGCACCACCGAGTGCTCCTGCAGGTTGTGGCCTTCGCCGCCGATGTACGAGGTGACCTCGTAACCGTTGACGAGGCGCACGCGGCAGACCTTGCGCAGCGCGGAATTGGGCTTCTTGGGCGTCGTGGTGTAGACGCGGGTGCACACGCCACGCTTCTGCGGGGCGGCGCCGAGGGCGGGCACCTTCGTCTTCTCGGTGCGCGTGCGGCGCGGGGCGCGAATCAGCTGACCTGTGGTGGCCATGCAGTCTCCAGTCTTGCAGCGTTGTCGGACAGAACCGCCGGACAGGAGAGGTCGCTCGTCGGCCCGCCAAAACATCCCGCGCGAACGGGAGAACCCGGGCCTACGACCGACAGCCCCACGACCGGCTGTGGCGGGCGGCCGCCGAAGACGACCCGGGCCACCCCCTTGCGGAGGCGGCCCGGATGTTCGTAAGCCGCTGTTTTCGGGGGTCCGAACGAGGGACTCCCGAGAAAGGCCGCGGATTCTAGGTAGACCCCGCGGGGCTGTCAATCGCCCCGCCCTCGGACGAGGCGGGGTGGTCGCACGCCGGACCCCCATCGCAGGGTACCCGCCGGCCCTTCGAAACCCCAGAAATCAGTGCCGCTGTGGCTGCGTGGGGACCCGGCTGCGCAATCACATCCTATTAGTGCCCCACCCCCAGGTCCGGACTTGCGTCACAGGATGGGGGGTCGTCCCGGAACCGGGCCCGCCGCCGTGTGGGCGGCCGCAGCGTCGGCGGCGGCGGCGAGGCGCAGATCGAGCGTCACCAAGGCCGCACCCTCGCGCAGCGCGAGCTGCAGATAAGCGGCGTCGTAGACGCTGAGCGCCCAACGCTGCGCCAACTGCGGCAGCCCATCCCAGTCCGGCTCCATCAGCCTGACCCCGACCTGCGACAGCGACCGGTGACAGTCGAGGACGCGCTGCGCCTCCTCGGGCCGACGCAGCATCTTGGTGCGGCAGATGCTGGCCATCTCGTAGGGCAGCAGGCCCGGTGCGATGAGTTCGGACTCGCAGCCCGCGAGCACCGCCGGCGCCTCGGGCTCGTCGTACAGCACGGCCGCCAGCGCCGAGGCGTCGATGACCGTAGGCATGGCCTCAGCCGCCCGAACGGGCCTCGTGCGCGTCGCGGTCGCGACGCAGGATCTCGGCCGACTCGCCCATCGGCGCCCGCGATGCCGACCCGGCCATGATCCGGCGCGAGCGCTCCCAGGCCTCGGCCAGGGTCATGCGCCCCTCGGGCGCCGCAGGCTGCCCGACCCCCGCATCCGGCCGGGTGACCCTGAAGGGTGCCGCCGGCTCCTGCACCGATGGTGAGGCCGGGCCGGCCGCCGCGGTCTCGAGCAGGCGGAGCAACTCCCCCTGCAGGGAGCGATGGTGGGCGGCGGCGCGGCGGCGCAGCGCG
>DAIMYL010000326.1:0-2167 GCA_036734505.1 Steroidobacteraceae bacterium | reverse complement strand
CCCGTGTTACAGCCTTGAGAGGGCTATGTCCTGGGCCTCTAGACGAAAGGAGCGTCGGTTGGGGTGACCCGAGGCAGGGCGCGGTATTATAGTCGCCCGCCTCCATTGCTCAAGCGGAAACGAGTCACTCTTGAACCTTCCCCCCGCCTCTCCCGAGGCAGCCCCGACCCTGGCGCGGATCATCCCGCGCGATTCCCACCCCATATCGCGCTCGAAGATCTCGCCGGAGGCCCTCCGGGTCCTGTACCGGCTGCGCGAGGCCGGCTTCCAGGCGTTCCTGGTCGGCGGTTGCGTGCGCGACCTGATGCTCGGGCTCGAGCCCAAGGATTTCGATGTCGCCACCGACGCGCTGCCCGAGCAGGTCAAGCGCCTGTTCCGCAACTGCCGGCTGGTCGGCCGGCGGTTCCGCCTGGCGCATGTGTTCTTCGGCCGCGAGATCATCGAGGTCGCCACCTTCCGCGCCTCGGGCGGTCCCCCTGAGGCCGAGGAGCCGATGCCGGACGAAGAGGGCAGCGAGGCGCTCGAGGAGTTCCGCGACGAGGACGACGACGGCTTCGACGATGTGCTCGACGACGCCGACGACGGCGTGCCGCGCGACGCGCACGGCGATGTCGACGGCAACATCGATCCCGATTTCAGGCCGTCGCCGGCGGCCCGCGGCGCAGGCGAGGGCGAGCGGGTGTTCGGCGCCGAGGGCCGCATCCTGCGCGACAACGTCTACGGCAGCATCGACGAGGATGTCTGGCGCCGCGACTTCACCTGCAATTCGTTGTACTACAACATCGCCGACTTCTCCGTGTGGGACTACTGCGGCGGCTTCGAGGATGTGCAGGCCAAGCGGCTGCGGCTGATCGGCGATCCGGAGACGCGTTACCGCGAGGACCCGGTGCGCATGCTGCGTGCGGCGCGCTTCGAGGCGAAGCTCGGCTTCACCTACGACGAGGCGACGGCGGAGCCCATCGGGCGCCTGCGCCCGCTGCTCGCCGGCGTGCCGCCGGCGCGTCTCTTCGACGAGACGATGAAGCTCTTCCTGACCGGCCACGGCGAGCGCAGCTACGAGACGCTGCTCGCGCGCGGCCTGCTCGCCGAGCTGCTGCCGAACGTGGCCGATTTCGCGCGCCGTTTCCCGGGCAGCCCGCCCGAGCGCATGCTGCGGCGAGGCCTCGTCCAGACCGACCAGCGGGTGCGCGAGGACCGTCCGGTCACGCCGGCCTTCCTGTTCGCGCTGCTGATGTACGGTCCCATCGGCCTGCGCATCGAGAGGGCGCCGCGCCAGCTGTGGCACGACACCGCGACCATCCTCGACGCCTTCGACCATGTGGCGCGCGAGACCTGCGTCCGCGTCGCCGTGCCGCGCCGCTTCATGCTCGGGGTGCGCGAGATGTTCGTGATGCAGCCGCGTCTCGAGGCGCCGCGCGGCCGTCGCGCGCTGCGCACCCTCGAGCACCCGCGGCTGCGTGCGGCCTTCGATCTGCTGCAGCTGCGCGCCGAGTGCGGCATGGCCGATCCCGCCATCGTCGAGTGGTGGTCCAAGCTGCAGGCCGCGAACCCGCAGCAGCGCGCGCAGATGAGCGAGTCGATCGGACGCGGCGCGCCGGGCGGCGGTGGGCCGTCCGATGACGGCGGCGAAGGCGGCGAGGGCGGTGGTCAGCGCCGGCGCCGTCGTCGCGGTGGCCGCGGCCGTCGCGGCGGACGAGGCGGCGCCTCGGCCTGACACGCGTGGCATCGCAGGTCTGGCAGCCCGCGTTCATCGGGCTCGGCAGCAACCTCGGTGACCCGACGGCGCGGCTGCGCGCCGCGCTCGATGCCATCGCCGCTCTGCAGGGCGTCACGGCGCTCGTCGTGTCCCCTTTCTACCGCACCGCGCCGTTCGGTCCGGTGGCGCAGCCGGACTTCGTCAACGCCGCGGCCGGTGTGCTGACCACGCTCGACCCGGAGACGCTGCACGCGGCGTTGAAGGACCTCGAGCTGCGTCTCGGCCGACGACCGCCGCGCGAGCGCTGGGGCCCTCGCGAGATCGACCTCGACCTGCTGGTCCACGGCGCGGCGCGGCGCGACACGCCGACGCTTTCGCTGCCGCACCCGGGGATACCGCAGCGGGATTTCGTTTTGTATCCTCTGCGTGACATCGCGCCCGACCTCCTCGTGCCCGGTCTCGGCCGCGTGC
>DAIMYL010000325.1:0-2179 GCA_036734505.1 Steroidobacteraceae bacterium | reverse complement strand
CTCTACGGCGGCCGCTTCCGGCTCGGCGGTCTGTCGATCGAGGAAGCGGGCATGGTGCTGCTCGTCGGCGGCCTGCTCGGGCTGATCGGCGCCTGGATCGGCGCCGCGCGGCATCTGTCGCGGATCGAACCGCGGCCCTGACCCCGGACGCTGACGACCGACCCGGCCACGCCCCCGAGGTGTGCCCGGTCACACTTAACCCTTTGATTATGCGATACAAATAGATTGAACTCTGGCGGGGTTTAGCACTCCAACTCGCAGAGTGCTAGACTCATCCTTGAGGTACAGGAATGACCGCCAACGCCCTCATCGCCCGCTACTCCGACGTCGCCCTGTCCGGGCCGCTCGGCAGTCTCGACGCCTACCTGGAACGCGTGTCGCGCGTCCCGGTGGTCTCGCGCGAAGAAGAGCAGACGCTCGCCCGCCGCTTCCGCGACGAGGGCGATGTCGAGGCGGCGCGCGCACTGGTGCTCTCGCACCTGCGCTTCGTGGTGCACATCGCGCGCGGCTACACAGGCTACGGCCTGCCGGTCGGCGACCTCGTGCAGGAAGGCAACGTCGGCCTCATGAAGGCCGTGAAGCGCTTCGACCCCGCCCTCGGCGTGCGGCTGGTGTCCTTCGCGGTCCACTGGATCCGCGCCGAGATCCACGAATATGTGCTGCGCAACTGGCGCCTGCTGAAGGTCGCCACCACCAAGGCGCAGCGCAAGCTGTTCTTCAACCTGCGCCGCATGAAGAAGGACCTCGGCTGGCTGTCGGCCGACGAGACCGCCATCGTGGCGCGCGAACTCGGCGTGGAGCCTTCGGAGGTGACCGAGATGGAGCGGCGCTTGAGCGCACGCGACATCGCGTTCGACGCCTCGCCCACCGATTCCGAGGACGAGGATGTCCACAACCCCGCCGCCTACCTGCCCGCGCCGGACGCCGATCCCGCGCAGCAGGTGGAGGACGCCGAGTGGGAAGACGCCTCGCACGCCGGTCTCGCGCGCGCGGTGGCCTCGCTCGACGCCCGCAGCCGCGACATCCTCGCCAGCCGTTGGATGGCGGGCGACGCCGAGAAGGCGACGCTGCACGACCTCGCCGCGAAGTACGGCGTGTCGGCCGAGCGCATCCGTCAGCTCGAGGCGAACGCCATCAAGAAGCTTCGGACGCTGATGCTCGAGACGGCCTGAGGCCGTCGCCGCGTCGGACACCGCGCGCGGGCGCCGTCCCTCAATCGACCCCTTGTTCCGGCGCCGGCGGCGTCGTCGCCTTGGCGTAGCCGCGCGGGCGGATCGCCACGGTGTTGACGACGCGCGTGCAGCGCGAGCCGTCGGCGAGGAAGTAGCCGTATTCGAACGAAGGCGTGCTGCGGCCGTCGCGCGCCAGTTCCTCGCCGATGCGCGCCTCGAGCTCGGGCGGGAAATCGAAGCGCAGTTCGAGGTCGGTGCTGCCGCCGAGCTCGAAGTCCATCTGCATGGCGCGCGTCCAGACCGAATGCCCGGGGAACACGCGCGCGCAGGCGAGCGCCGCGATGGGGTCGGCGAGCGCGGCCTGGTAGCCACCGAACATCACCCCGCCCGGATTGCGAGAGATGGCGTTCAGCGGCAGACGGATGCGCACGCGACGCCACTGCGGACCGATCTCCAGCACCTTGATCCGCATGAACATGAACGGTGGATACCACTCCAACAGACGCCCGTCCGACATCCATCGGTGCTCGGACATGTAGCGCATCAGACGCTGCATCAGACGCGGTCGGGTCATGCGAGGGCCTCCTCGAAGACGACGGTGTGCAGCGCGGCGGTGCGTTCGGCCGTCGCGGCATAGCCGCCGGCGAGGGTGATGACGAGCGGCAGCCCCGCCGTGCGCGCCCAACCGAGCACGCACCGCGCACGGTCGCGCAGGCCGTCCTCGGTGAGCGCGAAGCGGCCGTAACGGTCGCCCGCCACGACGTCCACGCCCGCCAGATAGAACACGAGGTCGGGCGCGAAATCATCGATGAGGCGCGGCAGATGCATCACGAGCGCGGCCAGGTACGCCGCGTCGTCCGTGCCGTCCGGCAGCCCCACATCGACCGTCGAGCGCATCTTCCGCGCAGGGTAGTTGCGTTCGCCGTGCACCGAGAAGGTGCGCACCGACTCGTCGCCCTCGAAGATGGCGGCGGTGCCGTTGCCCTGGTGCACGTCGAGGTCGACCA
>DAIMYL010000324.1:0-2184 GCA_036734505.1 Steroidobacteraceae bacterium | reverse complement strand
AGTTCGAGGGCTGGACGCCGATGGTGCGGCGCATCATGGAGCTCGTCCCCGAGGATCAACTTTTCAAGTGGGGCCTCTTCGACCGCGAGCCGCTCGCCGCATGGTCGAAAGGCCGCGTCACGCTGCTCGGCGACGCAGCGCACCCGATCCTGCCGTTCCTGGGGCACGGGGCCGTGCTCGCCATCGAGGACGCCGTGGTGTTGGCGCGCGCGATAGGCGCGTCCTCCTCCGTCGATGAGGCCTTCGCGCGCTACGAGAACGCGCGTCGCGAGCGTGCGACCTTCGTCGTGCTCGAGTCACGCAAGGCCGGCAAGGCGTTCCACGACCCCGATTCGGATTCCTACGCCCAGCGCGTGAAAGGCAAAGCCGCGGACGAGGGCATCGGCCTCTTCTCCTACAACCCGGTGACGCAGCCGGTCTGAGCGTCGGTCGCCCGGCGTCACTCAGGCCGCCCGCTGCCCCACACCGGACGCCGACCTGCGCATCCCGGTCTGCGCGCGCGCCGTCACCGCGCCGCCGGCGAGATCGAGCACCGCCATCTCGCCCGAGAAGAAGTTCGCCAGCGCGATCCGTCCGCCGACCGGGGGACCCATGGACGCCCAGCCGAAGGAGCCCAGCGGGTAGCTGCGCGCCACGGGACGCGTCGCCGCGGTCGCGCCCTCGCCGGGCCAGTCGTAGGCGTCGACGCCGCTGCCCGTCACGGCCAGCAGACGACCGGCGTCGTCGAACCCGACATCGAAGAAGAAGCGGCCGCCGTTCTCCGGCGCCGTGACGAGGTCGGGCAACGGCGCGCGCCGTTCGAGGTCCCAGCACATGATGCGCGGTCCGGATTCCGAGGTGTAGACGAGCGTGCGGCCATCCGGCGCGATGGCGCTGGAGCTGAGCCCCTGGAAGCCGCCCATGCCGCCGTGCACCGGCGTGGCATGCTCGCGCACCAGTTCGCCGCTGCGCGAGAACTCGAACAGGTGACCGTCGCCATGCCGCTGCGTGCCCGGCATGAAGGGCAGGGTGGTGCGCAGCGGCACCCGCGAGGCTCCACCCACGAAGTTGTCACCGAGGAAGAACCGTCCATCGCGGTGGAAAGCGACATGGCCGAACGAGCGCGGCGGCGCGCGGAAGTCGGCGATGCGTCGCGCGTCCTCGCCGAAACGCGCGACGATGCGCGCGAAGGTGTCGAAGGCCCACAGCGTTCCGTCCGGCGCGAAGCGCAGGCCCTGCACGATGTGGGTGGTATCGGGGAGCCACAGCGTCTGCCGGAGCCGGAGCGCCGCGTCGTAGTGCAGGATGCGGCCGCGTCCACGATGGTCGTCCTGCGGGTCGTCGAGCAGCGTGCAGCCGACCACGATGTCGCCGACCGCGAACGGCAGCGGTGCCGTGCCGTAGGCGGCGAGCGGCAGGACGCCGAGCCCCGCGAGCGCTGCGCGGCGGTTGACCATCGGCGGCGCTACTTCTTGTCCCATGAGGCCTTGTTGCTCGACGACGGCGGCAACCGGCCGCAGTGCAGACCGGCGTCGACCATCAGCACCTCGCCCGTGACCACGCTCGCGCCTTCGAGGAACCACACCAGGGCCTCCGCGATCTGCTCCGCGGTGGGGACGACCTGCAGCGGCACGAACGCCGCCGCGTTCACGAGGAACGCCTGGTACTGCTCGGGCGTCATGCCGGCCTGCAGCCAGCGCGTCTGGATCGCGCCCGGCGCCACGGCGTTGATGCGGATCTCCGGACCGAGGACCAAAGAGAGCGACTGCGTCATCATGTTGAGCGCCGCCTTGCTGGCTGCATAGGCCATGGAGGAGGCGATGCCGGTGATGCCGCCGATCGAGGAGTTGTTGACGATGGCGCCGCGCCCCTGCTTCTTCATCTGCGGGGCGACCGCACGCACCATCTGGTAGGCGCCGACCACGTTCACCTTGTAGATGCCGAGGAAATCCTCGGCGCTGAGCCCGTCCAGGTCCTCGTAGGGGTTGAACTTGGTCTTGGCGGCGTTGTTGACCAGGTAGTCGATGCGGCCCCACCTGTCGATCGCCGCCTGCGCCATGCCGCGGCAGGCGGCGTCCTCGGCCACATCGCCCTGGAACACGATGACATCCGCTCCCGCCCCACGGCACTGCTGCGCCGTGTCCTCCGCTTCGGCCTTGCTGCGGGTGTAGTTGATCACCACATCGCAGCCGCGCTGCGCCAGCA
>DAIMYL010000323.1:0-2197 GCA_036734505.1 Steroidobacteraceae bacterium | reverse complement strand
GCCGGTGGCGCCGGCGCAGCGCCCGTTCGAGTTCATGCTGAACGCGCTGCGGCTCACCGAGGGCGCCGACCGCGCGCTTTTCGAGCTCCGGACAGGGCTCGATTGGGCGACCGTGGCGCCTGTCATCGACAAGGCGATCACGGCGGGGACCTTGGAATGGGACGACGCGCGCACCCGCTTCCGGCCGACCCCCCTCGGGATGCGCTTCCTGAACGAGCTTCTGGTCGATTTCTTGCCAAGCGGGACGGGCACTTAGCGCGGTCCCGGCCCCAAAACGCTGCACTTCATGCACAGCCTGCGGAAAACCCTGTCGGGAAGGGCAAAAAGGCGCAATCTTTCAGTCATTGAACAAAGTCAGGACGATAACCATCTGATTCATATGATATTTAATCGAATTGAATTCTTGGATGATTCCGCCGGAAATCCGGAATAGAGGGCAAAAAAGGCGGGATTTCAGCCGCCTCTTCCACAGACTTATCCACAATCTGCCCCGATCCTCCCAGGCCCGATACCGAAGTCGCTTGTCTCCACCCCGACCTGCCGCTAGACTTGCCGCCCTTTTTCGACCTCGCCCCGGAAATCTGGCCATGAAAGCGTCGGTACATCCCGAATACACGGAAATCTCGGTGTCCTGCTCCTGCGGGAACACCTTCAAGACCCGCTCGACGCTCGGCCAAGACCTCCAGGTCGAAGTCTGCTCGAGCTGCCACCCGTTCTACACGGGCAAGCAGAAGATGCTCGACACCGCGGGTCGCGTCGACAAGTTCCGCAAGAAGTACGCCGCCGCCGCCGCGCGCTGAGCGTCCTCCGACGGCCCCGTTCCGGGGTCGTCAGCCGTACGGGAACTTTGCTAGCGTGTGGGTCATCTGACCCACCGATGGAACGCTTTTTCCCGATGTCCCTCCGCCGCTTCGTCATCACCTGCGCCGCCGCGCTGGCGGTCGGCCTCGCCGCGCCCGTCGCCACGCCCCAGGCGAAGCCCGCTCCGCAGCAATCCGCCAAGACCCAGAAGGGCGGCGGCACGATGAAGGAGAGCCGTGCGTCGCGCGAGGCGCACGAGAAGATCCTCAAGGCCTACGGTCTCTACGCGAACCAGGAGCTGCAGGACTATGTGAACGAGCTCGGCCAGCGCATCGCGCGGCACAGCTCGCTGCCGAACGCCGAGTGGACCTTCGTGCTGCTCGACGACGACTCCATCAACGCCTTCACCACCGGCTGCTGCTTCGTCTACCTGCACCGCGGCCTGCTCGCCAACCTCAACTCCGAGGCCGAACTCGCCTCGGTCATCGGCCACGAGATCGCGCATGTCACCCAGAAGCATCCGCAGAAGCGGCAGACGGGCGGCATCCTCGCCTCGCTCGGCGTGCTCGGCGCTGCGGTGCTCACCGGCTCCGGCGCCTTGGCCGACCTCGTGAATGTCGGGGCGCAGTTGGGGGTGCAGGGCTATAGCCGCGCCAGCGAGCTGGAAGCGGATCGCGTCGGGCTGGTGTTCTCGACCGCCGCCGGCTACCGACCCGAGGCGATGGGCGAGGTGTTCCAGATGTTCCGGCGCGGCGAGCGTTTCGAGATCGAACGCGCGCGTGCCGAGGGCCGTGAACCCATGCGGCATCACTCGCTGCTCGCCTCCCACCCCGCGCCCGACGCGCGCGCGGTGCAGGCCGCCAAGACCTCCGCGGGCATCAGCGGCACGCCGCCCGGCGGCTGGATCGAGAACCGCGAGTCCTACCTGCGCCGTCTCGACGGCATGACCTACGGCTCGAGCCGCGCCCAAGGCATCGTGCGCGGCAACCGCTTCTACCATGCCGAGCTCGGCATCACGCTCGCGGTGCCCACCGGCTGGACCATCGAGAACCGACGCGACCGTCTGATCTTCTTCACCCCGCAGAAGGACGCGGTGATGCAGGTCATGGTGGAGGCCGTCCCGCCCACCCAGGGCCCGCGCGAGTTCCTGATGACCCAGCTGAAGGGCGCCCGCACCTACGGCAGCGAGGCCTTCACCTCGAACGGCATGGAGGGCTTCGCCACCCTCGTCCCGAACGGTTCGCCGCTCGACGGCGGCGTGGGGCCGGTGCGTTATGCGGTGCTCTACCGCGGCAACAGCGCCTACATCTTCGCCGGGGCGAGCCGTGCCTCGCGCAACGGCGTGCCCGAGGCCGACGGCCTGTTCCAGTCGGTGGTGCAGACCTTGCGCGGCCTG
>DAIMYL010000322.1:0-2209 GCA_036734505.1 Steroidobacteraceae bacterium | reverse complement strand
CGGCGCGCCTCGAGGCGCCGCTGATCGGCGATTTCAACGCCGACAACCTGCTCGCTTCGCTCGGCGCGCTGCTCGCGCTCGGTACGCCGCTCCCCGTCGCGCTCGCCGCCTTGGCGCGCGTCACCGCACCGCCGGGGCGCATGGAAGCGCTGCACGCCGCGGGCCGTCCGCTCGCCCTGATCGACTACGCGCACACGCCCGACGCGCTCGCCAAGGCGTTGCAGGCGGCGCGCGCGCATTGCGCCGGCCGTCTGGTCGTCGTCTTCGGCTGCGGCGGCGACCGCGACCGCGGCAAGCGCCCGCAGATGGCGGCCGTGGCGGCCGAGTTCGCCGATGAGGTCGTGATCACCGACGACAACCCGCGCACCGAGGCGGCGGATGTCATCGCCGCCGACATCGCGGCCGGACTGCCCGTCGGCAAGCCGGCGCGCATCGTGCACGACCGCGCCGCGGCGATCCGCGGTGCGCTCGCGGCGGCCGGCGCCGCCGACGCCGTGCTGATCGCGGGCAAGGGCCACGAGGACCACCAGATCGTGGGCACCGAGCGCCGCGCCTTCAGCGACCGTGCCGAGGCGCGCGCCGCGCTCGGGCTGTCGCCGCGGGTCGATGCCGCCGCGGGGGCGCGCGCATGATGCGTACGCTCGCGCAGTTCGCGACGGATTGCGGCGGTCGCCTCGTCGGCGAGGACCGCGCCTGGAGCGCGGTGTCGACCGACACGCGCCGCATCGGCGCCGGTGAGCTGTTCGTGGCGCTGCGCGGTCCGAACTTCGACGGTGCGGATTTCCTGCCGCAGGCCGCGGCGGTCGGCGCGGCGGGCGCCGTGGCCTCCCGCGAGGGTCCGGCGGGTCTGCCCGTCATCCTCGTCGACGATCCGCTGCGCGCGCTGCAGCAGGCCGCGCGTGCTTGTCGTGCGCGCTACACGGGACCCGTGATCGGCGTCGCCGGCAGCAACGGCAAGACCACCTGCAAGGAGATGATCGCCGCGATCCTCGGCGAGCGCGGCGCGACGCTCGCGACCCGCGGCAACCTCAACAACCACATCGGTCTGCCGCTCACGCTGCTGCGTCTCGAGGATGCGCACCGCCACGCCGTCATCGAGATGGGCGCCAACCACCCCGGCGATGTGGCGGAGCTCGCCGCGATCGCCGTGCCGGCCATCGGCATCGTCACCAACGCCGGTGCCGAGCATCTGGAGGGCTTCGGCAGCCTCGAGGGCGCGGCCCACGCCGAGGGGGAGCTGTTCGCTGCGCTCGGCCGCGACGGCGTCGCGGTCATCAACGCCGATGACGAGTTCGCCGGCATGTGGCGCGACATGACCGTGGCGCGCGTGGTGACCTTCGGGTTGGGCGCGAAGGCCGACTTCGGCGCGCGCGACATCCGCACCGAGGCGGGCGAGGGCGGTTTCCGCACCCGCTTCACGCTGGTCGCACCGCAGGGCGAGGTCGCGGTGACGCTGCGGCTCGCCGGCAAGCACAACGTGGTCAACGCGCTCGGCGCCGCCGCGGCCGCCACCGCTGCGGGCGCCACGCTCCCCGACATCGCCGCGGGTCTCGCGCGTCTCGAACCCGTCCCGGGAAGACTGGTGCTGCGACCCGCCGCCGGCGGCGCGTGGCTGATCGACGATTCCTACAACGCCAACCCTTCGTCGCTGCTGGCGGCGATCGAGGTGCTGGGCGCGCTCGAGGGGCGGCGCTGGCTGGTGCTCGGCGAGATGGGCGAACTCGGCACCCATTCGGCCGCCGCCCACACCGAGGCGGGTCGTCAGGCGCGCGCGCACGGCGTCGAGCGTCTGTTCGCCTTCGGCGAGCGCGCCGGCCTCGCGGCCCGCAGCTTCGGCGAGGGCGCGAGCCGCCATGACGACGCCGCGGAGCTGGCCGCTGCGGTGCGCGCCGGTCTCGCGCCGGATGTCCGCGTGCTCATCAAGGGGTCGCGCATGAACCGTCTGGAACGCGTCGTCGAGGCGCTCGCGCCCGCCACACCCGCCCGAGGAGCCGCCTGACATGCTGCTTTGGTTGTCGAAGCTCCTCGCCGAGGACCTCTCGTTCCTGAACGTCTTCTCCTATCTCACCTTCCGCGCGATCCTCGCCGCGGTCACGGCGCTCGTCATCTCGCTGATCGCCGGGCCGTGGATGATCGACCGGCTCGCGGCGCTGCGGGTGGGACAGGTGGTGCGCGACGACGGTCCGCAGACCCACTTCAAGAAGGCCGG
>DAIMYL010000321.1:0-2209 GCA_036734505.1 Steroidobacteraceae bacterium | reverse complement strand
GGCGGTCGAGGTGATGACATCCGTGCCGATGCTCGAGACCGTGACCGACTCACCCGGCAGCCCGGCGAACACCTGCTCACGCAGGTCGATGGGGTCGGCGCCAGAGGCAGTCGCCCGCAGCACGAGGTCACCGAGGGTGTCGGTGTGAGCAGAGGTCAGGGCGATGTTGTACCACCCGTTGCCGCGATCGGTGACGGTCGGGGTGATGGACGCGAAGGCAGCGCCGTTCTTCGAGAGCGTGATGGTCAGGGTCGCGCCAGCCAACCCCGTCACATGGTCGGTGGAGTCGGTCAGGAAGACCATCAGATTCCGCGCGGTCGATTGCTTGAGCATGGCCTTACCCCTTGTTCACGACGCGGGACTTGGAGTAACCGCCACCGCCACCGCCGCCTGCATAGGTGCCGGTGAACTCCGTTCCGCCGGCGCCGTAGGATACCCCAAGTTTCACATCGGCCTCGGCGGGCTGCTCCAGCGTGCCGGTGAAGTCGTTGCCGTTCGGGCCGTAGAGCACGCCCTGGTCGACATCTCCGACGGGTGGATAGGTGCCGCTCGTGGTCGGCGGGTAGTGCAGCAGCACCGCCTCGATGTCGTAGTTGATGAATGTCGAGGTGTTGCCGGTGGCTTGCGTGGCATTGGACAGCACAGAAGTTCCGGCGACAAGACCGAGGCCGTCGCCCGGCTTGATGATGATGCCCTTGCCCGGCTCGGCGCTGAAGAGCATGTCGTCGTCCATCGTGCCGACTCGGATGCTGCCGGGAATCTCACCGATGGCGCGGAAGTTCTGCGTCATCGCAAAGCGACTGAAGGTACCGGCGTCGATCTGCGCCTTGTTCCACGCTTGCAGCGTTGCTCCGGTTGCGCTGTAGGCCACTCCGTGCGTCGTGTAGTAGTCCGGCTGCCATTCGCCCGCGATGACGGGCTGGAATGACCCGGACACAATCCTCAATGCCGACGGCACGCTCTTGCTGGTATCGGGCCGGATTGGAGTCACGGTGCTGCCACCGAGCGTGATGCCGCCGATGCGACAGAGGCGCAGCTGCGGCAGCATGACGGCCTCGCCGTCCATCGGCAGCACCCAGAGCTTCACGGCCAGCGTCACGCCGGAGCCGGTGCCATTGAAGATGCCGAAGTTGGCGTTGCCCAACCGCCGGTCCGTCGAGAGGTCGGTCGAGCGGCAGATGTAGGTCGCGCCGGTAGCCGTGTTCGTCACGACCGCAGCGGTCTGCATGGAGTGCTGCGTCCCGTACTCGTCCTGGAAGATGGCGACGCCCTGCCCTTCGCGCAGGATGATCGGCTCGACATTGGCGTTTTCACCGCCGCGCCAGATGTCCGCAAAGTGCGACTTTTGGTGCGTCACCATCGACCCGCCGTAGGTGCGGGATGACAACTGCGTGTTCGCCACCGTGACCGAATACGACGGGGCGTCGGCGATGCGCCGGAAGATGTCAGTCGCGGTCACGCTGTCAGGGTCATTGCGGACCAGCACCTGCGACGGCAACGCAGCATCCGCCGTGTCCATGCGGATGGGCGTCACGGTGTCACCGCCAGACAGTGCGGTGATGCGCCGGATGGACATGGCACCAGAACGACCGACGCCTGCCGCCGTGTTCGACAACGGCGCAGCGGGCGACACCCGCAGGGACACGAGCTCGAAGTACCGCCGCTCGTCCGCGCTCTCGTTGTTGAAGATGCCGAGCAGGCCGTCTTCCAACGGACGGACATCGACGGCGTCGAGCTTGATGTAGAGCGTCTCAGGCATCGGCCACGACCTCGAACGCCGAGTATCGGTCCGCCACCTCGCAGCCAGGGCAAACGATGGGCGGAGACTTCCCGCCCTGCCCGCCGTTCAGGTCTTGCTGCACCCGGTCGGCCAGCTCCTGCGCCACCTGCCATTCATGGTCGCAGGACTTGTGGCGCAAGGTGGCCACAGGTTAGGTCGCCGCGTCGGTGAACTCGATCTCGAGGTCCGCCGTGCCGACCGCCGAGGTACCCGAGTGGAACAGCTGGAACCCCTGCGTCGCGCGGCAGGTCACCGGCTCCACATTGGTGTCACCGTACCCGGCGTTCCAGATCTCGGCGAACGGCACGAGGGTGAGCCAGTTGGCCTGCGTCGTACCGCCGACCACCGGCTCCTCGTTGACGAACAGGAAGCGCCGGAAGATGTCCGTGCCGGTCGTCGTCTGGTTGGTGCCGCAGGTCGTCGCCGCGT
>DAIMYL010000320.1:0-2247 GCA_036734505.1 Steroidobacteraceae bacterium | reverse complement strand
TCGGCGTGCTGCTGCAGCAGGGCATCGGCGACACCATCCGCGTGTCGCTCACGCCGGAGCCGGACGGCGACCGCACCCAGGAGGTGATCGTCGCGCAGGAGATCCTGCAGACCATGGGGCTGCGCTCGTTCACGCCGATGGTGATCGCCTGCCCCGGCTGCGGCCGCACCACCAGCACGTACTTCCAGCAGCTCGCGCAGGACATCCAGTCCTACATCCGCCACCGCATGCCCGAGTGGCGCAAGGCGCACGAGGGCGTCGAGGAGATGAACGTCGCGGTGATGGGCTGCGTCGTGAACGGTCCCGGCGAGAGCAAGCACGCCAACATCGGCATCAGCCTGCCCGGCACCGGCGAGCGCCCCGTGGCACCCGTCTACGAGGACGGCGAGAAGACCGTCACCCTGAAGGGCGACGACATCGCCGGCGACTTCCAACGACTCGTCGAGGCCTACGTCGCGCGCCGCTACCCGCGCCGCGCGACCACGCCCGGCACAGGAGACCGACCATGAGCGGATTGACCGAGAAGAAGTGCCTGCCCTGCGAGGGCGGCGTCCCGCCGCTGCCGCGCGCCGAGTGCGAGCGCCTGCTCGCCCAGCTCTCGCCCGAGTGGCGCATCTCGCCCGACGGCGCCGAGCTGCAGCGCGAGTTCGCGTTCAAGGATTTCTACCGCACGATGAGCTTCGTGAACGCGTTGGCGCATGTCGCCAACTCGGAGGACCACCACCCCGACATCGCGGTGGGCTACGGCTACTGCCGCGTGCGTTATTCCACGCACGCGGTGGGTGGGCTCACCGAGAACGACTTCATCTGCGCGGCCAAGATCGACCGCATCAGCTGACGCGGCGCGCGGCGCGCGGCAGGTCGCCGCCGAGGCCCAGTGCGCGGTCGGCGAAGAGGCCGCGCAGCGGCGCGGAGCGCCCGACGAGCCCCATGCCGCGCGTGACGAGCTGACCGAGCGGGTCGGTGCCGAAGGCGAGGAAGCGGTTCAGCAGGTCGAAGGCGCGGCCCATGGCCTCGTTCTCGCCCTTGCGCCAGCGCTCGTAGCGGCGCAGCAGACGCAGCGCACCCGGATCCTCGCCCTCCACGGACGCGTCCTCCAGCACCTCGGCGAGCGCCGCGGCGTCCATCAGCCCGAGGTTCAGACCTTGCCCGGCGAGCGGATGCACGATGTGCGCGGCGTCGCCCACCAGCACGCAGCGCTCACGCGCGTAGTGCGGCGCGCGCACCCGGCGCAGCGGGAACGCCGCACGACCGCCCGCGAGCGTGAGCGCGCCCAGCACGCCGCCGCTCGCCGCCGTGACCTCCGCCTCGAACTGCGCCGCCGGCAGCGCGAGCAGCGCCTCGGCCCGCGCGCGCGGCGCGGACCACACCAACGAACACGCGCCGTCCGCGAGCGGCAGCAGCGCGAGCGTGCCGTCCCCGAGGAAGCGCTGCCAGGCCGTGCGCTCGTGGGGCCGCTCGCTGCGCAGGTTCGCGACCACGCCCGACTGCTGGTAGTCCTGCGTCTCGAGCCCGAGGCCCGCGGCGCGGCGCACCAACGAGCGTCCGCCGTCGGCGCCCACCACCAGCGAGGCGCGCCAGCGGCGTCCGTCGGCGACCAGGGATACGCCGCGCGCGTCGAACTCGAGCGCTCCGAGCGTCGCCGCCTCGACGAGGCCGCCGGCCGCGGTGAAGGCCTCGAGCGCCGCGCCCTGCACGCGGGCGTTGCCGACGATATGGCCGAGGTCGGGCTCGCCGATCTCGGCGGCGTCGAAGGTCAGCGACCCCTCGCCGCGCGGCTCGCGGTCGGCGGGCCAGACATGCATGCGCTCGTAGCGCCCGAGCGCACCCGGCGCCGTCCGCAGCGCCGCCCAGGCGCCGGCGGCGTCCAGCACGCGTTCGCTCGCGCGCGACAGCGCGACCACGCGCAGGTCGTCGGTCCCCGATGTCCCCGATGGCAGCTGTCGCTCGACCAGCAGCACGCGGCGCCGCGCGCCGCCCGGACCGCGTTTGAGCAGCGCGCCGAGCGCCGCGCCCACCGGTCCGCCGCCGACGATGGCGACATCGAAGTCGGGACGAGCGTCGTTCGCAGGTCGCTCGGCGGCGCGGTCGGTCGTACCGTCGCTCATGCGCCCTCCCCCCGCGCCGCGAGCGCGAGCCCGCGCGCCAGCCGCGGCGTGCGCGCGGCGAAGCCCCAGCTGAGCCGGGACATCGCCTGCTTCGCCGTCGGCGACAGGTCGAACAGCAGCAGCCCGAGGTCGCGCGCCA
>DAIMYL010000319.1:0-2267 GCA_036734505.1 Steroidobacteraceae bacterium | reverse complement strand
TCGGCTTCCTGATGAACCACGACCGGCTGACCTTCCCCGAAGCGGTCGAGGAGCTCGCCTCGCGCGCCGGCGTCGAGATACCGCGCGAGGCGCGTCCCGATGACGGTCGCAGCCGCGACGCCGCGGACCTCAGCGCCCTGATGGGCCAGGTCGCCTCGCACTGGCAGGGCCTGCTGCGCGCCGACGCCCGCGCCTCGCGCTACGCGCTCGACCAGCGCGGGCTCACCCCGGACACGCTCGCGCGCTTCATGGTGGGCTACGCCGCGAACTCCTGGAACGATGTGCTGCGCCGGTTCAGCGGGGGCGGCGGCGGCGCGCGCGGCGCCGAGCAGCTCGCGGCCTGCGGCCTCGTCATCGAGCGCGAGGGCGGCGGCTCGCAGGGCGGCGAGCGCCACTACGACCGTTTCCGCGACCGGCTGATGTTCCCGATCCGCGATGCACGCGGCCGCGTGATCGCCTTCGGCGGCCGCATCATCGACCAGGGCGAACCCAAATATCTCAACTCGCCCGAGACCACCCTCTTCCACAAGGGCCGCGAGCTCTACGGCCTCTATGAGGTGCGCCAGTCGCGCGCGCCGCTCAAGCGGCTGCTGGTGGTCGAGGGCTACATGGATGTCGTGCGGCTGCATCAGGCCGGCATCACCTACGCCGTCGCCACGCTCGGCACCGCGACCACACCCGAGCACCTGAAGCGCGCGTTCCGGCTCGTCCCGGAGGTGGTGTTCGCCTTCGACGGGGACCGCGCCGGCCGCGCCGCCGCCTGGCGTGCGCTCAACAACGCGCTGCCCGAAGCGCGTGAGGGGCGGCAGCTGCGCTTCCTGTTCCTGCCCGACGGGCAGGACCCGGATTCTTTGGTCGGAGCGGAGGGCCGCGAGGCCTTCGAGGCGCGGCTCGAGGGTGCGCTGCCGCTCTCGGAATATCTGGTGCAGGAGCTCGGCTCGCAGGTCGACCTCACGCATGCCGACGGTCGCGCACGATTCGCCGAGAGCGCGCGGCCCATGGTCGCGAAGGTCCCCGAGGGCGTGTTCCGCGAACTGCTCGTCGAGCGTCTCGCCGAGGCGATCCGGCTGCCCGCCGCCCGCCTGCGCGGATTGTGGGGTACGGGCGATGGTCGGAGCGGCGACGACGGTCCGACCTCCGGCCTCGGCGCGCTCGCCGGCACGCGCAACGACGGCGCTCGCGGCGGCCCGGGCGGCGGGCACGCCCGTGGACGCGCGGGACAGAGCGCAGGGCGCGGCGGACTGATGCGGCAGGCGGTCATGATGCTGGTCCATTACCCGCCCATCGCCGGCCAGTTGGACGCCGCCGAACTCGCCGGCCTCGAGGGTCTCGACGAGCCGGGTGCCGACATCCTCCGGGCCTTGGTCGCGGACCTGCGCGCCGAGCCTTGCGCCAGTGCCGGCCAGCTGCTCGAGCGTTGGCGGGAGCGGCCGGAGGTCGAGCGCTTCGCCCGATTGGCCGCCGCCGAGGTCCTGGTCCCCGACAAAGCCGCCGCGCTGCGCGAGCTGCAGACGGCGCTCGGGCGCATGCAGGCCGAGAAACGGCGACGACGCTTCGACGAGCTGCTGGAACGCGAGCGGGATGGCGCGATCACCCCCGCGGAGCGGACGGAACTTCAGGGCTTGTTGGCCGGTCCGACCGGCAGCTGACCGTCGAGCCGAGGGTGCCGGGTGCCTGCGGCGGCGGGCCGCAGTCCCGGGCTCGGGACCCCCCGAGGAGGTGGGTCGGGACCCTCCGCTGTGGTATCCTTTCCGGTTCATCTTCCCCCCTCCGCGACCGCCCGGATTTCCTGCCCCCGGGCCCCGAGACATGGCCAAGCAACTCAAGAACCGCAAGCCCTCGACGCCCAAGCAGAAGCCCGCTGCCGCCGCCAAGGCGTCGGTCAAGACGGCGGCTGCCAAGTCCCCCAGCAAGCCCGCGGCGAAGCCCGCTGCGAAGCCCGCTGCGAAGCCTGTCGCGAAGCCCGCGGCCAAGCCGGTCGCTGCGAAGGGTTCGAACAAGCCGGCCGCTGCCGCGAAGCCGGCGCCCGCCGCCAAGCCTGTCGCTGCCGCCAAGCCTGTCGCTGCCGCCAAGCCTGTCGCTGCCGCGAAGCCGACGCCCGCCGCCAAGCCGGCCGCTGCGGCCAAGCCCGCTACGACCGCGAAGCCCGCTGCGCCGCTGGCCGTTCAAGCCACCGCGGCCGCGCCCGCCCCCAAGTCCAAGAAGTCCAAGGCCGGCGGCACCGGCGACGGCAACAAGCCGATCGCGCTGCCGGATCGTCGCCCGCT
>DAIMYL010000318.1:0-2270 GCA_036734505.1 Steroidobacteraceae bacterium | reverse complement strand
ACGAGGCCAACAAGCTCGGCATCCCCGTGGTCGCCATCGTCGACACCAACTGCTCGCCCGACGGCGTCGACTTCGTCGTGCCGGGCAACGATGACGCGATGCGCGCCATCCAGCTCTACGCCTCCGGCATCGCCGACTCGGTCCTCGAGGGCCGCAGCAGCGCGCCGGCGCTCGCCGTCACCGAGGACGAGTTCGTCGAACTCGACGAGCAGGGCAACCCGAAGCAGAGGCCGGCGCGTGGCGCCGCCCGTCCGAAGCGCGAGGCGCCGGTGCGCGCCCGCCGTCCGGCCGCGCCTGCCGCTCCGGCCCGCCGCCGCCCGGCGCCTGCGACGGCTGCGGCCGCTCCGGCCGTCGAGGGTGACGAGGTGGAGGCCGGCGACGCCGCCGCCGATGGTGAAGTCGCGCCGGTCGCCAGCGCTTCGGCGCCGCGCCGCCGCACCGGCCCGGCCGCTGCCGCGCCGCGTCGTCGGGGTTGAGCCATGAGCATCACCGCTGAGACCGTCAAGCAGCTCCGCGAGCGCACCGGCGCCGGCATGATGGAGTGCAAGCGCGCGTTGGTGGAGACCAACGGCGACATCGAGGCCGCCGCCGAGCTCATGCGCAAGCAGGGCCTCGCCAAGGCCGACAAGAAGGCCGCGCGCGTCGCCGCCGAGGGCGTGATCGTCCTCGAGAAGTCGGCCGACGGCCGCTCCGCCGCCATGGTCGAGGTCAACTGCGAGACCGATTTCGTCGCCCGCGAGGCCGACTTCCAGTCGTTCTCCGCCGCGGTCGCACAGGCCGCGCTCGCCGCCGACCCCGCCTCGGGCGAGGCGCTCGCCGCGCTCAAGCTCGCCTCCGGCGAGACCGTCGACGAGCGCCGTCGCGCGCTGGTCGCCAAGATCGGCGAGAACATCAGCGTGCGCCGCCACGCCACGCTGTCGTCGTCGGGTCAGCTCGGCGCCTACCGCCACGGCACCCGCATCGGTGCGCTGGTCGCGATCGAGGGCGGCGATGCCGCGCTCGCGCACGACCTCGCGATGCATGTCGCCGCCACCACCCCGGCCTACCTGACGGTGGCGGACGTGCCGGCCGATATCGTCGCCAAGGAGCGCGAGATCGAGACCGAGAAGGCGCTCGCCGAGGGCAAGCCGGCCGACATCGTCGCCAAGATGGTCGAGGGCCGCATCCGCAAGACGCTCAACGAGAAGGTGCTGCTCGGCCAGCCCTTCGTGAAGGACCCGGACCAGACCATCGAGAAGCTGCTCAAGGCCGCGAAGGCCGAGGTCAAGTCCTTCCAGCGCTTCGAGGTCGGTGCGGGCATCGAGAAGAAGCAGGACGACTTCGTCGGCGAGGTCATGGCACAGGTCAAGGCCAGCAGCGGCGCAGGCCGCTGAGCCGACCGGCGCTACGAGAACCCCGCTCCGGCGGGGTTTTTTTCGACAGGAGACACGGGTGATGACGAACGGCGAGCGGCGCTTCCGGCGCATCCTGGTCAAGCTCTCTGGTGAGGCGTTGATGGGCGATGGCGACTACGGCATCGACCCGGCGATGCTGCGGCGCATCGCGCTCGAGATCCAGGAGCTGCAGGCGCTCGGCGTGCAGGTGGCGGTGGTCATCGGCGGCGGCAACATCTTCCGCGGCGCCGGCCTCGCGCGCGCCGGCATGGACCGCGTGACGGGCGACCACATGGGCATGCTCGCCACGGTCATGAACAGCCTCGCGATGCAGGACGCCCTGGAATCGGTCGGTGCGCACGCACGGGTGATGTCCGCGATCCGCATCAACGAGGTCTGCGAGGACTACATCCGCCGCCGCGCCATCCGCCACCTCGAGAAGGGGCGGGTGGTGCTGTTCGCGGCCGGCACCGGCAACCCCTTCTTCACCACCGACACCGCGGCCTCGCTGCGCGCCATCGAGATCGGCGCCGACCTGCTGGTGAAGGGCACCAAGGTCAACGGCATCTATTCCGCCGACCCGAAGAAGGACCCCACGGCGGTCCGCTACCCGACCTTGACCTACGACCGGGTGCTCGACGAGCGCCTGGAGGTCATGGACGCGACGGCCATCGTGATGTGCCGCGACAACCGGCTGCCGCTGCAGGTCTTCAACCTCTACAACGCCGGCGACCTGCTGCGTATCGTGCGCGGCGAGGATGTCGGTACCATCGTCACCTTGGCCCCCGCCCGATAGGCCCCGCCAGAAAGGACCGACACCATGATCGAGGACTTCAAGAAAGACGCCACCGCCCGCATGGCCAAGTGCGTGCAGCAGTTCCAGGCCGACCTCAAGAA
>DAIMYL010000317.1:0-2302 GCA_036734505.1 Steroidobacteraceae bacterium | reverse complement strand
CTGCTCAACGAGGCGCGGCTCGCCGAGATGCGGCGCGAGGCGGCGGCGTCCGACGGCTGACCGCATGGCTACGCGCTCCTCCGGTCCTGCGAGCGCGTCCGACCCGACGCCCGCGGCGCGTGCCGTATCCCTCCGTCGGGCGATAGAGCACCACAACTACCGTTATTTCGTGTTGGACGATCCGGAGATCCCGGACGCCGAATTCGATCGTCTGATGCGTGCGCTGCGCGAGTTGGAGGCCGCCCATCCGGAGCTCGTGACGCCCGACTCGCCCACGCAGCGCGTCGGTGGAGCGCCGCTGGACGAGTTCGCCGAGGTGCGGCATCGGGTGCCGATGCTGTCGCTCGACAACGCCTTCAGCGACGAGGATGTCGTCGCCTTCGACCGCCGCGTGCGCGAGCGCCTCGGCACCGACGGCGAGGTCGCCTACTCGGCCGAGCCGAAGCTCGACGGCCTCGCCATCTCGGTCACCTGGGAGGACGGCGTGTTCGTGCGCGCCGCGACCCGTGGCGATGGCGTCACGGGCGAGGATGTCACGGCCAATGTCCGCACCATCCCGTCTTTGCCGCTCCGTCTGCAGGGCAGGGCGCCACGCCTGCTGGAGGCGCGCGGGGAGGTGTTCATGCCGGTGGCGGGGTTCGAGCGGATGAACGCCGAGGCCGCGACCAGAGGCGAGAAGGTCTTCGTCAACCCGCGCAACGCGGCGGCCGGCAGCCTCAGGCAGCTCGACCCGCGGGTCACCGCGACGCGTCCGCTGGAGCTGTTCTTCTACGCGCTCGGTGCGGTCGAAGGCCTCGAGCTGCCGACGCGCCATTCGGAGGTGTTGGCCTTGCTGCGCAGCCTGGGGCTGCGCGTCTCACCCGAGACGCGTCGCGTGGACGGCGTCGCCGGCTGTCTCGGCTACTACGCATCGGTCGGCGCGCGCCGCGCCCGGCTCCCGTATCAGATCGATGGCGTGGTCTACAAGGTGGACGACCTCGCGGCGCAGCGCACGCTAGGTTTCGTGTCGCGGGCGCCGCGCTGGGCCGTCGCCCACAAGTTCCCCGCCGACGAGGCGCTCACGACGGTGCGCGATGTCGAGTTCCAGGTCGGCCGCACCGGAGCGCTCACGCCGGTGGCGCGGCTCGCGCCGGTGTTCGTCGGCGGCGTCACGGTGAGCAACGCCACGCTGCACAACATGGACGAGGTCGCGCGCAAGGATGTCCGCATCGGCGACACGGTGGTCGTGCGCCGCGCGGGCGATGTGATCCCGGAGGTCGCGCGCGTGCTGGCCGAGCGGCGCCCGGCGGATGCGCGGGAGGTGCGCCTGCCGTCGGTCTGCCCGGTCTGCGGATCCGCCGTCGCCCGCGACGCCGATGCGGCCGTCGCCCGCTGCACGGCGGGCTTCCGCTGCATCGCGCAGCGCAAGGAGCAGCTCCGGCACTTCGCCTCGCGGCGCGCGCTGGATGTGGAAGGGCTCGGGGAGAGGATCGTCGAGCAGCTGGTCGACGCGGGCCTCGTGGAGTCGCCGGCGGACCTGTTCGGTCTCGATCGCGCGACGCTCGCCGCGCTCGATCGGATGGGCGAGAGGTCCGCCGACAACCTCATCGCCGCGCTCGGCAAGGCCAAGGACACGACGCTGGCGCGTTTCCTGTTCGCGCTCGGCATCCGCGATGTGGGTGAGGCG
This sequence comes from Steroidobacteraceae bacterium, assembly GCA_036734505.1. GTDB lineage: Bacteria > Pseudomonadota > Gammaproteobacteria > Steroidobacterales > Steroidobacteraceae > UBA964. The sequence goes on along the minus strand of DAIMYL010000317.1, from coordinate 636 downwards.
ACGGCCGCGGCGCTGGCTGCGCATTTCGGTTCGGTCGACGCCTTGATGCAGGCCGACCTCGATGCCGTGCAGCAGGTGCCGGATGTGGGGCCGGTGGTCGCATCGCGCGTCGTGGAGTGGTTCGCCGAGCCGCAGAACCGCGTGCTGGTGTCGCGGCTGCAGGCGGCGGGCGTGCGCTGGCCCGCGCCGATGCCGCGGGCGGACGGCGACCAGCCGCTCGCCGGGCTCACCTTCGTGCTGACGGGCACCCTCGAGTCGCTCGGCCGCGAGGAGGCCGAGGATGCGCTACGCGCGCTCGGCGCCAAGGCCTCGGGTAGCGTCTCCAAGAAGACGAGCTATCTGGTGGCGGGGCGTGACGCCGGCTCGAAGCTGCGCAAGGCCGAGGAGCTCGGGGTCGCCGTGCTCGACGAGGCGGCGCTGCGTCGGATCCTGGAAACGAAACGGCCGCCGGGGTGAGCCGGCGGCCGTCGCGCATCCCGGATGCGGAGCGGGGTCAGCCCTTCGTGTCTTCCTTCGCGGCAGGCGCAGCCGGCGCAGCGGCCGGGGCGGCAGGCTTGTCCTTGATCTCCACCTTCGCGGCTTTCTTGAGCTCTTCGGTGTAGGCCTCGAGCTTCTTCGCCTGCACGGCGGGCACGA
>DAIMYL010000316.1:0-2318 GCA_036734505.1 Steroidobacteraceae bacterium | reverse complement strand
GCCGCGGGCTCGCCGCCGAGTTCCTGAAGCGCGGCCACCATGTCACGGTCAGCGGGCGCACGCAGGCGGCGGTGGATGAAGCCGTCGCCGCCCTCGCCGCCGTGGCCGCGGAGGGCGCGCGCGTGATCGGTGCACCCTGCGATGTCGCCGATGCGGCCGCCGTGCAGCGTCTCTGGGACGCGGCGCAGGGCGCCTTCGGCCGCGTCGATGCCTGGATCAACAACGCCGGTCTCTCCCACCCGCGCCAGCGCATCGGCGAGCTGCGTGCGGCCGACATCGATGTCGTCGCGGAGACCAACCTGCTCGGAATGATGCTCGGCACGCAGGTCGCGCTCGCCGGCATGCGCAAGCAGCCGGGCGGCGGCACCATCTGGAACATGGAGGGCTTCGGCTCGAACGGCATGATGACGCCCGGCATGAGCCTCTACGGCGCGAGCAAGTTCGCGCTCACCTACTTCAACAAGGCGCTGCTCGCCGAGACCCGCGGCGAGGCGGTGAAGGTCTGCTGGCTGAGCCCGGGGATCGTCGTCACCGACCTCATGAAGCGCGACATGGGCAGCACCACCCCGGAGGAGATCGCGCGCACCCGCCGCATCTACGACATCCTCGCCGACCGCGTCGAGACCGTGACGCCCTGGCTCGCCGCGCGCATCCTCGAGCCGCACAAGGCGGGCGACCGCGTCGCCTGGCTCACCAACGGCAAGGCGTTCCGGCGCTTCGCGGGTTCGCTGTTCCGCAAGCGCAAGGTGCTGAGCGACGCCGATCTCGCCGCGGGCTGATCTGCCGCCGCGCACCCCCGCTCAGGGCAGCGCCACCGCCCGCCCCTCGCGCCGCGGATCGGCGGCGCCTTCCAGCCGGCCGTCCTTCGTGACGCGCACCGCATGCAGCCCGGACCCTTCGCCACGGCCGTCGCGGAACACATGTCCCATGCCCTTCAAGGCATCGACGATCGCGCCGTCCATGCGCGCGGTCTCGCCCACCACCGGACCGCGGGCGATGACGTTCGGCAGGTCGACGGCCTGCTGCGGCGTGAGGCCCCAGTCGAGCATCCCGACCAAGGTCTTGGTCACATACGCGATGATGGCGTTGCCGCCCGGCGACCCCACCGCGACCTCGAAGGCGCCGTCGCGGAACACGATGGTCGGCGACATGGAGCTGCGCGGCTTCTTGCCCGGCGCGACGGCGTTGGCGATCGCCTCGCCGCGGTCGTCCACCGGCCGGAAGCTGAAATCGGTGAGCTGGTTGTTGAGGAAGAACCCGGCGACGAAGCGCTGTGAACCGAACAGCGACTCCACCGTCGTCGTCATCGACACCACGTTGCCGCGACGGTCGACCACCACGAAATGGCTCGTGCCCGGCACCTCGGCGGTGGCATCACGGCCGCGCACCGGCGCGCCGGGCGGCCGCCCGGCCTCCACCGTCGCCATCGCGCGGTCCGCGCGCACGAGCGCCGCGCGCGACCGCAGATAATCTTTGTCGATGAGCCCGGCGAGCGGCACGGCGACCAGACGGTCGTCGGCGACATACCGGTCACGGTCGGCGTAGGTGAGCCGCTGCGCCTCGATGAAGTGGTGCCAACCGGCGACCGTGGACGGCCCCATCGCCGCCATGTCGAAGTTCTCGAGCGTGCCGAGCGCCGACAGCACGGCGATGCCGCCCGAGGACGGCGGCCGCATGCCGCACACGAGGTACACACGATAGCCGCCGCAGACCGGCTCGAGCCGCTGCGGCCGGTAGGCGGCGAGGTCGGCGAGCGTGAGCGTGCCGGGCAGCGGCTCGGCCGCGGCGCCGGCGACGATGGCCTCCGCGATCGGGCCCTCGTAGAACGCGCGCGCGCCGCCTGCGGCGACGCGACGCAGCGTATCGGCGTAGGCGGGGTTGCGCAGCACCGACCCGATCGGCAGCGGCAGCCGCGCTTCGCGCGCCCCCTCGCCCGTCCCGGCCGTCGTCAGATACGCGCGCGCCGCCGGCAGCAGCGCGTCGCGCGACAACGCCGAGCCGATCAGTTCATTGAGGCGGGGCGACACCGGGAAGCCGCGCTCGGCGAGCCGGATGGCCGGCTGCCAGGGCCGCGACCAAGGCAGCCGACCGAACTCGCGGTGCGCCTCGCCCAGCATCGCGATCACGCCGGGCACGCCCACCGCACGGCCCGCGCGCACCGCCACGGGGAAGGTCAGCGGCTTGCCCGACGCGTCCAGGAACATGTCGGGCGTCGCACCCTGCGGCGCGACCTCACGGCCGTCGAAGGTGATCACATCGCCGGTGGCGGCATCGTAGTGCACGAGGAAGGCCCCGCCGCCGATGCCCGAGGACTGCGG
>DAIMYL010000315.1:0-2349 GCA_036734505.1 Steroidobacteraceae bacterium | reverse complement strand
GTGCGCACCGCGCCGAAGGCGAAGAACGCGGTGTAGACCGAGATGCCGGCGCCCACGAGGGCCTTCAGATGTTCCTTGAGCCACATCAACGGACCCGGGTCGGGGTGGTACAGGAACCAGAGGTTGGTGGCGACCGTGGCGATGCCGATGGCGGGCATCCCGAGCATCAAGGGCAGGTCCGCGCGCCAGGCCTGGACGATGCAGTTGACCGAAGCCGCGATGAGCAGCACCTGCAGCGTGAGGTTGAACCACTCGCGCTGCGCGGCGCGGTCGTCCTTGTGGCGCACCGTCTGCCAGCCGTACCAGGCGAGGTTGACGGTCAGGATTGCGAGGCCCTGCATCATCCAGCCGAAGATGCCGCGGATCCACTGCGGGCCGGCCTCGACGAGATTCGGGTGCGTGCCGATCGGGTCGATGAGCGTGCAGAGGCTGATGCCGACGGCGGCGGTGCCCGTGGCCAGCATGGTCCAGGTGAAGACCTTGCCCCAGCGCTTGTGCGCCGCACCGCCCTTGCGGCCGATCACCGGCACCCAGAACGCGACGAGACCCACGCTGCCGAACGCGATGTGCAGCGCTATGAAGGTGAAGAACGCGGCCGGCACCAGCGATTCCATGCGTGACCATGCTGCGCCCGTGCCGCGCGGCTTGTCAAAGACGCCCTTCACGCCGCAGCCGTCAGGCGGTAGGGTAGTCCCACCATGTATTGCCCGCCCCGGCCCACGCCGCTCGCCGCGGTCATCTCGCTGCTGCGCACGGCGGCGCGCGGTGGCGGCGATCTGATGAGCCTGCTGCCCGCGAAGGCCTATCGCGTGCGTGCGGGGTGGCTCGGTTATTCGCGGCGCGGCATCCTGATCGTCAACGATCCCGAACTGCTCCGGGATGTGCTCACCGACCCGGCGGGCATCTACCCCAAGAACGACCTGATGGCGGGCGCACTGGAGCCTCTGGTCGGCAACTCCATCTTCGTGTCGCACGGTGATGTCTGGCGGCGGCAACGGCGCATGATCGATCCGGCCTTCTCGCACATGCGGCTCGGCAAGGCCTTCGTCTCGATGTCCGCGGCGGTCGACGACTATGAACAGCGGCTCGACGCGCTCGCCGCGTCGGGCGAACCGTTCTCGCTCGACCTCGCGATGAGCCATCTCACCGCCGACATCATCTGCCGCACCGTGTTCTCGACCTCCTTGCGCTCGCAGACGGCGATCGACGTGTTCGAGTCGTTCACGGTGTTCGAGCGCACCTGCGCACAGGTCGAGTTCAAGCGTCTGGTGTTCGACAAGCCGTTCGCGGCCATCCCCCAGCACCCGGAGGTGCTCGCCGCCTGCGAGCGCATCCGGCATCACCTCGGCGAGCTGGTCGACAGCCATCTCGATGGCGGCGAGGGCGGGGCGGTCTGGGACGACATCGCCGCAGAGGTCATCGCGGCGCGCGACCTCGATACCGGCGGCTCGTTCACGCGCAAGGAGCTCCTCGACCAGCTCGGCGTGATGTTCCTCGCCGGCCACGAGACCACGGCGAGCGCGCTCATCTGGACCTTCATGATCCTCGGCCTGCAGCCGCAGGCGATGGCGCGGCTGCGCGCCGAGGTCGACGCGTCGGGCGACGGTGCGCTGTCGCTGGAACAGGTGCGGCGCATGACCTTCGTGCGCAACGTGTTCAAGGAGACGCTGCGGCTCTATCCGCCGATCCCTTTCATCCCGCGCGTCGCGGCGCAGGACGCGGTCATCGGCGGTCATCGTGCCAAGCGCGGCACCATGCTGATGATCGCGCCGTGGACCATCCATCGGCATCGCGACCTCTGGAAGGATCCGCACGCCTTCGACCCGGACCGGTTCTCCGCCGAGCGCGAACATGAGCTGATCCCCGGGGCCTATCTGCCGTTCGGGCTCGGGCCGCGGGTCTGCATCGGCGCGGGGTTCGCGCAGCTCGAGGCGAGCCTGATCCTCGCGCGGCTCTGCCGTCGCTACGACTTCGAGATCCTCGACGCCGATCGCATCCGCCCGGTGGCGCGGCTGACGACACGGCCCGAGAAGCAGCTGATGTGCCGCGTGCGGCGCCGGGCGGGCGCATGAGCGGCCCCACCGTGCTGCTGACGCTCGGGCGTCTGCCGAAGGCGCTCGAGGTGGCGCGGGCGCTGCGGGGGGCGGGTTGCCGCGTCATCGTCGCCGAGCCGTTCAAGCGGCATCTCACCGGCGCCTCGCGCGCGGTCGCACGCAGCGTGGTGGTGACCTCGCCGGTGCAGGACCGCGAGGCCTATCTGCGGGAGATATCCGACCTCGCGGTCGCCGAAGGCGCCTCGCTGATCCTGCCGGTCAGCGAGGAGATCCTGCACGCCTCGCTGCTGCACGG
>DAIMYL010000314.1:1276-2362 GCA_036734505.1 Steroidobacteraceae bacterium | reverse complement strand
GACCTGCACTGCGAGGTGCCGGTGAGCTTCGCGACCGCGGTGCTCGGCGGTTCGGTCAACGTGCCGACGCTGCAGGGCGAGGTCGCGATCAAGATCCCGGCCGAGACGCAGTCCGGGCGGCAGTTCCGCCTGCGCGACCAGGGCGTCAAGCCGGTGCGCGGCGGCTCGCGCGGCGACCTATACTGCCGCGTGGTCGTGGAGACGCCCGTGAACCTCACCGCGGAGCAGCGCGAGCTGCTGCGCAAGTTCGACCAGTCCCTGCGCGACGACGGCAAGAGCCATACGCCGCGCGAGGAGGGGTTCCTCGAGGGCGTGAAGAGATTCTTCTCGGGACGCTGAGTCCCGGTGGCGGGGCCCGTGTCGAAGAAGATCCTGCTCGTCGGCGCCTCCGGGCGCATGGGGCTCGCGATCACGCGGGCCGTCGCGGAGTCGCATCGACTGCGCATCGTCGCGGCCATCGACCGTCCGGACGACGGTTCGCGGCCACCTGTCCAGGGCCGTGATCTCGGCACGCTCGCGGGCCTTGCGCCGCTCGGTGTGGCGGTCGGCGCCGACATCGACGCGGCCCTCGCGGGCGGCGCGGGGCGCGGCGAGACCCCGGATGTCATGATCGACTTCTCGTCTCCCGCGGCGACCGCCGCCAACCTCGCCGCCTGCGCGCGGGCGCGGGTCGCGGCGCTCGTCGGCACCACCGGCCTCGGCGCCGATGCGGAGGCGGCGGCGCGGGCCGCCGCAGCGCGCGTGCCGGTGCTCATCGCCGCCAACACCAGCATCGGCGTCACGCTGCTCGCGGAGCTCGTGCGCGCCGCCGCGCGTGCGCTGCCGGCGGAGTTCGACATCGAGATCCTCGATGCGCACCACCGCGCGAAGGTCGATGCGCCTTCCGGCACGGCCCTCGCGCTCGGTCGGGCGGCGGCCGAGGGCCGCGGCCTCGATCACGACGCTGCGCGCCTCCCCGACGACCGTCACGGACCGCGACGCGAGGGCGGGATCGGCTACTCGGTCGTGCGCGCCGGCGACATCGTCGGCGAGCACGAAGTGGTGTTCGCGGCCGCAGGTGAGAGGGTGGTCCTCGGTCACATCGCC
>DAIMYL010000314.1:0-1176 GCA_036734505.1 Steroidobacteraceae bacterium | reverse complement strand
GCAGTGCTGGCGCTCGCGGACGGTTCGGTGTTCCGCGGCCTATCCATCGGCGCGCAAGGCAGCACCTCCGGCGAAGTCGTCTTCAATACCGCTCTCACGGGTTACCAGGAGATCCTCTCCGACCCGTCCTACCTCCGTCAGATCGTCACTCTCACCTATCCGCACATCGGCAATGTCGGCGCCAACGCGCTCGACATGGAGTCCTCGCGCGCCTTCGCCGCCGGGCTCGTGGTGCGCGACCTGCCGCCGCGCGCCAGCAACTGGCGCATGGAGGAGACGCTGCAGGAGTTCCTCGTCCGCCAGGGTGTGGTCGCCATCGCCGGCATCGACACCCGTCGTCTCACGCGCATCCTGCGCGAGAAGGGCGCGCAGTCGGGTTGCATCGTCGCCGGAGCCGGCGCCAGCGAGGCCGCTGCGCTCGAGGCGGCGCGCGCTTTCCCCGGACTCAAGGGCATGGACCTCGCGAAGGTCGCGAGCACCGCTGAGCGCTACGACTGGACCGCGGGGTCCGGCTTCGATGCGCCGCCGCCGCCGCCCGAGGGGCATCGCCCGTACCGGGTGGTCGCCTTCGATTACGGCATCAAGCACAACATCCTGCGGCTGTTGGTCGATGCGGGCTGCCAGGTGACGGTGCTGCCGGCGCAGGCCTCCGCCGAGCAGGCGCTCGCGCTCGCACCCGAGGGCGTGTTCCTCTCCAACGGTCCCGGCGACCCCGAGCCTTGCGACTACGCCATCCGCGCCATCCGCCGCGTCATCGAGGCGAAGGTGCCGGTGTTCGGCATCTGCTTGGGCCACCAGCTGCTCGGGCTCGCCAGCGGGGCGCGCACCGTCAAGATGAAGTTCGGCCACCACGGCGCGAACCATCCGGTGCAGGACCTGCGGACGGGCAGGGTGCTCATCACCTCGCAGAACCACGGCTTCGCCATCGACGAGAGCACGCTGCCCGCGAACCTCGTCGCCACGCACCGCTCGCTGTTCGACGGCACGCTGCAGGGCGTGGCGCGCACCGACTGCGAGGCCTTCAGCTTCCAGGGCCACCCGGAGGCGAGCCCCGGGCCCCGCGACGTCGCCCATCTCTTCCAACGCTTCACCGACGCCATGCGGCGTCGGCGCGGCGCCTGAGTCCGCCATGCCCAAGCGCACAGACATCCAGAGCATCCTGATCATCGGCGCCGG
>DAIMYL010000313.1:0-2373 GCA_036734505.1 Steroidobacteraceae bacterium | reverse complement strand
CTCGCCCATCCGTTCCGGCAACAGGTCGATCGGCAAGGCCCAGACGCTCGCGTTCCCGCGGTTGTTGATGCGCGTGTGCTGACGGCCATCGTCCGCGCGGTAGCCGATCAGCGCGCCGGGCATCGCGCTGGGGAGGGGGTGCCACCACCGATGCGCCGGAATCGCCGTTCATGCGGAGATGACGCCGTCGGTGGCGCGCCGCGTACCAGCGGCGGATCTTTTCCGGTGGAGTCGCGGTCTGACGGTCTCCAAGGCGCCCGTCCGCCAAGCCATCGTGAGGAACTGCAGGATGTCCATGTCCCGATCCACCCGTCTCTTCGGGCGCCTCGTCGCCTCGTTGCTGCTGCTCAGCTTGTCGTCCGGCGTCCAGGCGGCGGTCGGTGGACTATCGGTACGGGTGGTCGATGCGACGACGAACCGACCGCTGGCTGGTGTCGCCGTGACCGCCCGTTCGCGTGACGGCGTCGAGGAACGGGCGACGACCGGCGCGGACGGTTCGGCGTCCTTCGCCGGTCTCGCGGACGGCTTCCACGAAGTCCGGACCGTCATGGACGGCTATGTTCCGGGCGTCGAACCGGCAGTCCGGGTGATCGAACGCCGGGTCGGGCTCGTGCGTTTCGAGCTCCGTCCGGTCGCGACCGCCCTGGAGGAGGTGGTCATCGTCTCCCGGGCGCTGCGCGCCGACCCGAACGGCAGCGCGGCGGACCGGTACGTCACCCGTGACGAGCTGCGCAACGCGGCCGGCAGCGGCAGCGATGTGATGCGGGCCTTGGTGGGGTTGCCCGGCGTGGTGTCGAACGGCGAGTTCGCCAGCTTCTCGGTGCGCGGCCACGGCCCGAAGAACAACCTGATCTTCGTCGACGGTTTCCCGTTCCAGCAGGTCGTCCACTTCGAGCAGACGCTGGGCGAGCAGGACGATGTGGTGAACGGCGGCCGCTACTCGATCTTCGCGCCGAACGCGGTGGTCGGAGCCGAGTTCTCGCCGGGTGGCTGGAGCGCCGAATTCGGCGGCCGTAAGGCTTCCTTGCTGCAGTTCGATGTGGCGGGCGGTGGCCCGTCGCCGGTCGGCAGCCTGCGCGTGGATCTCGCGGGTGTCGAGGTCCTGTATGAAGGGCCGAGCGGTATCGACGACCGCACCTCGATGTTCCTGCAGGCGCGGCGCTTCGATTTCGGCCAGTTCTTCGAGACCATCGGCCAGGAGGACCTCGGCGCGCCCGTGTCGACGGATGTGATCCTGAAGACGCGGACCCGCCTGCGGAACGACGACGAGGTCGAGTTCCTCGCGATCTACGCGCCGGAGGAGTACGAGCGCAACATCGACAACATCCTCGCCGCCCAGGAAGAGGAGGAGGGCATCGAGGATCTCGGGCTGCAGAACGACGAGCAGGACCTGATGCTGCTGGGCACGACGTGGCGGCGGCGATTCGGCGAGGACGGTGAATGGGTCGACCGCCTGTACTTCCGCGAGAGCGACAAGCGGTCCGCAGAGGGTGAGGCCTATCCGGACCTCGTCCCCATCGGCACGCCGGCTGCTCAAGTGCCGGTGCGCGAGCGCCTGCTCACGGTCACGGAGAAGGAATCCGAACTCGGATGGCGCAGCGATGTGACGATGGGCAACCGCTTCGGCCGCTTCGCCGCCGGTCTGCATCTGACCCGCACGGATCTCGACTACGCGACCCGCTTGCGCGAGGACTGGATCCGTTTCATGTACGAGTCGGACGACCCGCGCCCGCCCGGTGCGAGGTACATCGTGCTGCGGCCCTCGGACATCGATTCCACCTACCGGAAGAGCGGGAACAACTACTCGCTGTACGGCGAGCAGCTCTTCGACTGGGGCGCCGCCGATCTGCGCGTCGGCCTGCGCTATGACCACGACGGCTTCAGCCGCGAGGACCTGCTGTCGCCCCGTGTGTCGTTCAACTACGCGCTGTCCCCCTCGTTGCGGTTCTCGGCGACCTCGGGCGTGTTCTACGAGTCGCCGCGCAACCTGGCGCGCTCCAGCGACCCCTCCAACGCCCGCCTCAAGAGCGAGCGCCTCATCCATCTCGGCGCCGGGGTGGACTACCGCATCCGCGACGACCTCAACCTGCTGGTGGAGGCCTACGCGCAGCGGTTGGATGATCGGCTCGTCGAAGGCAGCCGCACCGACGGACGAATCACCAACGCCGGCAAGGGCAGCAACGCCGGTGTCGATGTCGTGCTGACGCGGGCGTTCGCCCGCGGTTGGGCCGCCGACTTCGTCTATTCCTGGAACCGCTATCGCGTCGATGACCAGGACGGCCGCGGGTCCTACGACTGGGACTTCAACCGCCAGCACTTCGCGGCGATCGGCGGTCGATGGGAGATCAACAAGCGCTGGCAGATCGCCGCCCG
>DAIMYL010000312.1:0-2374 GCA_036734505.1 Steroidobacteraceae bacterium | reverse complement strand
GATCTCGGCGTCGGGTTGCGCCTCGGGCGCGGCGGCGCGGAACGCAGGCAGCGCGAGGCAGCGCTCCTCGATGGCGGCGATGCGCGGATACGCCGCCACATCGACCCCGAAGCGCCGCGACGCGTAGCACTGCGGCACGAGACAGAGATCGGCCAGCGTCGGCGAATCGCCGTGGCAGAACCGGCCGGTCGCGGGATCGTCGAGCGCCTGCTCGACCGCCGCCATGCCGCGACCGATCCAGTGATGCAGCCATGCAGCGGTCCGCTCCGGCGCCCAATGCGCTTCGTCGCGCAGGTAGTTCGTGACGGAGATGTTCTGCAGCGGCTGGATGTCCGAGACGATCAGCTGCGCGAGGCCGCGCACCCGCGCGCGACCGATGGGATCCGGAGGCAGCAGCGGCGTCTGCGGATGGGTCTCCTCCAGCCACTCCAGGATGGCCATCGATTGGTAGATGGCCTGCCCGTCCACCTCCAGCGTCGGCACGCGACCACCGGGGTTCAGGCGCTTGTACTCGGGCGAATGCTGCTGACCGCCGTCGCGGACCAGGTGGACCGGCACGCACTCGTAGGCGATACCCTTCAAAGCCAGCGCGATGCGTACGCGGTACGCGGCGGAACTGCGCCAGTAGCTGTAGAGCCTCATCGGTCGACCTCGATGCCCAAAAAAGATCATTATCTCAGGGTCATATCCAGGACGCTGCCCGGCGGGCGGGAGGGGTTCCGGGCGATGGCGCACGACTGTTAGCATCCGCTTCCCCTCCCGCCGACCTGCCGACGGACGGATCCCACATGACGAACACCCCCGCCCCGACCGACCCGACGCCGGACCGCACAGCGACGCCGCGCGGCTGGTTGGCCCGCAGCCTCGATGCCGTCGAGCGCATCGGCAACCGCCTGCCCGACCCGGCGGTGCTCTTCGTGCTGCTGATGGTGCTCGCCTGGGTGGTCAGCGCGCTGTTGTCCAACATGACCTTCGCGGAGATCGACCCGCGCAGCGGCAAGCCCATCGAGATCCGCAACCTGCTCGCCGGGGAATCCTTGACGGCGTTCATGGCGACGATGGTCTCCACCTTCACGTCCTTCCCGCCGCTCGGCGTGGTGCTGGTCGCGATGCTGGGCCTCGGCGTCGCGGAGCACACCGGCTTCATCAACGCGGCGCTGCGCGCGGCGATGGCCGTGACCCCGCGCATGCTGCTCACCCCGGCGCTGATCGCGGTCGGCATCCTGAGCCATGTCGCGGTCGATGCGGGCTATGTGCTCGTCATCCCGCTGGGCGCGGTGATCTTCTACGCCGCCGGACGCCATCCGCTCGCCGGCATCGCGGCCGCCTTCGCCGGCGTCTCCGGCGGCTTCAGCGCCACCATGGGCGTGCCGTCGAGCCTCGATCCGCTGCTCGCGGGCCTCACGCAGACCGCGGCGCAGCTCGTCGACCCCACGGTCGTCATCGCCCCCCTCAACAACTTCTACTTCACCACCGCCTCGTCCGTGGTGATCGTGCTGCTCGGCTGGGCGCTCACCGACCTCGTCATCGAACCGCGGCTGCGGACGACCGCCGTCGACGGCGATCCGGCGACGCTGCCGACGCAGGAACCGCTGCAGCCCGCCGAGCGCCGCGGCCTGCGCGCCGCGCTCGTCACCGCCCTCGCCGCCGGCGCGCTCTTCGCCTGGTCGCTGACCGGCGACACCGCTTGGGCCGCGCCCCCGGACGCCGAAGGCGTCCGCAAGCTGCTCGACTCCGGCGCGCCGCTGATGAAGTCGATCGTGCCGATCATCTTCATCGGCTTCCTGCTGCCCGGCATCGCCTACGGCGTCGCCGCCGGCAGCATCAAGACACATCGTGATGTCGTCGCCGGCATGACCAAGGCCATGTCGGGCATGGGCTACTACATCGTGATGGCGTTCTTCTGCGCGCAGTTCATCTACGCCTTCGGCCAGTCGAACCTCGGCGCGCTGCTCGCGCTCAAGGGCGCGAACGCGCTGCGCGACGCCGCGCTGCCGCTCGGCGTGACGCTCACCGGCATCATCCTGCTGACCGCCACCGTGAACCTGCTCATCGGCTCGGCCTCGGCGAAGTGGGCGCTGATCGGCGCCATCATGGTGCCGATGCTCATGCAGCTCGGCGTGTCGCCCGACCTGACCCAAGCCGCGTACCGCGTCGGCGACAGCTCGACCAACATCATCACGCCGCTGCTGCCCTACTTCCCGCTGATCGTCGTGTTCTGCCGCCGCTATGTGCAACGCGCGGGCATCGGCACGCTGGTCGCGCTGATGCTGCCGTACTCGATCACCTTCCTCGTGGGCTGGACGCTGTTCCTTATCGTGTACTGGAGCCTCGGGCTGCCGCTCGGCATCGGCTCGAGCTACACCTACACGCC
>DAIMYL010000311.1:0-2395 GCA_036734505.1 Steroidobacteraceae bacterium | reverse complement strand
CCACGGAACGCGATGTACAGGTCCATCGGCTCACGCGTGCCGCCGGCGGAATACACATGCTGGCGCAGGCGCGCGGCGGTCGCCTTGTCGAAGATGTCGCCGGTCTCCTTGAAGGCCTCGAAGCCGTCGGCATCGAGCACCTCCGACCACATGTACGAGTAGTACCCGGCCGAGTATCCGCCCGAGAAGATGTGCCCGAAGTGCGTCGGCCGATGCCGGCAGACGATCTCGGCAGGCATCTGCAGGCGCGCGAGCGTATCGCGCTCGGCGGCGTCGATGTCGAAGGTCGCCGCGTCGACGCCGGACAACATATGCACATCGAGATCGACGAACGCGCTGGAGAGGAACTCCACGGTCGCGAACCCTTGGTTGAAGTTGCGCGCCGCCATCAGGCGATCGAGCAGCGCCTTGGGGATCGGCTCGCCGGTCTGGTGATGCACGGCGAAGCGCGTCAGGATCGCCGGCTGTCCGAGCCAGTGCTCGTAGATCTGCGCCGGCAGCTCCACGAAATCGGTCGGCACAGAGGTGCCGGCGACGCGCGGGAAGGTGACATCCGACAACAGGCCGTGCAGCGCGTGGCCGAACTCGTGGAACAGGGTCTCGGCATCGTCGTAGGACAGGAGCGCCGGCTGGCCCGCGGCGGGCTTGTTGAAGTTGCAGACATTGAGCACGACCGGCGTGCGCACACCGCCGAGCTTGCGCTGGTTGCGGAAGCTGCTCATCCAGGCGCCGGACTGCTTCGAGGGGCGCGCGAAGAAATCCCCGTAGAAGAGACCGATCAGGCGACCGTCCCGCTCACGGACCTCCCAGATGCGCACATCCGGGTGGTACACGGGCAGGTCCGTGCGGGCCGCGAACTGCAGGCCCCACAGCTGGTTGGCCACGAAGAACTGCGCCTCCAGCATCTTGTCGAGCTGGAAGTAGGGCTTGAGCTGGTCCTGGTCGAGGTCGAAGCGCGCCTTGCGCACCTTCTCGGCGTAGTAGCGCCAGTCCCATCCCTCCAACTTGAACCCGCCGCCCTCGGCGTCGATCAGCGCCTGCATGTCGGCGCGCTCCTGGAGCGCGCGCTCGCGCGCCGGCTTCCAGACGCGCTCGATCAGGTCGCGCGCGGCCGTCGGCGTCTTCGCCATGCGGTCGGCGAGCACGAAGTCGGCATGGGTCGCGAAGCCGAGCAGCTTGGCGCGCTCGGCGCGCAGCGCCACCATCTCGCCGATGATCTTGCGGTTGTCCCACTGGTTGCCGTTGGCGCCGCGGGCGGCCCAGGCCTTGAAGGCCTTCTCGCGCAGCGCACGGTTGTCGCCGAGCTGCAGGAAGGTCTCGACCGAAGAGCGCGACAGCGTGATGAGGTGCTTGCCCTCCTGTCCGGCGTCCTTGCCCGCTTGCAGCGCCGCCTCGAGCGCGAACGCGGGCAGGCCCGCGCGATCGGCATCGGTCTTCAGCTCGAGGGTGAACGCGTTCGAGTCGGCCAGCTGGTTCTGCTGGAACTGCACGGACAGCATCGACAGGCGCTGGTCGATCTCGCGGACGCGCTGCTTCTGCTGCGCATCCAGCTTCGCGCCGGCGCGCACGAAGTCCTGGTGGTACTTCTCGACGACCCGCCGTTGTTCCGGCGTCAGCGACGCGCGGTCGTCGTAGACCTGCTGGATGCGCGCGAACAGCGCAGCGTCCAGATAGATGTCGTTGCGCAGCGCGGTGAGCTTCGGGCTCACCTCGCGCTGGATGCGTTGGATGTCGGGATTGGTGTGCGCCGAGGCCCGGTTCGAGAACACCGATTGCACACGGCTCAGCACCTCACCGCCGGTCTCCAACCGCTCGAGGGTGTTGGCGAAGGTCGGCGCGGCGCGCTGCGCGGTGATCGCCTGGATCTCGGCGCGGCGCTCGGCGATACCGGCCTCGAACGCCGGCATGAAATGCGCTTCCTTGATCAGGTCGAACGGCGGTGCGCCATCCGGCAGCGTCCAGGCCCGCAGGAAGGGGTTGTCCGAGGTGGCGGCGAGGGCGACACGGGGGGCGGTGACGGCGACCACGGTGGCCGCGCCTGCGGCAGCGAAGAAATCACGACGATCCACGGAACGCTCCGGACGAGGAAGGGGTGAGGGACTTGATGGTAAGTGATGTCGCGGGCGGGCGTGAAGCCGCTGCTGACGTTCGGGATCAGCGCGCTCCATCACCGCATCACCTGGTCGACCGGAACCCGGGCGATCTGGCGGCGGCTGGACCACGCCGGGATTTATTTGATGATCGCGGGGCTCCTCCAGCCCGTCTTCTTCGTGGATCGATATGAACGCACTCGATTCACCGCTCGGATCCGACCTCCGCGGCGGGTACCCTGCCTTCGCGCCTGAAGCGCATTGACCACCCTCGGAATCACCGGCTACTATGTCTCACCGGTGAT
>DAIMYL010000310.1:0-2449 GCA_036734505.1 Steroidobacteraceae bacterium | reverse complement strand
TCGCGCACCAGCAGATGGCGCCCGTGCGCCGCGATGACTCGCGCTTCGAATGCCAAGTGCCGGGGTCCCGTGGCTGCAGCCGGGGTGGACTGTAGCCTCTGCTAGACTGCGTCACAACTGCACTCGTCACGACTGCCCGTGTGCGCGGGCGATGGGGACTTCGCCATGGACGCCCGACCGAGCCGCGATGCGCTGATCTGGATCGACCTCGAGATGACCGGGCTCAAGCCCGAGTCCGACACCATCATCGAGATCGCGACCCTGGTGACGGACTCGCAGCTGCGGCTCATCGCCGAAGGCCCGGTGCTCGCCATCCACCAGGACGAGCCGACGCTCGCGCGCATGGACGAGTGGAACCAGCGCCAGCACGGCGGGTCGGGGCTGCTCGCCCGCGTGCGTGCGAGCACCGTGACGCTGGCGCAGGCCGAGTCCGCCACGCTCGAGTTCCTCGCGCAGCATGTGGTCGCCGGGGCTTCGCCCATGTGCGGCAACAGCATCTGCCAGGACCGCCGCTTCATGGCGCGGCTGATGCCGCGGCTCGAGGCGTTCTTCCATTACCGCAACCTCGATGTCAGCACCGTCAAGGAGCTCGCGCGGCGCTGGGCGCCGCCGGTGGCGGAGGCCTTCAGCAAGGAAGGCACCCATCTCGCGCTCGACGACATCCGCGAGTCGGTGCGCGAGCTGCAGCACTACCGCGACACCTTCTTCGCGATCGGACCGCGGGGCGCGTGTTGAGCGGCGAGGTCGACCTGCCGAGCTTCGGCGATGTGGTGGCCGCGCACGACCGGCTGCGCGGCCGCGTGCTGCGCACGCCTGTGCTCGGCTCGCCGCGCTTCGACGAGCGGGTGGGGCGGCGCGTGCTCTTCAAGTGCGAGAACCTGCAGCACGCGGGCGCGTTCAAGTTCCGCGGCGCGAGCAACGCGCTGCTGCAGCTCGAGGCGGCTCGGGGCGCGGCGTCGGCCGCTGTCGCGGGTGTCGCCGGCGCGGCGCGCGTCGTCGCCACGCATTCCTCGGGCAACCATGGCGCGGCGCTTGCGCGCGCGGCGGCCGCCATCGGTTGGCGCTGCATCGTGGTGGTGCCGCATGACGCCAACCCGGTGAAGACCGCGGCGATCCGCGCCGCCGGCGCCGAGCTCGTCACCTGCGAGCCGGGGCTCGCGCCGCGCGAGGCCGCGCTCGCCGAGGTGGTGGCGCGGACGGGTGCCGAGGTCGTCCATCCTTTCGACGACTCGCGGGTCATCGCGGGGCAGGGCACGGCGGCGATGGAGCTGCTCTCCGACCACCCCGACCTCGATGTGCTGACCGCCCCGGTGGGCGGTGGCGGCCTGCTCGCGGGCAGCGCGCTCGCGGCGCGCGCCATGGCGCCGTCCTGCCGCGTGGTCGGCGCCGAGCCCGAGGTCGCCGACGACGCGGCCCGCTCGTTCCATGGCGGCGTGCGCGTCGGCATGCAGGGCTCGCCGCCCACCATCGCCGACGGGCTGCGCGGCTCCATCGGCGTGCGGCCGTACGCGATCTTCCGGCAGAGCGTGGACGATGTGGTGACCGTGAGCGAACGGGCGATCGTCGAGGCCATGCGCATCGCGCTCGAGGACCTGCGGTTGCTGGTGGAGCCGTCGTCCGCCGTGCCGATCGCGGCCTTGATCGCGGGCCGTATCGGTGCGCCGGGTCAGCGCATCGGCGTCATCGTCTCGGGCGGCAATGTCGACCTCTCGGTCTGCCCCTTCCTCGCGGGCAAGGCCACGGCGTCGCACTGAGCGATACCTTTAACGCGGGCTCTGTGCGCCGGTTCACGGTTTGCGCACGGCATCGGGCCGCTCTCCACGGCTAGCATTTGACATCACGCAACGACGCGTGGACGGCGGCCCGGACGCGATCGGGCAGGAGAGACGGAAGTGTCGATGATCGATTGCCCCTACTGCGGCACCAGCATCCATCATGGCTACACGGTCTGCACCGGTTGTCATGCGGTCATCGAGTACGGTCCGCCGAAGTGGATCGGCGTGCCGCTGATGCTGGTCGGCGCCCTGATCGGCATCAGCGCCGGCTCGTGGATGGCGTTCTTCGGGGTCTTCCTCGGCGGGCTGTTCGCGGCGTCCTACCTCTTCCGCAACAGCGTGAGGGCGACCCGCTAGCGCAGCGCCGGTCTCAGCGCTGCGCCAGCATCAACCAGGTATCGACCACCGTGTCGGGGTTGCGCGACAGGCTGTCGATGCCTTCGTCGACCAGCCAGCGCGCGAGCTCCGGGTGGTCGGACGGCCCCTGACCGCAGATGCCGACATACTTGCCGGCGCTCTTGCAGGCGCGGATGGCCATCGAGAGCATGGCCCGTACCGCCGGGTCGCGCTCGTCGAAATGCTGCGCGACGATGCCTGAATCGCGGTCGACGCCGAGCGTGAGCTGCGTCATGTCGTTCGAGCCGATCGACATGCCGTCGAAGAACTCGAGGAAC
>DAIMYL010000309.1:0-2467 GCA_036734505.1 Steroidobacteraceae bacterium | reverse complement strand
TCGACGGCGCCGAGGTGGGCGGTGCGCCCGGCGCGATCGAGGTCGCCGCCGGCGAACGGACGCTCACCCTGCGCGCGCCGCGGCATCTCGACGCCGTGCAGCGCGTGACGGTGGAGGGGCGCGGCGTACGGCAGGCGCTGAGCATCGCGATGCGGCCGAGCTGGGGAAGGCTCGAGGCGAGCGCGGTCTCGCCCGCGGCGACGCTGTCGGTCGACGGCGCTGCAGCGACGCCGCTGCCTGCCGCTGTCGATCTGCCGGCGGGGCTTCGTCGCCTCGAGGTGAGCGCACCGGGCGCCCGCGCGTGGCGCAGCGCGGTGCTGATCGAGCCCGGCAAGACCTTGCGCATCGGTCCGATCGAGCTCGGCGCGCCGGATGCGGTGGTCAGCGTACGCTCGCAGCCGGCGGGCGCCGAGGTCACGGTCGGGGGCGTGTTCCGCGGGCGTACGCCGATCGATGTGACGCTCTCCCCCGGCATCGACCACGATCTCGGTCTCGCGCTGCAGGGGTACGCGGCGGCGACACGACGGGTGCCGGCGCGGGCGGGTGAGCGCACCACGCTGCCGGTGACGCTGCAGCCCGTGCTGGTGGCGCTGACCGTGCAGGGCGAACCGGCCGACGCGGAGGTGTGGATCGGTGGGCAGCAGCGCGGCCTTGCGCCGCTGACGCTGCAGCTGCCGGCGCGGCCGCAGCGCATCGAGCTGCGGCGCGCCGGTTCACAACCGCAGTCGCTCGACATCGACCTCTCCGCGGCGGTGGCGCGCACCGTCGAATACTCGCTGCTGCCCGAGGGCAGACCCGCCGGCTGGAAGCCCGCGCCGGCGACGCTCGTCACGCCGACGGGCCGCGCGCTGCGGCTGCTGCCGGCAGGCGGCTACACGATGGGCAGCGACCGCCGCGAACAGGGGCGGCGCGCCAATGAATTCACGCGGCGCGTGACGCTGGTCCGTCCCGTCTACATCGCGTCGCGCGAGGTCACCAACGGCGAGTTCCGGAGGTTCCGACCGTCGCATGCCGCGGGATTCGTGCAGCGGCGGACCGTCGACCTCGACGCGCAGGCGGCGTCGGGCGTGTCCTGGGTCGATGCGGTGGAGTACTGCAACTGGCTGTCCGCGCAGGAAGGGCTGCCGCCGGCCTACGAGAAGGCGGGCGACGGTTGGGCGCTGCGCCGACCCGTCACCACCGGCTATCGTCTGCCGACCGAGGCCGAATGGGAGTACGCAGCGCGGCAGGTGCCGCTCGCCGGTCGCGCGCGGCGCTACGAATGGGGCGACGATCTGCCGCCGCCGGCCGGTTCCGCCAACCTCGCGGGCAGCGAGGCCGAGGGGATCGTGCAGCCGCTGCTCGAAGGCTGGCAGGACGAACATCCATCCGTCGCGCCGCCCGGCAGGTACCCCGCCAACGGACTCGGCCTGCATGACATGACGGGCAATGTCTCGGAGTGGGTGCACGACGCGTATGCTTCGTTCGATCCGGCGGCGGGCGGCGACGACCCGACCGGGCCGGCGTCGGGTGCGCGGCGTGTGGTCAAGGGCGCCAACTGGCGCACCGCCGTGCTCTCGGAGCTGCGGCCGGCATGGCGCGAGGGCGTGGCCCCTGCCAGCGCTTCACAGGACATCGGTTTCCGTATCGCACGATACGCGGAGTGAACATGAGGAAGGGTGACAGGTCCGCGCCGAGCGCGGCGAAGATGATCGCATGGACGGCGGCCGCGGCGCTGCTCTGCTGGGGCGCGACGCTGTCGATGGTGCGCGCCGTCGCGCAGGAGAGCGGACCGCCGCGCACGGCGTCGCCCGATGCGCCGACGGAGGCTCCGCCGTCGGCTGCGCCGGCGCCGGATGCTGCACCGTCGCCGCCCACCACGGTCGGCGGGCCGGTCGTCGACGACGGCGACACCAACGAGGAGGCGGCGAGCGATCGCGCCCGTGCGCCGGTGACCCTCGACGAGCTGCCCGAGTTCCGGGATTCCGCCGACAACAACATCACCCTGCCGGTCGACATATGAACAGAAAGCTTCCCAATGAATTCATCTTCACCGTGGTGGCGTTGCTGCTGTCGGTGATCCTGGTGCACTCCGCATATGTGCTGCATGTGCGCCCCGTCGCCGAGGCGCAGATGCGCGCCGACCGCGAGGCCATGGCCAAGGACCCCGAGTATGTGCAGCAGCGCTCCATCTATGTGGTCATCAAGGACTACGAGCAGGAGGCCGAGATCATCCTGATGCTGTGGGCCTTGGCGATCCTCGGCTACAAGACGCTCGCCTACCGGCGCGAGGCGCAGGCGTTGCACGCCGGGTTGCTCCGTCTGCCCGAGGGCGCGCGGATCCTGCCGGAGGACACCCGCGAATACATGCGGCAGCTGGAGGAGCTCCCGGCGGACACACGCGACCGTCTGGTGCCGCGCGCGCTGCTCGCAGCGCTCGCGCGCTTCGGCGCGACGCGCAGCGTGCAGGACGCGTCGACGGTCGCGC
>DAIMYL010000308.1:0-2472 GCA_036734505.1 Steroidobacteraceae bacterium | reverse complement strand
CAGAACCTCGCCAAGACCGCGGTCACCAACCCGCTGTTCCTGCTCGACGAGATCGACAAGATGTCGATGGACTTCCGCGGCGACCCGTCCTCGGCGCTGCTCGAGGTGCTCGACCCCGAGCAGAACAACGCCTTCAACGACCACTACCTCGAGGTCGACCTCGACCTCTCGCAGGTGATGTTCGTGTGCACCGCGAACAGCCTCAACATCCCTGCGCCGCTGCTCGACCGCATGGAGGTCATCCGTCTGCCCGGGTACACCGAAGACGAGAAGATGAACATCGCGAAGAAGTACCTGGTGCCGAAGCAGATGGAGAACAACGGCCTCAAGGCCGGTGAGCTCGTCGTCGGCGACGAGGTGCTGCTCGACATCGTGCGCCACTACACGCGCGAGGCGGGCGTGCGCAACCTCGAGCGCGAGGTCGCCAAGATCTGCCGCAAGGCGGTGCGCGAGCTGCTCGTCGGCCAGAAGAAGTCGAGCCGCAAGGGCGACAAGAAGGCCGCGACCAGCGTCACCGTCACGCAGGAGAACCTCGAGAAGTACCTCGGCGTGCAGCGCTTCCGCTACGGCAAGGCCGAGGAAGAGAACCGCATCGGCCAGGTCACCGGCCTCGCCTGGACCGAGGTCGGCGGCGAGCTGCTGACCATCGAGGCCGCCACGGTGCCCGGCAAGGGCAAGCTGCAGCACACCGGGCAGTTGGGCGAGGTGATGCAGGAGTCCATCCAGGCCGCCATGACCGTGGTGCGCAGCCGCGCCGCGAACCTCGGCCTCGAGTCGGACTTCTACCAGAAGCTCGACATCCACCTGCATGTGCCCGAGGGCGCGACCCCGAAGGACGGCCCCTCGGCGGGCATCGGCATGTGCACCGCGCTCGTCTCGACCCTCACCAAGATCCCGGTGAAGTCCGAGGTCGCCATGACGGGCGAGATCACCCTGCGCGGCGAAGTGCTGCCGATCGGCGGCCTCAAGGAGAAGCTGCTCGCGGCGCACCGCGGCGGCATCACCACCGTCGTCATCCCGGTCGACAACCAGAAGGACCTCGCCGAGATCCCCGACAACATCAAGGGCAACCTCGACATCCGCCCCGTGAAGTGGATCGACGAGGTGCTCGAGATCGCGCTCGCCTCGCGGCCCGCGCCGCTGCCGGCCCCGCCGGCCTCCGACACCCCGGCCGAGACCCCGCCCGCCAAGGGCCGTCGCCGCCGGGGTGGCAAGGGGGTTCCCGCGGCGCACTAAACCGCTTACACTGCGCGCCGCTCTTGGAGGGGTGCTTAGCTCAGCGGTAGAGCGTCGCCCTTACAAGGCGAGGGTCGGGGGTTCGAAACCCTCAGCACCCACCATGTTTCGGCGGAGTGGTAGTTCAGTCGGTTAGAATACCGGCCTGTCACGCCGGGGGTCGCGGGTTCGAGTCCCGTCCGCTCCGCCATCTTCTTTCCCCATGTGACATCTCTTGTGGGTCGCCTCCCATCCGAGGCAGGCGAGCCAGACCGCGCGCGGGCGGATGATGCAGGTGAGGGATTGATCTGGGGGTGAGGCGTCACGCCTACCGATCCTCCCGCGTATGCCAGATCCGCAGCACATGCAGGGCGTCGCGCTCGACGAGATAACGCACCTCATACCGCCCGACGATAAGGCGGCGTACCTCGCGCGGTGCGAACTCCTCGAGGCGCAGGCCGATGCGGGGGCGCTCCGGCAGGCGTCCGACCGCGGCGACGATCGCGTGCACAGCCTGCGCGGCGGCCGGTGGGTGCGTATCGGCGAGGAAGGCGTGCAGCCGCGCGAGGTCTGAGAGCGCCTTGCCCGTCCAGGTCAGTCGCAAGTCGGCACAGCCGAGGGCTGCCCGCGGGTCAGGCTGTCCGACCACGCCTTGACCCGCTCGTGCGGGATGCCCGGTCCGGCATCGGCCTCCGCGAGCGCCTCCAGCGTCAGCCGGTGGCGCTCCTCTTCCTCCTCGACCCAGGCGGTCAGCGCCTGCTTGACGCCCCAGCCGCGCGAACGCTCCAGCCGCTCGGCCAGCGCGTCGACGCGGCTGGCCAGCTCGGTGGGGACATGGGCGGTCAGGACGCGGGTGTCGGGGGAGGGCATAGGGTCGATGCCTAATCGAAGTTAATCAGAATTAATCATATCCGGTCTCCAACCGTTTTTCCTCCGACCACCTTGCGCGCCCTCACCTCAACGCCATCAACGCTGCCTCCGGCGCTTTGTCCAACACCTTCAGCAGCGCCTTGGCGGCGCCGGTCGGGCAGCGCTTGCCCTGCTCCCAGTTGCGGAGGGTGTCCAGCGACACATCGATCCGTTCGGCGAACTCGGACTGACTGAAGCCAAGCCGCCGCCGCACCCGACGCACATACCGGGCGGCGTCCCGCTTGGCGGCCGCATCGTCCTCGGCCTTGTGGGCGGCGATATCGGCTTCGGTGGTCGCATCGACGCGCTTGGCGTCGATATAGCCGACGGGTTTCGCGCCGGGCTTGC
>DAIMYL010000307.1:0-2483 GCA_036734505.1 Steroidobacteraceae bacterium | reverse complement strand
CCGAAGATGCCGAAGCGCTTGAGCAGCGCCTGGTCGGCCTCGTCGTTGGCGGTGACATCGGCCTTCAGCAGCACCGTGCCCGCGAGCGCCTTCTGCACCGCCGGATCGGTGAAGGTGTAGCGCTCCATCTCCTTGCAGGAGACGCACCAGTCGGCGTAGAAATCGAGCATCACCGGCCGTCCCGCCATCGCCGCCGCGGCGAGTTCCTTGTCCAACCCCGCCGTGCCCTTGATGCTGCGGAACTCCAGCGTCTTCACCTGCCGCGCCAACTGCGGGATCGGTGCGAGCGGGTCGCGGCCGCCGAGCGCCGAGCCGGCGATGAGCGCGAGACCGTAGGCCGCCGCGACCACCGCGGCGACGCGCGTCAGCCATTCAGCGGCCTCGTCACGCGGCCGCAGCCGCCACAGCACCCAGGCGAGCGCCAGCGCAGGCACGGCCCAGGCGATGAGCGCGAGGTGCGCCGGCAGCACGCGCGCCAGCATCCAGGCCGCGACGCCCAGCATCAGC
Source organism: Steroidobacteraceae bacterium (assembly GCA_036734505.1). GTDB lineage: Bacteria > Pseudomonadota > Gammaproteobacteria > Steroidobacterales > Steroidobacteraceae > UBA964. The sequence continues at coordinate 1,976 of DAIMYL010000307.1, read as the reverse complement.
ACGCCGAAGAACTCCTTGACGGCCTCCATCCAGGCGCCGACCCGCGGCAGCAGCTGCCCCGCGGAGGCGCCGACCGCGAGCAGCGGCGCTCCCATGCCGAGCGACATGGCGAAGAGCGCGCTGCCGCCGCGTGCGACATCGCCCGTCTGGGCGATCACCGCGAGCGCCGCGAACATCGGCGGCGCGACGCAGGCCGAGACGATGAGCGCGGAGAGCGCCCCCATCGCGGCGACGCCCCACAGCGTGCCAGCGCGCTGCGCGTTGCTGGCCGCGGCGAGACGCGTCTGCAGCGCCGCGGGCAGCTGCAGCGTGAAGAGCCCGAACATCGAGGCGGCGAGCACCACGAACAGCAGCGCGAAGGCGACGATGATCCAGGTCTGCTGGAAGAAGGCCTGCAGCTGCTGTCCCGCCGCCGCCGCGCCGATGCCGGCCAGCGTGTTGGTGAAGGCCATGCCGAGCACATAGACGAGCGACAGCGTGAACGAGCGGCGCGGCGTGGCGGACGCGCCCTGGCCGGCGATGATGCCGGAGAGGATCGGGACCATCGGCAGCACGCAGGGCGTGAACGCGAGCAGCAGGCCGAGCCCGAAGAAGGTGGCGAGCACCGCGGGCAGGCTGCCGTCGCGGATCAGCGAGGCGAGCCGGTCCTGCTCGGACACGAAGCCGCCCGCGCCGCCCGTCGCGCCCGGCGGCGGACCCGCTGCAGCGCTGCCCGACGCAGCGGGCAGCATGACCTTGAACCGGCGCCACTCGGGCGGGTAGCAGAGCCCCGCCTCCGCGCAGCCCTGCAGGCCCACGACCAGGGGGAGTTCCAGGGCACCGCCCGGCGCACGCGACACGGGTACCGTGACGCTCATGCTCTCGTGGAACACCTGCTGACGGCCGAAGAACTCGTCCTCTTTCCATTCACCGGCCGGGATGTCCGCAGCGCCGAGCGTGGCCGCGACCGGGCCGACCTTCGGGTCGACCGCGAAGCTCATGCGGTGCCGGTAAAGGTAGTAGCCGGGGGTGACCATGAAGTCGACCCGTACCCGGTCCGCCCCCTCGGCCACGGCTTCGACCTTGAACGCCTCGGACGGGGGCAGGAACTGGGAGCCGCCGATCTGGGCGAGGCTCGGGGCGGCGAGCAGGGATAACGACATGAGGCCGAGGGCGCGCCGCAGCCCGGAGGATAAACGCTTGAAATTCATGGAGTTACCGAAACGGGGGTCGGTCGAGCCCATCAGCATATCCCGGTCCGGCCTTGAAATGAAACATTCCGTCGCTATCATTAGCAGCCACGCAGGGAGAGTGCTAACACGCTCCTCCCTGCCATCCCAGCAATCCGTTTCAGCAAGGAGTGAAACATGAAAATCCGTCCGCTTCATGACCGCGTGATCGTGAAGCGCCTGGAGGAGGAACGCACCTCCCCGGGCGGCATCGTCATCCCCGACAGCGCCACCGAGAAGCCCTCGCAGGGCAAGATCGTCGCCACCGGCAAGGGCAAGATCCTCGAGGACGGCAAGGTCCGCGCGCTCGACGTCAAGGTCGGCGACAAGATCCTGTTCGGCAAGTACAGCGGCACCGAAGTGAAGATCGACGGCGAAGAGCTCCTCGTGATGCGCGAGGAAGACATCATGGCCGTGATCGAAGGCAAGTAAGCCGCAACCCCCACGCAAGGAACACCAAAAAATGGCTGCCAAAGAAGTCCGTTTCAGCGATGACGCCCGTTCGCGCATGGTGCGCGGCGTCAACATCCTCGCCAACGCCGTGAAGGCGACCCTCGGCCCGAAGGGCCGCAACGCCGTGCTCGAGAAGAGCTTCGGCGCCCCGACCGTCACCAAGGACGGCGTCTCCGTCGCCAAGGAGATCGAACTGAAGGACAAGTTCGAGAACATGGGCGCGCAGATGGTCAAGGAGGTCGCCTCCAACACCTCCGACGAGGCCGGCGACGGCACCACCACCGCCACCGTGCTCGCGCAGGCGATCATCCGTGA
>DAIMYL010000306.1:0-2491 GCA_036734505.1 Steroidobacteraceae bacterium | reverse complement strand
AGGCGCTGGCGGTGCGCGAGGGCAAGATCCTCGCCGTCGGCACGCGCGCCGAGGTGGACAAGGCCGCCGGCGCCGGCGCGACCCAGGTCGACCTCGCCGGCAAGACGCTGCTGCCGGGGTTCATCGACACCCACGGCCACATGGTCTATTTCGGCAAGAACCTGATGGATTCCGATCTCGTGGGGTCCGCCGACCTCGCCGAACTGCTCGCGCGCCTCAAGAAGCACGCCGAGACCGTGCCCGAGGGCGCGTGGATCGTCGGCTTCGGCTACAAGGCGGCGGCCCTCGCCGAGAACCGCACGCCGACCGCCGCCGAACTCGATCAGGTGTCGGCGACGCGGCCCGTGCTGATCGTCGACTCCTCGGGGCATCTCGGCTCGGCCAACTCGGCGTTGCTCAAGCTCGCGGGCGTCACGGCGGACACGCCGGACCCGGAGGGCGGCAACTTCACCCGCAAGCCCGGCAGCCGCGAGCCGCTGGGTCCCATGGAGGAGACCGCGCTCAACGCCGTGCGCGCGCAGCGTCCGGCGTTCACCGGCGAGCTCGCCGACCGCGCGATGAAGGCCGGCGCCGCCGAGTGGGCGAAGCACGGCCAGACCACGGCCCAGGATTGCGGCCTCGGTCTCGGCAACGACGACATCGACCTCGTGCTCAACGCCATCGACAAGAAGCTGCTGCCGATCGACCTCTATGTCTGCGCGAAGGATTCGATCACCGACCAGGTGCTCGACGCCGCGTACGGCGTGTCGCGCGCCTACGCGCCGGACGAGTCGGGCGTCGCCCAGAAGCTGCTCGACAAGCGCCCGGACCTCAACAAGAGCTACATCAACCGCGTGCGCATGGGCGGCGTGAAGTACTGGCTCGACGGCAGCCTCGACACCGCGTGGTTCACGCAGCCCTACACCAACAACCCGCCCGGCAAGACCGGCATCTTCTCGGGATTCCAGCAGATCCCCGACGAGGTGCTGCAGGCGGCTTTCGACCGCTTCTGGACCACCGACATACAGATCAACATGCACATGAACGGCGACGCCGCCGTCGAGCAGGCGCTGCGCGCCATCGAGAAGGCGATCGCCAAGCACGGCATGCGCGACCACCGGCCGGTGTTCATCCACGCCACCTTCATGCGTCCCGACCAGATCGAGCGCATGAAGAAGGTCGGGGCGGTGCCGACCTTCCTCTCCGCCGGCATCGTGACGGCGGGCGATGGCGTGGTGCGGCTGTGGGGCGCCGAGCGCGCCAACAAGTCGGCCGCCGCGAACACCCTCGAGAAGATGGGCGTGCCCTGGACGCTCTCGCATGACGCGCCGGTGACGCCGTCGCCGTCGGTGCTGGCGCTCGTGGATGCCGCGGTGAACCGCCGCACCGCCAGCGGCAATGTCATCGGTCCGGACGAGCGCGTGACGCCCTACGCCGCGCTCGGTGCGGTGACGCGCTCGGCCGCGTACCAGATCAAGGAAGAGAAGAGCAAAGGCACGCTGGAGGCCGGCAAGCTCGCCGACATGGTCGTGCTGTCGGCCAACCCGCTGAAGGTCGATCCCGCCACCATCAAGGCAATCCAGGTGCTGACGACCTACAAGGAAGGTGTGCCGGTGTACGACCACCGTCGCGAGGCCTACCAAGCGATGAAGGCCGGCGAGGCCAAGCCCTGATGACGCACGGGCGCTCCGCCGGGTGGTCGGTCGCGTTCGTCGTCGCGGCCGTGTTGAGCATGGCCGCGGCGAGGGCGGCGCAGCCGTCTGCGTCGTCCGCGGCGCCGCCGGCCGCCACCGCCGATGAGCTCGCGGCGCTCAAGGCGAAACTCGCGGCGCAGCAGGAGCTGCTCGAGGCGCAACTGCGCCAGCTGCGCGAGCAGCAGGCGCAGATCGAGGCGCTGGAGCGCAGGCTGGGCGCGCCGTCCGCCGCGTCTGCGGTCGTGGCGGAGACCCCAGCGCTGCCACCGCCGGTGGTCACCGGTCGCTATGACGGCGTCGGGGTGGTCATCGGCGGGTCGTTGCGCACCACGGTGACGACCACCGGCGCACGCATGCTGCCCGACGCGACGCCCTTCTTCGTGCTGCCGAAGGTGCCGGGCGTGCGCGAGGGGACGACCAAGATCGACGCGCGGCTCTCCACGCTGCTGATCGCCGTCCGCGGTCGCGAGTACGGCGGATTCCAGCTGGGCGGCGTCATCCAGGCCCAGCTCTTCGACGGCGATCTCTTCTCGGGGAAGTACGGCGTCTATCCGGGCGTCGCCTACATCGAAGCCGCCAACGAGCGTTGGCGGTTCGCCGCAGGTCTGCAGCCGGATGTGTTCAGCCCGAAGATCCCTCGCATGATCGACAGCATGTCCGGCATGGCGGGTTCGGGGAATCCCGGCAACTCCATGAAGCCGCAGCTGCGCGCCGAGCGCTTCGTGCTGACGGGCGGCGGCAAGCTCACGCTGCAGGCGGCGCTCGCCGATGCGCAGCCCTCGAACATCCAGCCGCCCTCGCTCGCCTCCACCGAGAAC
>DAIMYL010000305.1:0-2492 GCA_036734505.1 Steroidobacteraceae bacterium | reverse complement strand
CGGGCTCGCGGCGATGCGTTCGTCGAAGGTGCGCTCGAAGAACGCCTTGGCGCGGACATCAGCGGAGACTTCCGACACCGCCGTGGTCGGCGTCGCCGATGCGGGCGCTGTCGCCGTGCGGGGAGTGGGCGCCGCGCAGGCGGCGAGCGTCGCGGCGAGCGCCGCGAGAGGGATCGAGCGCAGTGTCTTCATGCGCCGATTGTAGCGCGCGGCGTCAGGGTGGACGCAGGTCGAAGACCACCCTGAACAGGCGCCCGCCGGGGCGCGCGAGTTCGTAGACGAACCGTTCGCCGGGCGTGATCTCCAACGACCATACGTTGACGACCGACACGCCGCGACCGGTACGCGTGAAGAGCGCCACCGACTCCGCGTCCGCCTCGAAGGACTGCCGCACCGTCGTCCCCTCGCGCAACGCGTCGCCGCCGTAGTCGGTGAGCTCGTCGGGGCTGCCATCGGCGTGCCGATGGTCATGCTTCAGGCGCAGGCCGCCGGCCCGGCGGCTGACGATCCAGGTACGGCTCCGGTCCTCACCGACCGCGAACGGCAACGCGATCGTATCGGCCGTGCAGCGCGCGAGCCGCATCTCGAGCGTCTTGCCGGTGAACGGATCGCCCGGCGCGGGCGGCGGCTCGTCGGCCTCGATGCGCCCCGTGTAGATGCGGCCCGGCGCATCGCACAGCGTGCGCAACGCGCCGAAGAAGGCGTCCGCCGCGGGGCGGGCGAGCCGCACGAAACGGTAGGGCTGCGTCGGCGGCACGCGGAAGGCGTAGCGACCGTCCTCGAGCCGACCGGACTCGCGGTAGCCGAGCGTGCCCGACGCGCCGATGTCGATCTCCGCGAGGATGCCCATGCGCCGCCCGGAAGCCGCGACGATCGAACAGCGCTCCGGACCGACCGCTCCGAAGAAGCCCCCGCCCTGACGCGCGAAATCGAGCTCGCAGCCGGGTGGATAGCCGCGCAGCTGCTCGGGGGTCACCGTCATGAACGCCTGCGGGGACATCCCCTGCCCCGCGTACGCCGCGCCGTCGCGGAACGCGTAGAAATCCATGACCAGCTTGCCGGCCGCGTCGCGGCGGAACGACCACAGCCGCTGGCGCGAGATCTCACCGTCCGGTCCGCCGCGCCGCCACTCGAGATAGACCACATGGCTACCGAGCGCGGGCGCCGCGACGCGCGTGAACCGGGCATGCTGCAGATCCAGCCACTCGCCGTCGACCGACGGCGCGACCTTGAGCGCAGCGGGCGCGGCGTCGTACTGCGCGCGGTTGTCCCAGGTGCCGACCAGACCGTCGACGATGGCTTCGAGGTCGGCATCGCGGGGGAGACCCGCAGGCGCTGGGACGGGCGCTGCTGCCGGCACGGAGGCCGATCCGAACCCGCAGGCCGCGAGCAAGAGAAGCAACGGCGCGCGATGCGCCCGCATCACTCGACGGTCACGCTCTTGGCGAGGTTGCGCGGCTGGTCGACATCGGTGCCGCGCAGGATGGCGACGTGGTAGGAGAGCAGCTGCAGCGGCAGCGTGTAGACCACCGCGGCCTGCAGGTAGCTCACATGCCGCGGCATGGTGATCACGGTGACGCCCTCGGAGGGCTCGATGCCGGCGTCCGGATCGGCGAACACGATGAGCTCGCCGCCGCGGGCGCGGACCTCCATCATGTTCGACTTGAGCTTCTCCAGCAGGTCCGTGTTGGGCGCGACCACCACCACGGGCATGTCGTCGTCGACGAGCGCGAGCGGGCCGTGCTTGAGCTCGCCTGCGGCGTAGGCCTCGGCGTGGATGTAGGAGATCTCCTTGAGCTTCAGCGCGCCTTCCATGGCGATCGGGTGCATGGTGCCGCGGCCGAGGAAGAGCGCATGGTGCTTGTCGGCGAAACGCTTGGCGAGCTCGCGGATGGCGGGGTCGAGCGCGAGGGTCTTCTCCATGATGCCCGGCAGCTCGACCAGGCGCGAGACGAGCGTGTGCTCGACCTCGGGGCCGGCGCCGTTGCGGCGCGCCAGCGCGACGACCAGCAACGCGAGCGCGGTGAGCTGCGTGGTGAAGGCCTTGGTGGAGGCGACGCCGATCTCGGGGCCGGCGCGCGTGAGCATCACGAGCTCGGACTCGCGGACCAGCGAGCTCTCGGGCACGTTGCAGACCGCGAGCGACGACAGATAGCCGCCCGCCTTGGCGAGGCGCAGCGCGGCGAGCGTGTCGGCCGTCTCGCCCGACTGGGAGATGGTGACGAACAATGAATTCTTCGGGACCACCGGCTGGCGGTAGCGGTACTCGCTCGCGATCTCGACGACGCAGGGGATCTTCGCGAGCTGCTCGATCAGATACCGCGTGACGCAGCCCGCGTGGTAGCTGGTGCCGCAGGCGACGATGTGGACATGCTCCACCTCTCCGAAGACCTTCATGGCCGCCGGACCGAACGCGGCCTCGAGCAGACGGCCGTTCGCGACGCGCTCGGAGAGCGTGTCGGCGATGGCGCGCGGCTGCTCGTGGATCTCCT
>DAIMYL010000304.1:0-2495 GCA_036734505.1 Steroidobacteraceae bacterium | reverse complement strand
ACGGTGTAGAGCAGCGCCTGCAGCGGATAGCCGGTGGTCGCCATCTTCCAGGCGAGCCACGGCCCCGTGAAATGCCCCGGCATCGAGGTCTCGATCACATTGGTCTTGTAGTCGACGACGAACCAGCGCGGGTCGGTGTCGCCGGCGGCGCGCTGCGCCGCATCCGGGTGCGCGCGGAACACGAGGTCGATGGAGCCGGTGAGGATGCCGGCGATCTCCTCGAAGATCTGCACTCCCTCGAGGCGCGCACGGTCGAGGTGGTGGCTGAGCCAGGCGCGCACCGGGGCGATCTCCTGCGGGCGCGCACGCGTCTCCGCACGCGTGTCGTCGAGTGCCGCCTCCAAAGCGGTCTGGATGCGCGAAGGATCGATGACGAGCGTGCCCTTGCGCGCGGTCGTGGGTGCGGCCGTGCGCGTGTAACGCGCGCCCGCACCGAGCCGCAGGTTGAAGTCGAGTTCGTCGAGCCGGTCGCGCGCGTCGATGTGCGCGAGCGTGAAGCCCGACGGCAGACCCCGGAGCGGGTCGCCGAGCGCACCGCCCTGATGATCGAGCGGTGTCGCGAGGATGCCCGGCAGCTTGTCGACGAGTTCCGCGGCGATCTGCGGATCGGCTTGGAGGCCGTTGCGCGCCGAGCAGGCGCCGACCAGATCGCGGAGCGCGCGGCCGTCCCGGCCTTGCGCGCTCGGGAAGTCGACGGCCTCGAAGACCTCGTGCACGAAGGTGCCGTAGACCGTGCCGCCGCCGCGCTTCAGCCGGTCACGGTCATCGCGCGGCATCGGAACATCGAGCAGCGGTGGCGTCGAAGCCGGCGCAGCGACGCTCGGTCGCTCGTCACGGCCGGCGCGCAGGTCGTCGCGCTCGAGTTCGCCTTCGGTGGTGGCGTTGCCCTCCGCGCCGTCAGGCGTCGCCACCGCACTGCGCGCCGCGAGGCCGGTGTAGCTCGTCACCATCCACTCGCCGCGCAGCGAACCCCGGCTGGCGGGCCAGGGCGCAGCCTGCGGCGGCGACGGTGGCGCAACGCGCGGCGGCTGCCAAGCGGCGGCCTTCGGGATGCGCTCGACGGGAGACCATACGACCGTACCGCCGCTGCGGGTCGCGAGAGCATCGAGGCGCTCGCGGGCGACAGGCCAGGCCGCCGCCGTATCCTTTTTGAAATCCGGCAGTTCGCCATCGTCGTGGCCGCTCGTGGTGGGCGCTCGGAACAGCAGCCGGCCCATCGCCGTCGCCTCAGCCGCCTGGCCGTTCTTCCCGATCGGCCCGTACCACGCGACATTGCGGTGCTCGGCGCGGGTCATCGCGACATAGATCTTCCGCAGGTCCTCGCGACGGGCCTCCTGATGGGCCGCGGCGCCGGCGTCCTGCCGCGCCTGCGACATCGCCGGCGACAGGTCGATGCGGGTGTGACCTTCGGCACGGAGCAGGATCGGCCCCTTGTAGCCCAGGTTGGCGGGTGCCCTTGCGTCCCAAGTGAACGGCAACAGCACATGGCCGTACTGCAAACCCTTGCTCGCATGGACCGTCTCGATCCGCACGGCATCGGCATCGCTTTCGAGGCGCTGTGCACGCTCCTGATCGGCGACCTCCGCTTCGGCGCGCAGCCACGCGGCGAGCGTGGCCGGACCGCCGCGGGTGCTGCGCTCCTCGGCATGCACCAGCTCGAAGAGATGACGCAGATCGGTGGCGTGCCGCTCGCCGCCCGGCAACGCAAGCACGCGCGGCAGCACACCGAGATCGAGGACTTCGCGATCGAAGACGCGCGCGAAGCCCCAGCGCGACCAACGCGCTGCGGCATCATGCAGGCGAGCGGTCCAGACCTGCCAACGCTCACCGCCCTGATCGGCGGCGTCGAGCGCCCAAGCGAGTTCATCCGCGGTCCAACCGAAGAGCGGCGTCACCACTGCGGCGCGCGCTTCACGATCGCGACCGCCCGCGGCGACGGCATCGAGCCAGGTCGCGAGCCAACGCGCGGCCTCGGTGGCGAACACGGTGTTGCGGGTCGCGGCGACGGCCGGCACGCCGACATCGCGCAACGCACGCTGCAGAGTCGCCGCCTGCGCGTGGCTGTTGACGAGCACGGCGAGCCCGCTCGCCCTCTCCACCCGTGGCGATGCTCCATCCTCCGAAGTCGACAGGGACGCCACGATCTCGGCTGCAGCGAGCCGCGCGAGTTCCGCGGGGCGCTTGCTGTCGATCGGATCACCTTCCTCGCCCTTGAGGACACGCGCGTCGACCCAGCGGATATCGAGACCGGGTTCGACGGCCGAGTCTGCGCGGCGCTTCTTGTCCTTGCAGGCCTGCACATCCACATAGTCGAAGCCCGGATCGTCGAAGGCGTTCGACCGGGCGCGCCAAAGCGTGTGCAAGGCCTCGATCACGCTCTGGTCGGAACGGTAGTTGACGCCCATCGTGCGACGGTGCGCAGGCGCGACCTTCTTCGCTGCCGCCGTATAGACATGGACATCGGCGCCGCGGAACGCGTAGATCGCCTGCTTCGG
>DAIMYL010000303.1:0-2497 GCA_036734505.1 Steroidobacteraceae bacterium | reverse complement strand
GCGAGCGCGGCGAGAGCCGGGAGAGCCCGCAGACGCCGTGGCCGCTGGTGCAGCCGGAGCCGTAGCGGGTGCCGATGCCGACCAGCAACCCGGCGGCGATCAGCGTGACGGTGCCCGCGTCGATGCGCGGTGCGCGGATCAGGCCGGGCGCCAGCAGCGCCAGCACCGCCGGCGCGAGCAGCAGGCCTGCGAGGAACGACATGCGCCAGCCGATGTCGCCGCGTCGCGGGGCGAGCAGGCCGCCGAGGATGCCGCTGATGCCGAGCACCCGCCCGTTGAGCAGGATGAACGCCGCCGAGGCGAGGCCGAGCAGGATGCCGCCCGCCAAGGCGGTCCACGGCGTGAAATGGATCCAGTCGAGGGTCATCGTGTCCTCCTCCGGGAGCGTCGGGTGCCGGCGTCACCGGCGCAGAAGTGTCTGTACAGGACCTGGATCACCTCGAGCGCGGGTCCGGCGGCGAGCGAGTAGAAGATGTGCTTGCCGTCGCGCCGCGTGGTGACGAGCGCTGCCTTGCGCAGCACGGTGAGCTGCTGCGAAAGCGTAGGTTGGACGATGCCGAGGTCGGTCTCGAGTTCGCCCACGCACATCTCCTGCTGCGAGAGCCGGCAGAGGATGAGCAGGCGGTCCGGGTTGGCGAGCACCTTCATCAGCCCGCAGGCGCGCTCCGCGGAGGCCTGCATGTCTTCGAGGTCGAGCGTTCCAGCGTCCATGGCGCCACTCTATTGAAAAACAATATACAAGTAAATATAATATTGCCGATATATATGAAGGAGCACGACATGACCGGACAGCATCCGAACCCCCAGGTCCACGGCCTCTTCGATCCGGCGACCGCGACGGTGACCTACATCGTCCATGACGGCCCGGGCACGGCCTGTGCGATCGTCGACCCGGTGCTCGACTACGACCCGAAGTCCGGTCGGACCCGCACCGCATCCGCCGACCAGGTCATCGACTTCGTCACGGCGCAGGGCTTGCGCGTGGAGTGGATCCTCGAGACCCATGCGCACGCCGACCATCTCAGCGCGGCGCCTTATCTGAAGGCGAAGCTCGGCGGGAAGATCGCGATCGGTCATCGGATCACCGCGGTTCAGCAGGTGTTCAAGCGGATCTTCAACCTCGAGCCCGGGTTCCGCGTCGACGGTTCCCAGTTCGATGTGCTGCTCGAGGACGACCAGGTGTTCCACATCGGCCGCCTGGAGGCGAGGGCGATGGCGGTGCCGGGTCACACGCCCGCGTGCATGGCGTACCGGGTCGGTGATGCGGTGTTCGTCGGCGACACGCTCTTCATGCCGGATGTCGGGACGGCGCGCTGCGACTTCCCGGGCGGTGACGCGAAGACGCTCTACGCCTCTGTCCGGAGGATCCTCGCCTTACCGCCGGAGACGCGGCTCTTCATGTGCCACGACTATCCGCCTACCGATCGGCCGATCGCATGGGAGACCACGGTCGCCGAGCAGCGTGCGAAGAACATCCATGTGCGCGACGGCATCGCCGAAGCGCAGTTCGTCGAGATGCGGACGCGGCGTGATGCGACGCTGCAGATGCCGGTGCTGATCCTGCCGTCGGTGCAGGTGAACATCCGGGCGGGCGAGCGCCCGCCCGCGGAGTCCAACGGCATCTCTTACCTCAAGATCCCGCTCGACGCGTTGTGAGAGGCCGCTCCCGGAGCGGTCCGGGAGCGATCAGCGAGGTCTGCGCCTCGACACATGCATGTCGATCAGCGCGCGGAACACCGTCGACCCCGATGTGTCTCGGACCTCGACGGCGACCTCCAGGGTCTGCTGGTCCGCGAGCATCTCCGGCAGCTTGCAGCGCGCGGTCGCCACGAGGTCGGTGGTGGCCGTCTTGAGGTACTCGACCCGCATGCCTTTGGGGATCCAGCGGTGCGTCTCGGGGAGGGTGACTTCGGTGACGAGGCCGCCCGCGAGCTCCGCCGCGTTGCACATCGCGATCGCGTGCACGGTGCCGATGTGGTTGAGCACGGCGCGCCGCTTGCGGAACCCGACCTCGCAGAGGCCGGGTTCGAGCCGACGGAACAGCGGACGGATGGACGCGAAGTAGGGCGCCTTCAGGCATATCGCGCGGCTGAACAGCCATCTACCCACGGCGTTTCCGCCGAGCCTCCTCCAAGCCTGCGATGCCTTGCCGCCCATCGACCGCGCCTCCGACGCATGTGTCGCCGCATCATCCTCGCATAACGGAAGAGGATCGGCTCCGGTCCGTGATCCGCTAGCCGTCCCTCAACATCGCGAGCTGGTCTTCGGTGAGTCTTGCCTGCCCGGCGTCGGAGGCATGGGCAAGCGCCTCCACCGCGAGCAGACGGTCCCGCTCGCAGTCCGCATCCCGCCCCTCGAGCTTTGCGAGCGCCGCCTGTGCGAGCAGCCTGCGGGACTTCTCGACGATGCCGCCTTTGCTCGCCGCCACATGCCGGCGCGCCGCGTCCGCATCGCCCGCCAGCCACGCGCAGAGGGCGAGCTCGACATGGACCGATTG
>DAIMYL010000302.1:0-2505 GCA_036734505.1 Steroidobacteraceae bacterium | reverse complement strand
GTGGGCCACGGCGCCTCGAAGCGCTGCAGGCGCCGCTTCACGCGGCCGCGGTAGTGCGCGCGGGCGATCACTTCCTGGCCCGTGTAGCAGCCCTTGGTGAACGAGATGCCGCCCAGCACATCGAGGTTGAGCATCTGCGCGACGAAGGCCGCGCGGGTATCGGGATGGATCTCCGGCAGTCCGGCCGCGATGTCGGCGAGATGCCAGGCCGCGCGCGCCGTCGCATCCGTCGACGCGGGTTCGGGCGCGGCGAGCGGCGTGAGGCGCAGGCAGCGACCATCGTGCGCGTGGCGCCAGAGGACGGACCCGCCTTCCCGCCACGCGCTGCCCAAGGCGCCTCGGCCGGACTCGGCACCGCTGCCGGCGCCCCACAGGCCCTCAAGGCGCCAGGCGGCGCTCTCGTCGGTCAGCGTGGCCTTGGCCCGCAACAGGAAGCGTGCGAGCAGCGTGCGGACCTCGGCGATGGCCGCTTGCGGCAGCACGCAGAGCACGACCTCGTCCGCCCAGGCGACCAGCCGCAGCACGGCGAGCACCCGACCTTGGGCGTTGTGCAGCCCGGCGAGACGCACCGTGGCGCCATCGAGCGTCAGCACCTCCTGCGAGAGCTGACCGTTCAGGAACCGGCGTGCATCGGGGCCGCGCACGGCGAGCACGCCGAGGTCGGTCAAGGGCAGGTCGAGGGCGTTGCGGGGCGTGGAATTCATGGGGCGGGCAGGGGTTCCCGGGTGGTCTCGGGGGGGCGATTCTGGCAGACTTCGGGGTGATGCAGAACGATCCCCAGGGGGTTGGGGCGGGCGCATCGCCCGGCTCCGGCTTGCCCCCCGAAACACCTGTCCAGACCGCTCCCACCGAGCCCGCCCCGCGCGAGATCGGCGGCCCTCCGGGTCCCGAGCCCACCCGGTTCGGCGATTGGGAGAAGAACGGTCGCTGCATCGATTTCTGAGGACATATCCGATGCGCCCAAGACCGCTTTCCCCGCACCTCGGCGTCTACCGCTTCATGTACACGATGGCGACCTCCATCGCGCACCGCATCAGCGGTGTGGTGCTGTCGATCGGCCTCGTGGTGCTGGTCGCCTGGTTGCTCGCGGCCGCCGCGGGCGCCGACGCCTACGCGTCGACCGCCGCGCTGCTCTCCGCCGGCTTCGTGAAGCTGCTGCTCGCCGGTTGGCTGCTCGCCTTCTGCTACCACCTCTGCAACGGCCTGCGCCATCTCGGCTGGGACCTCGGCCGCGGTCTCGAGAAGCCTGAGGCGCGCCGCAGCGCGGCCTGGGTCGTCGCGGGCACCTTGGTGCTGTTCGCCGTCTCCGTCTGGCTGCTGTTCCTGCGCGCGGGCGGCGGCATCGGAGGTGCGGCATGAGCCTGCAGAGCCCGCTCGGACGGGTGCTCGGACGCGGCTCGGCCAAGTCCGGCGTGTCGCATTGGTGGGCGCAGCGCGTCAGCGCCGTGGCGCTGGTGCCGCTCACGCTCTGGTTCGTGTGGCAGCTCGCGGGTCTCGCGGGCGGCGTCGACGGCTACTCCTACGACGCGGTGCGCGCTTGGGTGGCGTCCGGCCTGACCCCTGTGCTGCTCGTGCTGCTCGTGCTCGCGCTCACCTACCACTCCGCGCTCGGCGTGCAGGTGGTGCTCGAGGACTATGTCCACGGCAAGGGGCTCAAGGTCGCCTCGCTGCTCGCCTCCACCTTCGCGCACCTGCTGCTCGCCGCCGCCGGCGTCTACGCCGTGCTGCGCATCGCCTTCACCACGGGATCCGTCTGATGTCCGCCTACAGTTTCATCGACCACACCTACGATGTCGTCGTGGTCGGCGCCGGCGGCGCCGGTCTGCGCTCGACGCTCGGCCTCGCCGAGGCCGGGCTCTCCACCGCCTGCATCACCAAGGTCTTCCCGACCCGCAGCCACACCGTCGCGGCGCAGGGCGGCATCTCGGCCGCGCTCGGCAACATGGGCGAGGACGACTGGCGCTACCACTTCTACGACACCATCAAGGGGTCGGACTGGCTCGGCGACCAGGACGCCATCGAGTTCATGTGCAAGGAGGCGCCCGCCGCCGTCATCGAGCTCGAGCACTACGGCGTGCCGTTCTCGCGCACGCCCGACGGCCGCATCTACCAGCGTCCCTTCGGCGGCATGACCACGCAGTACGGCAAGGGCATCGCGCAGCGCACCTGCGCCGCGGCCGACCGCACCGGGCATGCGATGCTGCACACGCTCTACCAGCAGTCGATCAAGAACGAGGCGGAGTTCTTCATCGAGTACTTCGCCATCGACCTCATCATGGAGAACGGCGAGTGCCGCGGCGTCGTCGCGCTGAACCTCGCCGAGGGCACGCTGCACCGTTTCCGCGCCCACCTCGTGATCCTCGCCACCGGCGGCTACGGCCGCGCGTACTTCTCCTGCACCTCGGCGCACACCTGCACGGGCGACGGCGGCGGCATGGCGCTGCGCGCGGGCCTGCCGCTGCAGGACATGGAGTTCGTGCAGTTCCACCCGACCGGCATCTACGG
>DAIMYL010000301.1:0-2506 GCA_036734505.1 Steroidobacteraceae bacterium | reverse complement strand
CCGTCAGAACATCACGGTCAGGTCGACCCATGAAGTCGGCAGCCAGGCGACGATGCGCGCTTCGAGCGCCTTGTCCCAGCCTGCGAGGATCGCGACGCCCATCAGGCCGAGCAGCGCTGCGAAGCCGCGCTTGATCGTCTCGATGTGCGCCATCACCCGGTCCCGCGCGCGCAGGAATCCGGCACGGGATGCATAGGCGACCGCGACCAGCGGCAGCGCCGCACCGATGCCGAACAAGCCGAGGATGAGGCCGCCGCGTGCGGCACCGCCCTCGCTCGCCACGAGCGTGAGGGCGCTCGCGAGCAGCGGGCCGGAGCAAGGACTCCACACGAGGCCGAGCACCGCGCCGAGCGCGAAGGCGCCCGCGAGCGAGCCGCCGTCGAGCCGGCTGGCCACCGCACCGGCGCGATCGGCGATCGGCGAGAGCAGGCGGGTGAACCCCGCATTCCACGCCGGGATGAGCAGGGCGACCGCCATCGCGATCAGCAGCCAGGCGCCGAACATCCGTACATGATCACCGTCGATGCCCAGTGCGGGACCGACGGCGCCGAGCGCGACGCCGATCAGGGCGAACGATCCCGCCATGCCCAGCCCGAGCGCCACCGGCGCGAGCCTGTGGCCTTGCAGCGCACCCCCGAGTACGAGCGGCAGGAGAGGGAAGACGCAAGGGCTCAGGGTGGTGAGGCTGCCGGCGGTGAGGCTCAGGCCGGCATGGGTCAGGCTGACGGGCATGGCGGGATCGGGTCGTCAGAGTGCGCTGCGCAATGTTGCCGCGAGCTTCGCGCTGTCGGTCTCACCGGCCACGCGTGCTCGCTCCGTGGCGCCCTTGAAGACCACGAGGGTCGATTGGGTGCGCACCTTGAGCGTCTTGCGAAGTTCGCGCTCGGCGTCGTAGTCGGCGACCAGCACCGTGACGGCCTCGAGCGACTTGTCCGACTTCAGCTGCGTGAGGACGGTCGATTGCTTGCGGCAGGTCGGGCACCACTCGGCATGGAAGTGCACCGCGACCGGCTGGCCGGCCTTCTGGGCGCTCGCCAATGCTGCGGCGCTGAAGGGCTCGATCTCGAGAGCCTGAGCGAACGAGCTCGCGCCGAGGAGACCGGCGAGGAGCGCGGCGCGGGCGAGGGTGGACAGACGGGCGGGGATGGAACGCATGGGAGGGACTCCGTAAGGGGAAGGACACACACCCCTCCATTCGTCGGCGTTCCGCGAATCGTTACATCACCTCGGGAGAAGGCCCTCCGATGACCAGAGCCGCTACGCTCACCAGCGCAGCAGCCTCGGACCGAGCAGGGCGCCGAGGCCCGCCACGACGATCATGCCCGCCGTGTACCAGACCGCCGTGAAGGGGATGCCCGTCTCGGTGCAGGTCAAGGAATAGACGACGCTGCCGATCGCCCCTGCGGCGAGCCCCGCGGCGGCCCCCGCGCTGCGCAGCTGCGTCGGCGCCAAGCGCCGCAGCGCGACGCACAAGGCCGCCGCCACGGGCAGCGCCGACAGCGCCACATTGCGGATGCAGCCGAGCGGGTCCGTGCCCATCAGAGTCGCCAGACGCTCCGGCGCCGGCGTGCCGATCCAGACCAGCACCGCGAGCGACAGCATCGCCGTCAGCACCGTCAGCACCGCGATCCGCGCGGGGCGCTGCACTGCGCCCGGTCGCGCCGAGCGTCCGACCCACCACAGCGCCGCCGCAGCGAGGGCCGTGCCGTATAGCAGCTTGATCCAGGGCGCGAGCGTGAGCCAGAACACCGCAGGCACGGGTGTCTTCAGTACCCCGACCAGCGCGAGGCTCAGCAGCGCCCCCGCGACCAGCGCCGCAGCGAGCGTACGCACCACCGGCTGCCGCGGCGCCGCGCCTGCCTGCCGTGCCAGCATCTCGATGAGATCGTCAGTCTTCATGCCCACCTCGCATCATCGCTGCCAGACGCTTGAGTCCTCGATGCGCCTGGACCTTGATGGCCGACTCCGAGACACCCGTCGCGCGCGCCGCCTGCGGCGCCGTCAGCCCTTCCAACTTGAGCAGCTCGATGGCGCGGCGCTGTGCGGCGGGCAAGCGCTCGAGCAGCTGCCCCACATCGCGTCGCGCCGCCGTCGCCTCGCCCTCGTCGAGGGCGGGCACCTGATCGAGCGCGTCCGGATCGTCCGTGACCGTGACCTGCCGACCGCGGCGACGCCAGTGATCGACCCACTTGTAGCGCGCGATGCCGAGCAGCCACGGACTCACCGGCAGGCCGTCGATGTGCGTCCCGCGCTGCAGATGCACCGCCAACAACACCTCCTGCACCAGATCCTCGAGGTCGTCCGCCGGCTCCACCGCCCGGCGGCGCAGGAACCCGCGCACCCGTCCCGCCATCAGGCGCAGCGCCTCACGGTAGGCCGCCTCGTCACCCGACTGGGCGCGCCGCCAGAGCGGGGCCAGCGTCTGCTCGAAGGCATCGGGTGTCACGGGCGGGAGGTCCGGGTGCGGTCCAGAGGTCATTCGTCGGGGGTGGCGGAAGCGTTACAG
>DAIMYL010000300.1:0-2529 GCA_036734505.1 Steroidobacteraceae bacterium | reverse complement strand
CGGCGACCTCTACGATGTCGAGCGCATCGAGGTGCTGCGCGGCCCGCAGGGCACGCTGTTCGGCAAGAACGCCTCGGCCGGCGTGGTCAACATCGTGACCAAGCGCCCGGGCGCCGAGTTCGGCGGTTATGTCGACCTCGGCTACTACGAGGACGGCGAGTTCCGCGCGAAGGCGGCGGTCGACCTGCCGATCTCCGACAACGTCCGTTCGCGCACCACGGTCACCTGGGGAGAATTCGACGGCTACATCAACAACATCTCCACCACCGCCGGCGGCGGCAAGGTGAACGGCTACGACCGCAAGGGCGTGCGCAGCTCCTGGGACTTCGACGCCGAGAGCAGCAGCTGGCAGATGAATTTCGACTACCGGCAGTCTGACGACAACTGCTGCGTCGAGGTGATCGGCACCGCGCCCACCGGCGCCAACGGTCCGGCGCTGCAGTCGCTCATGACCGGCGTCACCTTCCTCGGCGACAAGACGCGCACCGTGCGTCAAGACCTGCAGATGAAGTCGTTCGAGCGTGCCTGGGGCTTCTCGCTGCAGGGCGACATCGACTGGAACGACAAGACCGTCACCTCCATCACGGCCTACCGCACCTGGGACGCCACCGAGATCCGCGAGGGTGACTGGCTCGACAGGACCGCGGCCTATGTCGGCAACCCCTTCGCCCAGCTGCACGACTTCGGTCCGCAGGAGACCAAGACGCTGTCGCAGGAGCTGCGCATCGCCTCGGCGGGCGGCGAGACCCTCGACTACGTCGCGGGCCTCTACTTCTCGAAGACCGACGCCGAGCGCTACTTCCGGCGCGATACCATCGTCTGCCGCTCGACCACGCTGGCACCGGATGCCACGGGACTCGCGCCCTGCCGCGCCGGCGCTTCGGTGATCGACACCACGCCGACCGCCAACGCCACCTTCGGCGCCAAGTTCCAGAACATGGCCGCCTTCGTGGACGGCACCTGGAACCTGTCCGAGCGCTTCCGCGTCATCGGCGGTCTGCGGGCCACGCGGGACGAGCTGAGCTACTACCACACCTACAACTTCTCGCCCTCGGCGGGTCCCGGCATCCGCACGGCTCCGGCCGGTTCGGGTCCGACGGCCACGCTCGGCGGCAGCGACACCTCGGGCAACGTCTCGGGGCGTCTGGGTGCGCAGCTCGACTTCAGCGACGACGTGATGCTGTACGCGACCTACTCGCGCGGCTACAAGGGCCCGGCGTACAACGTGTTCTTCAACATGGGCGTCAACAACACGCCGGTGATCGACGCCGAGATCGTCGATTCCTACGAGGCGGGCTTGAAGTCGTCGGCCCTCGACGGCCGGATGCTGTTCAACCTGGCGGCGTTCCGCGCCGACTACTCGGACTTCCAGGCCAACAACTTCACCTTCCTCAACGGTGCGCTGATCACCACGCTCACCAACGCGGGCGAGGTGTCGTCGCAGGGCGTCGAGTTCGACTTCCAGTACAAGCCCTCGTCCTACTTCGCGGTCGGCGGCGGCCTCGCCTACACCGACGCGCAGGTGGACAAGTTCTTCACCCCGCCGGGCTCGACGCCGACGGTGCGTGACGGCACGCAGCTGCCGCTGGCGCCGGAGCTCAAGGGCTCGCTGGTGGTCGAAGGCTCGTTCCCGATCGGCTCGTGGACTTTGGCGCCGAACGTGGTCGTGTCCTACACCGAGGACCAGTTCTCGGACCTCAACGAGCCGGCGGCCCTCAAGATCCCGAGCTACACCACCGTCGATGTCGCGCTGGCGCTGACCGATGCGGACGACCGCATGCGCGTGAGCCTCATCGGCCGCAACGTCACGGACGAGGCCTACACCGTCCTCAAGACGGCCGGTGGCCCGGGCGGCGTGCCGCGTCTGCAGATCCCGCGCGATGCCGACCGCTACTTCGGCATCCAGGCCCGCTACCGCTTCGGCGGCAACTGATCCGGCACCGGGCGGCCCGAGCGTCGTGAAGCGCGCGCTCGCGGCCGCCCTGAGGCTGCTCGGAGCAGTGAACGCCCCCATCGCGAGATGGGGGCTTTCTTTTTCTGCGGCGCTGCTCGCGCTGATGCTGGCGGTGGCGCTGGCGCAGATCGCCTCCCGCGGACTCTTCAACCACACCCTCGACTGGGCCGAGGAGAGCGCGCGCTGGGCGCTGGTGTGGGGCGCGCTGCTCGCGGCGCCGATGGGCTACCGGGCCGCGGGTCATGTCGCCATCACCATCCTCGTCGAAGCGCTGCCGGTGCGGCTGCTGTACGCCGTCGCGATCGCCATCAACCTGCTCATCGGCTGGATCTGCCTGATGTTCCTCATCGAGGGCATCGCCTTCGTGGGGCGCGGATCGACCATCGTCGCCACCGCGCTGCCCGTGAACATGGGTTGGGTCTACTCGATCGTGCCGCTGTCGCTGGCGGCGCTGCTTTCGGTGTCGGTCGAAGCGGTGCTGCGCCTGCTGCATGACCTCGCCTCGGGCGACGCGGGCCGTGAGCCGCTGGTCGGCGTGGTGCCCGTGCTCGAACGCGAGCCGCAGGACTGACGCC
>DAIMYL010000299.1:0-2532 GCA_036734505.1 Steroidobacteraceae bacterium | reverse complement strand
CCAGCGTCACCGCGTAGGTCTCGAAGAGGTCCGCGGCCATGCCGGCGCAGTCGCCCACGTTGTCGCCGACGTTGTCGGCGATCACGGCGGGGTTGCGCGGGTCGTCCTCGGGGATGCCCGCCTCGACCTTGCCGACGAGGTCGGCGCCCACATCGGCGCCCTTGGTGAAGATGCCGCCGCCGAGACGCGCGAAGATCGAGATCAGCGAGCCGCCGAAGGCGAGGCCGACCAGCGAGCGCAGCGCGTGTTCGTCGCCGACCACGCCGCGCATCGCGAGGTAGTAGCCCGCGACGCCGATCAGGCCGAGGCCGACCACCAGCATGCCGGTGATGGCGCCGCCCTTGAAGGCGACCTGCAGCGCGGCGTTGAGGCCGTTGTTGGCCGCCTCGGCGGTGCGCACATTGGCGCGGACCGAGACGTTCATGCCGATGTAGCCGGCGATGCCCGAGAGGATGGCGCCGACGGCGAAGCCGCCCGCGGTCGCCCAGTCGAGCGCGAGGCCGAGCACGATGCACAGCACCGCGCCGACCACGGCGATGGTGGAGTACTGCCGGTTGAGGTAGGCCTTGGCGCCGGCCTGGATGGCCCCGGCGATCTCCTGCATCCGGGCATTGCCGGCCGGCAGGCGGTTGATGGCGGCCGCCGCGACGGCGCCGTAGATGATTGCGAGAACACCGGCCGCGATAGCGACCCACAGCCAGAGATTGGCATCCATGAGTGAGAAACCCCCCTTAAAAAAGGCGCCGAAGTGTAACACAGCCCCCGGCCGGGGCTGAGCGACCCGCCATGGCGGGTCCTGAGCGCGGAGGCGGGCGGGGTCAGCCGCCCGGCTTGAACGGCGGCAGCTTTCTGCGCACCGCGACGCCGCGGATCTTCACATAGACGGGCAGGCCGTCCTTGTAGGGCGGCGGGGCGCCGCCGCCGATCAGCGGCAGGAGATACCGGCGGCACTTGTCGGTGATGCCGAAGCCGTCCGGCGTGATGAAGTCGCGCGGCAGCTTCTTCTCGACGTTGGCGACCTTGGCGAGCTCGACATGGCCCACGGTCCAGCGGTAGGGCCGCGAGGACTTGCGCACCACGATGGGCATCACGGCGTCGTGGCCCTTCACCGCGAGTTCCACCGCCGCCTTGCCCATGGCGTAGGCCTGCTCGACATCGGTCTTGGAGGCGATGTGGCGCGCGGCGCGCTGCAGGTAGTCGGCCACCGCCCAGTGGTACTTGTAGCCGTGCGCCTCGCGCACCATGTTCGCGACCACCGGGCCGACGCCGCCCAGCTGGGTGTGGCCGAAGGCGTCCTTGGTGCCGGCATCGGCGAGGAAGCGCCCGTCCGCGTAGGCCGTGCCCTCGGAGACCACGATCACGCAGTAGCCGACGCGCTCGACCGTCTCTTTGACGCGCGCCAGGAAGGCCGCTCGGTCGAAGGCGATCTCGGGGAACAGGATGACATGCGGCGGCGCGTCGCGGCCCTTGCCGGCGAGCCCGCCCGCGGCCGCGATCCAGCCGGCATGGCGTCCCATCACCTCCATCACGAACACCTTGGTGGAGGTCTTGGCCATCGAGGCGACATCGAGCGAGGCCTCGAGCGTCGAGATCGCGACATACTTCGCGACCGAGCCGAAACCCGGGCAGCAATCGGTGTAGGGCAGGTCGTTGTCGACCGTCTTGGGCACGCCGATGCAGGTGATCGGGTAGCCCAGCTGCTTGCCCATCTCCGCGACCTTGTGCGCGGTGTCCATCGAGTCGTTGCCGCCGTTGTAGAAGAAGTAGCCGATGTCGTGGGCCTTGAAGACCTCGATCAGCCGCTCGTATTCGGCGCGGTTCTTGTCGAGGCCCTTGAGCTTGAAGCGCGCGGAGCCGAACGCGCCGGCCGGTGTGTGCTTGAGCCCCTCGATCGTCGCCTTGTCCTCCTTCGAGCAGTCGATGAGGTCCTCGTGCAGCGCGCCGACGATGCCGTGGCGGCCGGCGTAGACCTTGCCGATGTGCTTGGGGTACCGGGCCGCGGTCTGGATGACGCCCGCCGCCGAAGCGTTGATGACGGCGGTGACGCCGCCCGACTGGGCGTAGAAGGCGTTGCGGGGTGCGGGGCGGGTGGCCTTCGGCGAGGCCTTGCGGCTGGGCTTTTTCATGGGGCGGCAGGATAGCGCAGCATTTGACCTGCCGGGAACGGGCGGGTACCGTGCGCCCTCTCACCCAAGCAAGGACGCCTGAGGTCCCGCAGTACATGAGAATCGTCTTCCTCGGCGCTCCGGGTTCCGGCAAGGGCACCCAGTCGCAGCGCCTCGTCGAGCGTCATGGCATCCCTCAGGTCTCGACCGGCGACCTGCTGCGGGCGCATGTGCGCGAGGGCACGGAGCTCGGTCGCCGCGCCAAGGCCGTCATGGACGCCGGACAACTGGTCGATGACGCCACCATCCTCGGCATGGTGCGTGAGCGTCTCGCGGCGCCCGATGCGTCCCGCGGTTTCATCCTCGACGGGTTCCCGCGCACCGTGCCGCAGGCCGAAGGCCTCGAGCAGATGCTCGCGGCGATCGG
>DAIMYL010000298.1:0-2538 GCA_036734505.1 Steroidobacteraceae bacterium | reverse complement strand
CGGTGCGCGAAGTAGCCGTCGCGGCAGTTGCGCAGACGGAACACCTTCTGCAGGTGGTGCAGGGTCTCCTGCACCGCGCCCGCGTTGGGGTACGGACCGAAGTAGCGCCCCGGCAGGTTGCGCGCCCCACGGTACACCGCGAGCCGCGGATAGGCGTGGCCGCCCGCGAGCCAGAGATACGGGAAGCTCTTGTCGTCGCGCAGCACCACGTTGTAACGAGGCCGGTGCGCCTTGATGAGGTTGTGCTCGAGCAGCAGCGCCTCGGTCTCCGAGCGCGTGACCGTCACCTCCATGGAGGCGATCTGCGCCACCAACGCCTGCACCTTCGGGATGATGTTGCCGGGGCTGAAGTAGCTACCCACGCGGTCGCGCAGGCTCTTGGCCTTGCCGACGTACAGCACCGTGCCGTCCGACGCGAACATGCGGTAGACACCGGGTCGCTTGGGAAGGCTGGCGACGAAACCCCGCGCGTCGAACTCCGGACGCGGTGATGTCATGCGCCGCCCGTCTGGGGAAGCCTCGAGAGCGTCTGTGCTCGCTCGAGGACATCGCGGAACATCGTCGGCGTGAGACGGCGTGTCTGCGTGTTGTAGCGGCTGCAGTGGTAGGAATCGACCAGCCAACGGGCACCGTCGGGCGCGTGGTCGGCGGCGACGGCGGACGCAGCGGAGCCGACCGGCAGCCCGTGCTCGGCCGCGTGCGCGAAGCGGTAGCCGCCGCGCGGCAGACCGAGCGCGTCGAGAACGGCATCATGGGCGATGCGCCCCAGCGCGACGATGACGCGCGGCGCATGCGCCGCGAGCTCCGCAGCGAGGAAACCGTTGCAGCTGCGCGCCTCCGCAGGGGTGGGCTTGTTCGCGGGCGGCAGGCACTTCACCGCGTTGGTGATGCGCACGCCGTCGAGCCGCAGGGCGTCGTCCTTGTGCTCGGAGACCGGTCTGTCGGCCGCACCGATTGCATGCAGCGTCTCGTAGAGGAGGATGCCGGCGTGGTCACCGGTGAACGGCCGCCCGGTGCGGTTCGCGCCGTGCATGCCGGGCGCGAGCCCGACGATGAGCCAGCGCGGCGACGGATCGCCGAAGGCCGGCACGGGCGCGGCGTGGTAGCCGGGGTGGCGTCGCCCCGACTCCTCGCGGAAATCCGCGAGGCGTGGGCAGCGTCGGCAGGCGGGGTCGAACAGCGTCACCCGCCCTGCCCTCAATCCGCCATGTGCCGGATGATGGCGTCGCCGAAACCGGAACAGCTCATGAGCTTCGCGCCGGGGATCAGCTGCTGCATGGCCTCCTCGACGTTGCGCCGCGCCGCGAGCTCGCGCTTGCTGGCGCGGATCGCCTCACGCAGCCGCGCGAGGTCGTAGGTGAGCTCCTTCGCGGCGATGGTGTTGGCGACGCCCTTGATGATGAGGTCCGCGGCCTCGGTCCACTTGATGTAGCGCAGCATCATCTCGGCAGAGAGGATGATGGAACCCGGGTTGACGCGGTCCTTGCCCGCGAAGCCCGGCGCCGTGCCGTGGGTCGCCTCGAACACCGCGAGCCCGTGGCCGATGTTGCCGCCCGGCGCGATGCCGATCCCGCCGACCTGCGCGGCGAGCGCATCGGAGATGTAGTCGCCGTTGAGGTTGAGCGTCGCGATGACGTCGTACTCCTCCGGACGCAGCAGCACCTGCTGCAGGAAGTTGTCGGCGATGACATCCTTGACCACGATCTCCTTGCCGGTGACCGGGTTGCGGAACGACAGCCACGGCCCGCCGCCGATCTCGGTCGCGCCGAACTCGTCCTTGGCCAGCTGGTAGCCCCAGTTGCGGAACGCGCCCTCCGTGTACTTCATGATGTTGCCCTTGTGGACCAAGGTCACGGACACACGGTCGTTGTCGATGGCGTAGCGGATCGCCATCCGGATCAGGCGCTGGCTGCCCTCCTTCGAGACAGGCTTGATGCCGATGCCAGAGGAGTCCGGGAAGCGGATGCCGCGGGCCTTCAGCTCGGTCTGCAGGAAGTGGATCAGCCGTTGGACATCCTGCGAACCGGCCGGGTACTCGATGCCGGCGTAGATGTCCTCGGTGTTCTCACGGAACACCACCATGTCGGTGAGCGAGGCGTCCTGCATGGGCGTCGCGACGCCGGGGAAGTAGCGGATCGGGCGCACGCAGGCGTAGAGGTCCAGCGTCTGGCGCATCACCACGTTGAGCGAGCGGATGCCGCCGCCGACCGGCGTGCCGAGCGGGCCCTTGATGGACACCACGAACTCCCGCAGCGCCTGCAGCGACTCGTCCGGGAACCAGGTCCCGCAGACGCGGTTCGCCTTCTCGCCGGCGTAGACCTCCATCCACTCGATACGGCGCTTGCCGCCGTAGGCGCGCTCGACCGCGGCGTCGACCACCTTGCGCATCACCGGGGTGATGTCGATGCCGATACCGTCGCCCTCGATGAAAGGGATGACCGGACGGTCCGGCACCTCGAGGCTGCCGTCGGCGTTGATGGTGATGCGGGCGCCCTGCTCGGGCACCCGGATGTGTTCGTACTTCATGCAAGACCCGCG
>DAIMYL010000297.1:0-2542 GCA_036734505.1 Steroidobacteraceae bacterium | reverse complement strand
GGCTCGCCGGCGCCGACATGATCGTCGGCGTCGACATCAACCCGGCGCGCGAGGCCATCGCCCGCAGGTTCGGCATGACGCATTTCGTCGATGCGCGCTCGCTCAAGGACGATGTGGTCCCCCACATCGTCGAGCTCACCAAGGGCGGCGCCGACTACTCCTTCGAGTGCGTGGGCGACACCAAGCTCATGCGCCAGGCGCTCGAGTGCTGCCACCGCGGCTGGGGCGTGTCGGTGATCATCGGCGTGGCGGGCGCCGGTCAGGAGATCTCGACGCGTCCGTTCCAGCTGGTCACCGGGCGCACCTGGAAGGGCACGGCGTTCGGCGGTGCGCGCGGCCGCACCGATGTCCCGCGCATCGTCGACTGGTACATGGACGGCAAGATCGACATCGACAGCCTGATCACGCATGTCATGCCGCACCACCGCATCAACGAGGGCTTCGAGTTGATGCGTCGCGGCGAGTCGATCCGCACCGTGCTCACCTACTGACGGCGCGGCGCATGGTCGACGGCATCGAGACGCTCGCGGAGCACGCCTGCTTCGGCGGGGTGCAGGGTTTCTACCGTCACGCCTCGACGGCGTGCGCGGGCCCCATGAGGTTCGGCGTGTTCGTCCCGGACGGCGCCCGCGAGCGACGCTCGCCGACGCTCTTCTGGCTCGCGGGCCTCACCTGCACGGAGGAGACCTTCGCCATCAAGGCGGGTGCGCAGCGCGTCGCGGCGGAGCTCGGCATCGTGCTCGTGATGCCGGACACGAGCCCCCGTGAGCCGCAACTGCCGGGCGACCGAGATTCCTGGGACTTCGGTCAGGGCGCCGGGTTCTATGTGGATGCGACGCAGACCCCTTGGAACGCGCACTACCGCATGTCCACCTATGTCACCGAGGAGCTGCCGGCCCTGATCGACGCGCGGTTCCCGTCCGATCCGGCGCGTCGCGGCGTCTTCGGTCACTCGATGGGCGGTCACGGCGCATTGGTGTCGGCGCTGCGGCGTCCGGATGTCTTCCGCAGCTGCTCGGCGTTCGCGCCGATCGCCGCCGCGTCGGAATGTCCGTGGGGTGAGAAGGCGCTCGGCAGCTATCTCGGCCCCGACCGTGCGGTGTGGTCGGGATGGGATGCCGCTGCCCTGATGCGCAAGCGGCCGTTCCCGAGCGTGATCCTCGTCGACCAAGGGCTGGCGGACCGGTTCCTGGAACCGCAGCTGAAGCCCGACGCGCTGGAGGCGGCCGCGGCCGCTTCCGGGCAACGCCTGACGCTGCGCCGTCATCCCGGATACGACCACGGTTATTTCTTCATCCAGTCCTTCATCGCCGATCACCTCCTGCATCACGCGCAGCTGCTCGGCTGACCGGGCGCAGCCGGGGCCGTTGTCCAAGCCGCGGTCAGTCGCGGTCCATCGTCACGGGTATGCTTGGCGGACACGCTCCGGGAGAGAGCGCGCGCGACCGGGGGGTCGTCTTGGGCAGCAAGGTCGTCGTCATCACAGGCAGCACGCAGGGGCTCGGCTTCGGTTACGCGCAGGCCTTCCTGCAGCGCGGCCACCATGTCGTCGTCAGCGGACGCACGCAGTCCGGTGTGGATGCCGCGATCGACCGGCTGGAGGCGGACGCGGTGGTGGGCGCCGGTGCCGCCATCGGTCAGGCCTGCGAGGTGTCGGACCTCGCGCAGGTGCAGGCGCTGTGGGACTTCGCGGTGCGCAGCTTCGGCCCGGTCGACATCTGGCTGCACAACGCGGGCTATGCGCGCACCGGCGTCAGCTTCGCGGCGACCACGCCCGAGGAGATCGCCGCGATGGTGCGGGCCAACGTGATCGGCTCGATGAACTCGGCGCAGGTCGCGGTGGCGGGCATGTCGGCGCAGCCGCAGGGAGGCAAGCTGTTCCTCACCTTGGGCGGCGGCGGGGCGACCGGCCGCGTGGTCCCGGGCATGGCGGTCTATTCCACCACCAAACGCGCGGTCAGATATTTCGCCGACTCGTTGGTCAAGGAGCGCCGCAAGGCGGGGGACGATCGCGTGCTCGTCGGCACCATCAGCCCGGGCGTCAACATCACCGAGGGCCTGCTGCGCGAGATGCGCGCGCTGCCCCGGACGGAGCGGGCCAAGGCGCTGCGGCAGCTGGAGTTCATCGGCGAGCATGTCTCGACCACCACGCCCTGGATCGTCGAGCGCATCCTCGCCGCCCGCAAGCAGGGCGAGGACATCACCTGGCTCACCACCGGCAAGCTGCTCGGGCGCGGGCTCGGCATGATGCTGGGCCGCAAGCGCGACATGCTGTCGCGGTACCGCATATCGGAGGATGCATGACCATGAACGGCTTCGCGCCTTGGCAGCAGGGCGATGTGTTCGTCGGTGCGACGCTGCTCGACGATCCGACCGACGACCACGCGGGCAAGGGCCGCATCCTGCAGCTGGACGCTGCGCTCCGCCCCAAGGGCGAGCTGCACCTCGCAGAGACGACGCACCTCGTCGGTGGTCTGAAGTTCGACCCGCAGGGCGTGCTGTGGGCCTTCGACAGCCAAGGCTTCGTGGTGCTCAACATCCA
>DAIMYL010000296.1:0-2559 GCA_036734505.1 Steroidobacteraceae bacterium | reverse complement strand
GCGCCCATCATCGGCACCTCGCCCGAGTCCATCGACATCGCCGAGGACCGCGAGCGCTTCCAGCAGCTCGTGCAGAAGCTCGGCCTGCGCCAGCCCGCCAACGCCACGGCGCGCACCGAGGACGAAGCGCTCAGGCTCGCGCGCGAGGTCGGCTTCCCGCTCGTGGTGCGGCCGTCCTATGTGCTCGGCGGCCGGGCGATGGAGATCGTCTTCAACGAGGACGACCTGCGCGCCTACATGACCGACGCCGTGAAGGTCTCGAACGACAGCCCGGTGCTGCTCGACCGCTTCCTCGACGACGCCATCGAGGTCGATGTCGACGCCGTCTGCGACGGCAAGACCGTCCTCGTCGGCGGCATCATGGAGCATGTCGAGCAGGCCGGCGTGCACTCGGGCGACTCGAGCTGCTCGCTGCCGCCCAACAGCCTCTCCGCCGCGCTGCAGGACGAGTTGCGCGAGCAGACACGCCGCCTCGCGCTGGCGCTCGATGTCATCGGTCTGATGAACATCCAGTTCGCCATCCAGAACGGGCAGGTGTTCGTCCTGGAGGTCAACCCGCGCGCCTCGCGCACCGCGCCCTTCGTCTCCAAGGCGACGGGCGTGCCGCTCGCCAAGGTCGGCGCGCGCGTCATGACCGGCCGCGGCCTCGCCGAGCTCGGCTGCGACCGTGAGCGGGTGCCGCCGTACTACTCGGTCAAGGAGGCCGTGTTCCCGTTCGTGAAGTTCCCCGAGGCCGATCCGATGCTCGGTCCCGAGATGAAATCGACGGGCGAGGTGATGGGCACCGGCCGCAGCTTCGGCGAGGCCTACGCGAAGGCGCAGTCGGCCTCGGGTGTGTCGCTGCCGCGCAGCGGCCTCTGCTTCATCAGTGTCCGCGAGCGCGACAAGCCGGGCGCGGTCGATCTCGCCCGGCGTCTGGTCGCCCGTGGCTTCGAACTGGTCGCGACCCACGGCACGGCCAAGGCCATCGCCGCGGCGGGCATCGCCTGCCGCCCGGTGAACAAGGTCCACGAGGGCCGGCCGCACTGCGTCGACATGATCAAGAACGGCGATGTCGTGCTGATCGTGAACACCACCGAGGGCAAGCAGGCCGTGCGCGAGTCGCACTCGATCCGCCGTGAGGCGGTGCAGCGGCGGGTGACCTACTACACGACGCTTGCGGCGGCGTTCGCGACCTGCGAGGCTCTGGACTCGCTCGACGAGGTCGAGGTCCACCGCCTGCAGGACCTGCACCAGGAGGTGCCGGGATGAAGCGCAATCCGATGACCCTCCGCGGCGCCGAGCTGCTGCGGGTCGAGCTCAAGAAGCTGCGGTCCGAGGACCGCCCGAACGTCATCAAGGCGATCGCGGAGGCGCGCGCGCTCGGCGACCTCTCCGAGAACGCCGAGTACCACGCGGCCCGCGAGCAGCAGGGATTCATCGAGGGCCGCATCGCCGAGATCGAGGCCAAGCTCTCGACCGCCGAGATCATCGATGTCGCCACGCTGTCGCCGGGCGGCAAGGTCGTCTTCGGCGCGACCGTGGAGATCGAGTCCGAGGACGACGGCAAGCGCACCACCTACGCCATCGTCGGCGAGGACGAGGCGGACATCCGCGCCGGGCGCATCGCCTACAACTCGCCCATCGCGCGCGCGCTGATCGGCAAGTCGGAGGGGGATGTGGTCGAGGTCGCGGCGCCGGGCGGCACGCGCTCCTACGAGATCGTCTCGATCCGCTACTCCTGAGCGGGCAGCACGATCCGCGGCAGGTCGGGCCGGGGCTTGTAGAGCACCGCCACATGGCCGATACGGGTCACCAGCGTGCTGCCGGTGCGCCTCGCCAGCGTCTCCAAGCCTGAGTCCCGGGCCTGCCGGTCGGCGCCGGCCCAACGCACCTTGATGAGCTCGTGGTCGTGCAGGGCGCGGTCCGTCTCCGCCACCACGCCGTCCGTCATCCCGGCGTTGCCGATCAGGATCACGGGCTTGAGGGGGTGGGCGAGGCCGCGCAGGTGGCGGCGCTGTCGTTCGGTGAGTTTCACCCTGCCATTGTAGTCGCTGGGCGACCTCGGGTGGCCTTGAAACCGCCCGTCGTGGCCGCATGACAGCACGGACGGCCCGTCGGAACCGTCACCCGTCGGCGAGGTCGAAAGGCGATGCGGCGCACCCCTGGGCGCTGGCCGGCAGGGGCCGGATGGTATAGTTTGGCTCCAAGGCGCCAGGGATGTCGCCGCTCGAGGTAAGGCATGAACGACCTGATGAAGAACTTCGTGGTCTGGGCGCTCATCGCGGTGGCGGTGCTGGTGCTGTTCAGCCAGTTCGTGCCGCGCACGGCTCCCGTAGCGGAGATCAGCTACTCGAGCTTCCTCAGCGAGGTCCGCAACGGCCGCATCGACACCGTGGTGCTGCAGGGCGACACCATCTCGGGCACCCGCAAGGACAAGACCACCTTCGAGCTCTACAACCCCGAGACCGACAACACCGCTCTCATCGGCGCGCTCGACAAGGCCGATGTCACGGTGGTCGGCCGCGCGCCGAAGCAGCCGAACTTCCTCGCGCAGCTCGTGCTGCAGCTCGCGCCGGC
>DAIMYL010000295.1:0-2564 GCA_036734505.1 Steroidobacteraceae bacterium | reverse complement strand
AAGACTGGGCCCGCTTGGATTCGAACCAAGGACCAAGGGATTATGAGTCCCCTGCACTAACCGCTGTGCTACGGGCCCGCCGGAGAACCCCGCAGGAGAGCGCAGTTTAGCCAATGTCGTCGACGGCCGTACCGGGCACCTCTACAATCGCGCCCGTGAAGATATTCAGCCCTCTCTACGACCGGGTGCTCGGCTGGAGCCGCCACCCGCATGCCGACCGCTATCTGGGCGTCGTCAGCTTCACCGAAT
The DNA here is from genome assembly GCA_036734505.1 of Steroidobacteraceae bacterium. GTDB lineage: Bacteria > Pseudomonadota > Gammaproteobacteria > Steroidobacterales > Steroidobacteraceae > UBA964. The sequence goes on along the minus strand of DAIMYL010000295.1, from coordinate 2,315 downwards.
CCTCGTTCTTCCCGATCCCGCCCGATGTCCTGCTCGCGCCCATGACGCTGGCCCGACCGACGCGGTGGGTGTACCTCGCGGCGCTGACGACCATCACCTCGGTGCTGGGCGGCTTGTTCGGGTATCTCATCGGCCACTGGGCCATCGACGCCGTCCTGCCCTGGCTGCAGAAGGTCGGCTACATGGGCCACTTCGAGACCGCCCAGCGCTGGTTCGAGGACTACGGCTTCTGGGCGATCTTCGCCGCCGGCTTCACGCCCATCCCCTACAAGGTCTTCACCGTCGCCGCGGGCGCCGCCTCGATGGCGCTCGCGCCGTTCATCCTGGGGTCGGTCATCGGCCGGGGCGCGCGCTTCTTCCTGGTCGCGGCCCTGGTCCGGTTCGGCGGCGCGCCCATCGAAGCGCAGATCCGCCGCTACATCGACACCATCGGATGGACCGTCCTCGCGGCGCTGCTGGTCCTGCTGGTCATCTGGCGGATCTGACCGGCGCCGCCGCGCTCAGCCCTTGAATTCTTTGGCCACGATGTAGACCTCGCGCGACTCGGGGCGCGAGGCTTTCGGCTTGCGGATCGAGATCTTGCCGAAGTGCTTGCGCAGCTCCTTCACATACTCGTCCGACCCCTGACCCTGGAACATCTTGGCGACGAAGTTGGCGCCGGGCTTGAGCATCTGGCGCACGGTGTCGAGGGCGAGCTCCAGGAAATAGATGGACCGCGCCTGGTCGGCCGAATCGATGCCGCTCAGGTTGGGCGCGATGTCGGAGATGACGAGGTCGAACTTGCCGTCGCCGAGCCAGGCCTTTATCTGCTCGACCACCGTATCGCTGGTGAAGTCACCCTGGATGAAGTCGACGTTGCCGATCGGGTCCATCGGCAGGATGTCGGTCGCGAGCACCCGGCCCTTGGCGCCGACCGCCTTGGCGGCGACCTGCGACCAACCGCCCGGGGCCGACCCGAGGTCGAGCACCCGCATGCCGGGGCGCATCAGGCGGTCCTTCTCGTCGAGCTCGATGAGCTTGTAGGCGGAGCGCGACCGGTAGCCGTCGATCTGGGCCTGTTTGACGAAGGGATCGGTGACGTGGCGGCGCAACCAGCTGCCGCTGCTCTTGGATCGGGCCATGATGAGGATAGACTAGCGCGATTCCAGGCCTCTGTCGGGACCACCGACCAGGAAGTGGACCATGATCCGGATCACCGAGCTGTCGCTCCCCTGGGGCGACCCCACCGAGACGCGCACCCGGGACGCCCTGCGCCGCGCCATCCTCAAGCGGCTCGCGCTGCGCGAGGACGACCTCGTCGACTTCAGCGTCTTCAAGCGCAGCCACGATGCGCGGCGCAAGGACCGCGAACTCGCCTTCGTCTACATCGTCGATGTGGCGGTGCGCGACGAGGCGCGCGTGCTCGCGGCGCATCGTGACGACCGCCATGTGATGCCGTCGCCCGATACCGCCTTCCACCCCCCGCCGCGCCCGGCCGCCCCGCCGACCGAGCGGCCATTGGTGGTCGGCTTCGGGCCCTGTGGCCTCTTCGCGGCGCTGGTGCTCGCGCAGCAGGGCTACCGACCGATCGTGCTCGAGCGCGGGCGCGATGTGCGGCGCCGCACCCAGGACACCTGGGGCCTGTGGCGCAAGCGCACGCTCACGCCGGAGTCGAACGTGCAGTTCGGCGAAGGCGGCGCGGGCCTCTTCTCCGACGGCAAGCTCTACAGCCAGATCAAGGACCCGCGGCATCTCGGACGCCAGGTGATGCGCGAGTTCGTGCGCGCGGGCGCGCCGCCCGAGATCATGTGGGTCAACAAGCCGCACATCGGCACCTTCCGGCTGACGGGCGTGGTGTCGCGGCTGCGCGAGGAGATCATCGCGCTCGGCGGCGAGGTGCGCTTCGAGAGCAAGGTCGTGGACCTGCTCATCGACCGCGGCAGCGGCGACGCGGGCACCGGGCAGGTACGCGGCGTGCAGCTCGCGGACGGCACGGTCATCGAGTCGCGCCATGTGGTGCTCGCGCTCGGCCACAGCTCGCGCGACACCTTCCGCCTGCTCGAGCGACGCGGAGTGTTCATGGAAGCCAAGCCGTTCGCCATCGGCTTCCGCATCGAGCATCCGCAGTCGCTCATCGACCGCGCGCGGCTCGGGCGCTTCGCGGGCCACCCGGCGATCGGCGCCGCCGACTACAAGCTCGTGCACCATGCGGCCAACGGCCGCTCGGTCTACAGCTTCTGCATGTGCCCGGGCGGTACCGTGGTCGCGGCGACCTCCGAGCCGCAGCGCGTGGTCACCAACGGCATGAGCCAGTACTCGCGCAACGAGCGCAACGC
>DAIMYL010000294.1:0-2567 GCA_036734505.1 Steroidobacteraceae bacterium | reverse complement strand
TCAAGGCCGCGAGCCGCGGCTGCGCGAACACGGTGGCGAGCACCAGCGCGGCGCCCAGGTAGAAGAGCGGCGTCAGCTGTTCGTACTCGCGGAACCAGAGCGCGGCCAACAGGATGGCATAGACGGGCTCGAGGTTGAGCGCGAGCTGGGTGGTGAAGGCGCTGATGTGGGGCAGGGCGTGCAGCCACAGCAGCATCGTCAGCACGGTGCAGGCGGCGGCGAGCACCAGCAGCCAGCCGAGGTCGGGAATGGAGGGCCAGCGCAACGTGTCGGCGGCGCCGAACGCCATCGTGCATCCGACGACGAGCGTGAGGCAGCCTGCCGCCATCTGCAGCAGCGCCACGCCCTCGGGCGGATCGCCGGTGGCATGTCGCTTGTTGAGCGCGGCGAAGAGGGCTGCGAGCAGCGCCGACAGGATGCCCACCGCAACGCCGAGGCGCATGTCGAGCGGTACGCCGCCGACCAGCAGGAAGACCCCGGGCAGCACCAGTACCCCGAGCAGAAGTTCGCTGCGGCGGTGCGGGCGGCCGGTGATCCATGGTTCGATGACGGCCGCGAACACCGAACCGAGCGCCACGCAGGCGACCGCCACGGAGGCGTTGGCGAGACGGACCGAGCCGTAGAACGCGAGCCAGTGCAGCGCGATGACCGCGCCGATGGCGCCGAGCAGCGCCAGATGCCGGATCGGCAGCGCGCGCAGCCCCCGCCATGCGCGCGGCAGCATCGCGAGGATCGCCGCCGCGAGCCCCATGCGCCAGACCACGAGCGCACTCGTGGGCAGCGTGATGAGCTTGCCGAGGATCGCCGTGAAGCCCCACAGCAGCACGCAGGTATGCAGCTGCCAGAGCGCGCGACGCTCCGCCGCGGCAGCGCTCATGGGCGGCGCACCGGATGCCGCGTCATCGTCCGGCCGGCGTGCCGAGCAGTCGGTTGAGCTCGATGAAGTTGCCGTCGGCGTCCCACACCGCGCTGAAGAGCACGGGGATCGTCCCGCCGCCCGCCGCCGGGTAGTCGATGCGCCGCGGCTTCTCGGCGATGGTCACGTAGGGTGTGGCCTCGATGCGGGCGAAGCGCTGTTCGAGGTCCTGGATGTTGAACACCAGGATCAGACCGCCCGGTCCGGCGCGGCGGAACTCGGGCGGCGGCGGCGCCTGTTCCAGGTTCAGGCGCTGCATCAAGCCGAGCACGCCGATGAAGTCGTCGTTGGCGCGCAGCAGCACGAGCCGCACGGTCGGCGGCAGCGTGCGGCCGTCCGGTTGCGGGCCGCCGCCGATGAGCTGGTCGTAGATGACCTTGAGGCCGAGGCCGTCGCGATAGAGCGGCAGGGACCGTTCGATGTCGCGCACCACCAGGGTCGTACGGCGCAGGTCGACCGGGATGCGCTCGGCTTCCGGGACCGGCGCGGCGGGCAGGCGCAGGGGCAGGCCCAGGCCGGCCAGCGTCACGAGTGCGTAAAGCATTGATTTGACGTAAATTTTCAAGTGTCCCTCCCGGTCCGCAGGGTGGGCAATCCGGGGATGTACGGAGCGCCGTAAGGCGGGGTAGAATCGCCGCCCCAATCATAGGCTTGGAACAGGAGCGGACGCGAGATGAGCCTCCGTCGGCATAACGGGCGAGTGGCGGCAGCCGTTGTCGGGCTGCTGTGCGTGCTCGCGCGTCCGGCGGCCGCTGACGAGCGTCAGAGCGCTGTCCTGCAGAGCCCGGTGATCAAGAACCAGGTCGTGCAGAGCCTGCGGGCCCTCGGTCTCCCTGCGCCCGACTCCTATGCCTCGCGCGTCGTGACGCTCGACCTCAGCTCGATCAGCGTGCCCTCGATGGGCGGCGGCTTCGACCTGCCGGGCCTCGATGTCACGGCCTTGGTCGACAACGCGCTGTCCTTCATCGGCGTGCCCTACCGCTTCGGCGGCAGCAGTCCCGCGAGCGGCTTCGATTGCAGCGGCTTCGTGAAGTATGTCTTCAGCAAGACCTTCGACCTCTCGCTGCCGCGTACCGCGCGCGAGATGGCGCGCGGCGGCATGGCCGTGGCGCGCGGCGAGCTGCAGCCGGGCGACCTCGTGTTCTTCAACACCCGCGGCGCCGCCAACTCGCACGTGGGCATCTACCTCGGCGACTCGAAGTTCGTGCACGCGCCGAACTCCCGTGGTCGCGTGCGCATCAACGACCTCGACGAGACGTACTACCGACAGCGCTTCAACGGCGCGCGTCGCGTCGCTTCGGTGGAGGTCGCGGCGTCGGCCGCGAAGCCGGCGACATCGCCCATGGGTCCGCGCGCGGCCATGGCGCCGGCCCTGCCGACGCCCGCTCCCGCACCGTCGACGCTGATCCCCGCCTCAGGCGGCTGACGGATCCGGTCGCCGCGGGCCCTGACGCGTTCGGCCCCCGCGCAACCCTGCCGGCGCGTCCCTCACCGGGTCTCGAACAGCCAGTGCCACACGCCGTGCGGTGCGCGCACCGCCGCCGCACGCTGCGGCGCGCAACCCGGCAGCGCGAGCAGATGCGCTCCGCACACTATCTCGACGCCCGCTGAGCGGCAGCGCTCGAGCAGCGCATCGAGGCCCTGCACGAGC
>DAIMYL010000293.1:0-2572 GCA_036734505.1 Steroidobacteraceae bacterium | reverse complement strand
ATGGCCAACGATCCCGTGCTGAACCAGGAAGAGGTCGACGCGCTGCTCACCGGCATGAACGAGGGTCGGGTGAGCGCGGGCGGCGGCGTGACGCGCGGCGAGGCGCGGCGCTACGAACTCGGCCACGAAGCCCGAGTGGTGCGCGGCAGGCTGCCGACGCTCGAGATCATCCACCAGCGTTTCGGCCCGCTGTATCGTGCGAGCCTGAGCAACATCCTGCGCCGTCCCGTCGGGCTCACGGTGCCGGCGTCGCGGACCATGCGCTTCGCCGATTATCTCGCGACGCTGCCGATGCCGAGCAGCATCAATGTGCTGAGCCTCGCGCCGTTGCACGGCCTCGCGCTCATGGTGCTGCCGCCCGGCCTCATCAGCGCCGTGGTGGAGAACTTCTTCGGCGGCAAGGGCCGCAAGGCCCGCATCGACGGCCGCGAGTTCACCGCCGTGGAGGAGCGCCTGGTGGCCATGCTCCGTGATGCCGCCTGCAGCGATCTCGCCGCCGCATGGGCCAAGGTCCACCCGCTGCGCATCGGCTGCATCGCCAGCGAATGCAACCCGCAGTTCGCCAATGTGCTGCCGGCCAACGAGGCGCTGATGGTCGCCGAGTTCGAGATCGACATCGACGGCACCATGAACCCGATGCAGATCGTGACGCCGTTCGCGACCGTCGAGCCGTTGCGGGAGCTCCTGGGCGCGAGCGTGCAGGACCAGCGACCGCAGGATGCGGAGCGCTGGGCTTCAAGCCTGCGCGAGGAGATCGAGGACGCCGAGGTCGAGCTCACCACCGTGGTGGGCCGCGCGCAGGTGCGCCTGTCCGAACTGCTCGACTTCCGACCGGGCGACATCATCCCCTGCGATTTCACGGGACGCGTGACCGTGTTCGCCGAGGATGTGCCCGTGCTGCGCGGCCAGTTCGGCGTGTCGCGCGGCCAACAGTCCGTCAAGGTCGAAGAGCGGCTGCTGCGCGGCCGGTCCATCGATCGACCGCCCACTTCCACCCGTCAATGACCCTGGAGCAAGCATGAACCAGCCCATCAACCCCGCGGGTGCGGATCTCGCATCCTTCGAGAAGCTGACCGCAGACCCTTCTGCAGCCGATGCCGCGACGCAGTCCGCCAACGGCGATGTCAACCTCGAGGTGATCCTCGAGGTGCCCGTCACGCTGTCCATGGAGGTCGGTCGCACCCGGATCCCCATCCGCAACCTGCTGCAGCTCAACCAAGGCTCGGTGGTGGAGCTCGACCGCGCGGCCGGCGAACTGCTCGATGTGTTCGTCAACGGCACGCTGGTCGCCCATGGCGAGGTGGTGGTCGTCAACGACAAGTTCGGCATCCGCCTCACCGATGTGGTGAGCCCCGCCGAGCGGATCCGCAAGCTGAAGTGACCGACGTGACGCGGACCCTTCGCAGCATCCCCGCGGCGTCCGCCGCGCTCGCCGCGCACGGTGCGGCGCTCGTCGGCTCGGCCGCGCTCGCCGCCGACGGTGCGCGCTTCGGTGCGCCAGCGGCCGCGGCCATGCGCGAGCCGGTGTCCGCCGGGGGCGGGGTGATGCAGGTCGTGCTGTCGCTCGGCATCGTGCTCGGTGCGATCGTGCTGCTCGGTTGGTTGGCGCGGCGCCTGCGCGTCATGCCGCGCGGCCGCGGCGGCGCGCTGCGCGTCGTCGATGAGGTCGCGCTCGGCGCCAAGGAGCGCGCCGTGATCCTGGAGGTGGACGGCGCCCGCCTCGTGCTGGGCGTGGGGGAGGGTCGTGTGACGCTGCTGCACCGCGGTGATGCCGCCGCCGCACCGTCCGCCGCCGTCGCCGATCCGACGCCAACCGGTCCCGTGCCGCCGCGCTTCGCGGACCTCCTGAACAAGGCGCTCGGTCGATGACCCGTCCGACCTCGAGAAAGGTCCGTCATGCGGCCGCGGCCGCTCTGCTGCTGTGCGCCGCGCTGCCCGGGCTCGCGTTCGCGGCGGACCCCGGCCTCAGCATCGGCCTGCCGGCGATGACGGTGAAGCAGGCGAGCGGCGGCGGCCAGACCTACAGCCTGACGCTGCAGGTGCTGCTGCTGATGACGGCGCTCACGCTGCTGCCGGCGATCGTGCTGATGATGACCGCGTTCACGCGCATCGTGATCGTGCTCGGCATCCTTCGTCAGGCGCTCGGCGCCGGTCAGACGCCGCCCAACCAGGTGCTGATCGGGCTCGCGCTCTTCATGACCTTCTTCGTCATGGCGCCGACCTTCGAGCGCATCAACGCCGAGGCGCTGGCGCCCTACAACGCGGGCACGATCGACACGGTCCAGGCGCTCGACCGGGCCGTGGTGCCCCTCAAGGCGTTCATGCTCGAGCAGACCCGCGAGTCCGATATCGCGACCTTCGTGCAGATCGCGGGCGGGCAGGGCTACGACAAGCCCGAGGACGTCCCGCTCTCGATCCTCGTGCCGGCCTTCGTCACCAGCGAGCTCAAGACCGCGTTCATCATCGGCTTCCTGATCTTCATCCCCTTCATCATCATCGATCTGGTGGTCGCCAGCGTGCTCATGTCGATGGGCATGATGATGCTCTCGCCCGTGCTGATCTCGTTGCCGTT
>DAIMYL010000292.1:0-2575 GCA_036734505.1 Steroidobacteraceae bacterium | reverse complement strand
CAGCGGCGCCCGCGCCCTCTCCGTCAGGAGGGACGCCACCACCACCAACGGCCGACGCCGAGGTGCGAGGTCTGGGGGTGCTGCGTGTTCATCGAGGTTGAGTATCCCTTTCCGGGAGAAGGGGAGTCAAGGGAGGACGGACCGGGTCGTTGCAAGCCGTCGCGGATCAGAGCGATCCGATGGGTCAGGAGCGGATCGAAGAGACTCGAACCGGCCATGGTCCACCGCGATGCGGGGAACAGCGCTTCAGCGGAACCGGCGGGGTGCTCCCACATCTCCCGTCACTCGAACGCCCGGCGGTAGAACGCCCAGTGGGCATCGCCCGAAGACCGCAGCAGGCGTAACGGGTCGTGTCCGACGCCCTCGACGACGATCCAGTCGTGCGGGATGCCGAGGGCGACGAGGTGTTCGTGGAACGCAAGGTTGGCGCCGTAGGTCTCGTCGCGCGAGCCGATGACCATGCGCACCAGAGAATCCCGCGCGATGACCGCAGCGTTGTCGGTGGCGTGGCGACGTGGGCTGACGTTGCGGAACTGCGCCTGCTCGCCGCCGTAGACCTCCTGCAGAAGTTCGTCGGCCTGCTTGCGGCTCGCGCGCGGCGTCCGGTCGAGCGTCTCCTGCATGGGGCCCGCGCCCATGATGGAGACGGCGCGGAACTTGTCGGGATGCTTGAAACCGAGCCGTGCCGCACCGTAGCCGCCCATGCTGAAGCCGTCGAGCAACCGCCCCTCGCGCGTCGCCAGCGTGCGGTGACGGGCGTCGATGTGCGGCACGAGTTCCTGCACGATCATCGTCTCGAGGGGCGCGCGACCGTCCTTCCAGTCGACATACATGCCGAGCCGCAGACCGTTGACGAACACGACGAGGAACGGCGGCACCTTGCCGGCCTCGATGGCGTCGTCGACCAGCCGCGAGAGCGGCGCGATGCCCTGTACACCGCCGCCCGAGCCGTGCAGCCAATAGACCACCGGAAACCGGCGGTCCGGTTCACGCGCATAGGCTGCGGGCGTGTAGAGGTGATAGCTGACGCGCGTGCCGGCAGCGCGGCTCTCGAAGCTGTGGTACGAGACGCGCGGCGCCTCGACCGCGGGCGTCATCCACTGCAGCGCGGCGGGCGCGGCGGATCGCGGCGCGGGCGGATCGGCGACGGCGGACGCCGCGAGGGCCAAACAGAGCCACGCGGTCCAGGACACGCGATGCGTCGGACGTCTCATCGACGCCACCGGTCCCCCGCGACCTCGGGGGATCCCGGGCGGGCGGCGTAACTGACGATGTCCTCGTGGTACACCTCGACCAGCCAAGAGCCCTGCGGTCCGTACAGCCACGCCTCATGGCCGATCAGGACCTCCGCATGAGCCAAAAAATCCTGTGCCGTGAGCTCCACACGCGGCGTGCCGACGACGCAATGATCGAGGATGATCGTCGTCTCCGGCGTCACGCCCAACGCGTCGAACGCCTCACCGACGCAGGCGCCGCGGAACGGACGCGAAGCGGGCACGCTCACCGCATCGGGGACCAACGGCCAATGCACGCTGGAGAAACCGATCGGATAGGTGCCGAGCGGCCCTTCCGGCGATCCGTCCTCAGGCCAGAGAAGCCGATATGCGACGCCCGCTTCATCGAGGACCGATCCCGGGCCGCGACGGAAGTCCTCGAGGTCGCGTGCGCGCTTCCGGCGAGCGGTCGCCTCCGCCTGTCGCTGGTACAGCTGCTCGCGCTTGGCCTTGAGGTCTGCGCGGCGGTCATCCGATCCAGCCATCCCTGATCACCCCATCGCCCAGCGGACCAGGCCGTGGACGGAGAGGCCCACCACCACGAGGCCCACGGCGGTGATGGCAGCACGGGGCGGCACATGCTTGGCGACCCAGGCGCCGAACGGCGCGGCGATCACGCCGCCGCCGAGCAGCGCGATCACGAGGTCCCAACGCTGCCAGTCGAAGGTGAACAGGAACGTGATCGAGATGGTGAGGGTGACGAAGAACTCGGCCGCGTTGGTGGTGCCGATGGCGTAGCGCGGGGGCACACCACGGGCGATCAACGTCGGGGTGGTGACCGTGCCCCAACCGCCGCCGCCGATGGCGTCGAGGAAACCGGCGATGCCGCCCAAGGCATGGCTCGGCGCACGGGCGAGACCCGGCTCGTCGCGCCGGAACGCGCGCCGCAGCAGCAGGATGCCGGTCAGCAGCAGCCAGCCCCACACGAAGGGCCGCAGCACCGAGCCGTCGAGGCTGGTCAGGAGGTACGCGCCGAGCGCGCCACCGACCATGCCGGGCAGCACCAGCCGGAAGAAGATCGTGCGGTCGAGGTTGCGGAACCAGGCGTGCGACAGCCCCGAAGCGCCGGTGGTGACGACCTCGGCGGCGTGCACCGTCGCGCTGACGAAGGCCGGCGGGTGTCCCAGGGTGGCGAGGAAGGCGCTGGCCGAGACGCCATAGGCCATGCCCAGCGCGCCGTCGATGAGCTGCGCCAGGAAGCCCACCAGCACCAGTGGCCAGAACTCGGGGGAAAGCCCTTCCATGCCCTGATGGTAACCCGCGACGAGCGGCCGCGGCCTTCGTACAATCGGGGTCCCGAG
>DAIMYL010000291.1:0-2577 GCA_036734505.1 Steroidobacteraceae bacterium | reverse complement strand
GACTCCAACATGCAGGCCATCCAGCTCGGCTACGACTACGCCAAGGCCAACTTCGCCTGCCCCCTGCCGCTGCGCGTCGAGCGCATGGACAAGACCGCCGGCCACATCATGATCGACGGCAACACCGCGGCCGCGCTCGGCTGCGTGTACGCCGGTGCCACCGTCGCCGCGTGGTACCCGATCACGCCGTCGACCTCGCTGATGGACGCCTTCAAGAGCTTCGCCGACAAACTGCGCGTCGACCCGGAGACGGGCCGCGCCAACTTCGCCTTCATCCAGGCCGAGGACGAGCTCGCCGCCATCGGCATGGTGCTGGGCGCCAACTGGAACGGGGCGCGATCGTTCACCGCGACCTCCGGACCCGGTGTGTCCTTGATGGGCGAGTTCCTCGGGCTCGCGTACTACGCGGAGGTACCGGCGGTGCTGTTCGATGTGCAGCGCGTGGGGCCGTCCACCGGCATGCCGACGCGCACGCAGCAGTGCGACCTGCTCGCCGCGGCCTACGCCTCCCACGGCGACACCAAGCATGTCTGCCTGTATCCCGCCAATCCGGAGGAATGCTTCTACATGGCGGTGCAGGCCTTCGATCTCGCCGAGCGCCTGCAGACGCCCATCATGGTGATGCTCGATCTCGACATCGGCATGAACGACTGGATGTGCCGTGACCTCAAGTGGGACGACGCGCGGCAGGCCGACCGCGGCAAGGTGCTGGGGCGCGAGGAGCTCGAGAGGATCGAGAAGTTCCACCGCTATGTCGACAAGGACGAGGACGGCATCCCCTACCGCACCTTCCCGGGCGTGCACCCGAAGGGCGCGTACTTCACGCGCGGCTCGGGCCACACGCAGTTCGGCACCTACACCGAGGATGCGGCGGAGTATCAGCTGGTGCTCGACCGGTTGGTGCGCAAGTTCGCCACCGCCAAGCGGCTCGTGCCGGAACCGGTGTTCAAGGGCAGCGGCAAGGCGCAGGCGGCGATCGTCTCGCTCGGCAGCTGCGACGGCGCGATCCACGAGGCGCTCGATGTCATCGCCTCGCGCGGCGTGCACCTCGATTACATGCGCGTGCGCGGCTTCCCCTTCGGCGAGGAGGTCGAGAAGTTCCTCGCCGAGCACGAGATCATCTATGTGGTCGAGCAGAACCGCGATGCGCAGCTGAAGTCGCTGCTGACCCTCGAGACCCGCGTCGAGAAGTCGAAGCTGCGCTCGCTGCTGCACTACAGCGGCCTGCCCGTGTCCTCGAAGTTCATCGTCGACGGCGTGATGGCGGACCTCGGCGAGGGCCGCCGTGCCGTCACCGGAGTGGCGTCATGACCTACATCCCGAAGCCGAAGATCGCCCACCCCTCGCTGCCGCGCAACGAGCTCGGGCTCACCCGCCGCGACTACGAAGGCTCGCTGTCGACGCTCTGCGCGGGCTGCGGCCACGACAGCATCACCGCCGCCATCATCGAGGCCTCCTGGGGCATCTCGCTGCGCCCCGAGAACCTCGTCAAGCTCTCCGGCATCGGCTGCTCGTCCAAGACCACGGCCTATTTCGTCGGCGGTGCGCACGGCTTCAACTCCGTGCACGGCCGCATGCCCTCGATCGCGATGGGCGCCAACGCCGCCAACCGCGACCTCTACTACATCGGCATCTCGGGCGACGGCGATTCGCTGTCCATCGGCCTCGGGCAGTTCTGCCACGCCATCCGCCGCAACCTCGACATGCTCTACATCATCGAGAACAACGGCGTGTACGGTCTCACCAAGGGGCAGTTCTCGGCCTCGGCCGACATCGGCACCAAGGCCAAGAAGGGCGAGGTGAACCAGCAGCCGCCCATCGACCCCGTGCTGCTCGCCATGAACCTGGGCGCAGGCTTCGTCGCGCGCAGCTTCTCGGGCGACAAGAAGCAGCTCGTGCCGCTCATCCAGGCGGGCCTCGAGTACCCGGGCTTCGCGCTCATCGATGTGCTCTCGCCCTGCGTCACCTTCAACGACCACGAAGGCTCGACCAAGAGCTACCAGTTCACCCGCGAGCACTACGAGCCGGTGGTGGAGGCCGATTTCGTGCCTTTCCAGCGCGAGATCACCACCGACTACGGCGCGGGCGAGGCGGTGCCGGTGATGCTGCACGACGGCAGCCGCGTGGTGCTGCGCAAGCTCGCCGAGGGCTACGACCCGACCGACGCGCACGCGGCCTACGACTACGTGCAGCAGCACATCGCGAAGGGCGAGTACCTCACGGGGCTGCTGCACTGCCGGCCGACCACCGACACCGAGTTCCATGCGCTCAACCGCACGCCCGAGCAGCCGCTGAACCAGTTGCCGTTCGGCAAGCTGGTGCCGGGCGCCAAGGCGCTCGAGAAGGTGTTGGCGCGCTACCGCTGACCGGATAGACTGGCGCCCGCGCAAGAGGCGCGGTACGCACACTGGAGCGAAACGGATGGGCAAGGGAGACAGCAGAAGCCGTCGCGGCAAGATCTATCAGGGTTCCTTCGGCAAGACCCGTCCGAAGGACCCGGTGCGCGCCAAGAAGCGCGCCGCCAAGAAGGCCGGCACCAAGAAGTGATCTGAGCCGGCCCGGCAAGGGTTCAGGCTG
>DAIMYL010000290.1:0-2582 GCA_036734505.1 Steroidobacteraceae bacterium | reverse complement strand
CAGTTCGCCCGCATCGCCAAGGACATCAACATGGCCGTCAAGTCGGGCGGCCCCGACCCGCAGTCGAACCCGGCGCTGCGCCGCATCCTGCAGAACGCGCGCGCGGTCAACATGCCCAAGGACAAGGTCGAGGCCGCGATCAAGCGCGCCAGCGGCCGCGACGCGACCAACTACGACGAGGTGCTCTACGAGGGCTACGCGCCGCACGGCATCGCGCTGCTGGTCGAGACCGCGACCGACAACCCGACGCGCACCGTCGCCACCGTGCGCAACATCATCCAGAAGAACGGCGGCAACCTCGGCACCAGCGGCAGCGTGTCGTTCATGTTCCGCAAGATGGGCGTCTTCCGCCTCGATCCCGCGGGCATCGACCAGGACGACCTCGAGCTCTACCTGATCGACCACGGCCTCGATGAGATGGGCGAGAGCACCGGCGAGAAGGGCGAACCGCAGCTCGTCGTGCGTTGCCCGTTCGAGGATTTCGGCCGTGTACAGGAAGCCCTCGAGGCGCGCAGGATCGTGCCGCTCTCGGCGGAGCACGAGTACATCTGCATGGCGCCCAACGAGCTCTCCGAAACGGATTCCGCGGAGGTGCTCGCCCTCATCGACAAACTGGAGCAGGACGACGATGTCCAACGAGTCTTCCACACCCTCGCCTGACCCGAGCAAGCCCGCGGAGGCCGCTGCCGTCCCGGCTGCCCGGCCGGCGCCGCCGCCGGTGGTGCCGCCGCCGCGCAAGGGCAGCCGCATCAAGCGGTTCTTTCTTTGGTGGTTGGCGGGCATCGCGGCCGCGCTGCTGATCTGGACGCTGGTCGCCCTCAACTGGTCCTACTCGACGGGCGACCGCGGCGGCCTGCTGCAGAAGTTCGAGCGCAAGGGCTGGCTCTGCAAGACCTACGAAGGCCAGCTCGCGCTCTACGCGGCTCCCGGCCTGCCGCCCGAGATGTGGTCTTTCACGGTGCGCGACGAGGCGGTGGCCGACCAGGTGGCCGGCTTGGTCGGAGAGCGCGTGCAGCTGCACTATGTTGAGCACCGCGGCCTGCCGTCCAGCTGCTTCGGTGAGACCGGTTTCTTCGTCGACCGCGTGACGCCGGCGCCCTCGCCGACCTCTCCCGTGCTGCCCGATGCCGCCATGCCGGGCGCTGCAGCCGCCGATGCGGTCGCGCCGGGCGTCGCTGCGCCGACGGCGACACCCCGAGAGCCCTGAGCTGAGCTCGGAGGCGCATAATGACCCTCTCGCCTGCCCGATCCTTGGTCGCCGCCCTGATGCTGGGCGGGCCGCTCGCAGCGGGCAGCGCGCACGCCTGTTCGACCGACGCCGATGCACTGGGCGCGCTCGCGGAGCTGCGCGACGACTCGAACAAGCTCTACCGGGAGACATCGGCGCTCGAGGCCAATCTTGAGGACGCGCTCGACCGACGGGCGCGCGAGGCCCGTTGGGACAAGGCGCAGGTCGAGTCCTTCCGTCGCCGACTGCTCGCGGACCCGGAGTACCTGTCGCTGCACCGCAGCCGCGAGGACGGCGCGGCGCTCGCGGCCGACGGCTTGGCGAAGCTCATCACCGCCGCCGCCACCGAGCGCCCGGCCGTCATCTGCACGGAGCTCTCGAAAGCGCGGTTCGCCAACCAGCGGCTGAGGACCTTGCTCGACCTCGAATACGCCTGGCTCAACCGGAAGATCTGGGCGGACTGAACGGGACCGCGTCCGGGATCGGACGGAGATTGGCGCGCCCGGAGAGATTCGAACTCCCGACCTCATGGTTCGTAGCCATGCGCTCTATCCAACTGAGCTACGGGCGCGCCGATGGTCCCGACCCGGCGGGCTGTGAGCCCGGGGCCGAGGGGCGCGAATTGTAATGGAAGCCGTCGGGGGACTCCACCCTCCCCCGCGTTCAGCCCAGGAACTCGGTCTCCCACTCGTCCTTGGAGACCCGACGGCAGAGGTGGAACAGGCTCTGCGTGCTGTTGAGGATCTCGAGCTCGAAGGGGTGCGTCTGTCCCCGGTAGCGGACCAGACGGATGTCCTGGTCCATGCCGTCGACGAGGTCGAGGTCGTAGGCTGCCCGGGCGAGGTCCGTGGGGACATCGAGGTTCGCAGCCACGAGTTCGAGGTCGCCGAGCGCGAATCCAGGTTCGGCCTTGAAGGTAGAAGAAAGCACCGCGTCGCGCAGGCTGATGGCCTCGAGCACGATGACCTCGTTCTTCTTGAGCTTGAGGTCGCAGCCGAGCGCGAGGCCCGCGTCCTCGCGCACCACGAGCTGCGTGGCGGGATCGAAGGCCTCGAGCGCATCCTCGTCGCCGTCGTCGTAGACGAGGTCCTCGACTTCGATGACCTCGCCGTCCAGCGCCACACGGCAACGGAAATGCCGCGTCCTTGAAGGGTCGAAACCGAGCGTCACCGTCTCGGCCTGCGCGCACAGGTTGCCCACCAGGCTGTAGGGGTTGTCCTCGTAGAGGGCGTCCTCGACCGTCGCAGCGAGCAAGGTCTTCAGTTCCTTGGGGCCGAGGACATAGGCCTTCACATGATGGCCACGGCCCTGCAGGCTGACCTTGACGGTGGGGCCGGCGGCTTGGCGGGAATTC
>DAIMYL010000289.1:0-2621 GCA_036734505.1 Steroidobacteraceae bacterium | reverse complement strand
CGGTGTTGATCTCGAGCAGCAGCGGCCGACCGGTGGCATCCATCATGAAATCGACGCGCCCCCAGCCCTCGGCGCCGGCGGCGGCGAACGCGCCGAGCGCCAACGCGCCGAGATGCCTCTCGGCCTCGGGCGCGAGACCCGACGGGCAGTGGTACCGGGTGTCGCCGCTCGAATACTTGGCCACATAGTCGTAGAAGGCGCGCGGCGTCTCGATGCGGATCGAGGGCAGCGCGCGGCCCTGCAGCACGCCGACGGTGTACTCGGCACCGGGGATGAACGCCTCGGCGAGCACCGAACGGTCCACGGCCGCGGCGGCCGCATAGGCCGCCGGCAGCTGCGCGGCCTCGTCGACGCGCGCCATGCCGACCGAGGACCCTTGCGTCGCCGGCTTCACGAACATCGGCAGCCCGAGCGTGGCGATCGCGGTCTCGAAGTCCTGCGGCCCGGTGAGCTCCACGAACTCGGCGGTGGCGATGCCGACCGCGGCTGCGAGCCGCTTGGTGCGCGTCTTGTCCATGCACACCGCGGAACCGAGCACGCCGCTGCCGGTGTAGGGCAGCCCGAGGCACTCGAGCGCGCCCTGCAGCGTGCCGTCCTCGCCGCCCGGCCCATGCAGCGCCACCCAGGCACGCGCGTAGCGCTGCGTGATGAGGTCCGTCAGCGGCTGGTCCTTCGGATCGAAGGCGTGGGCGTCGACGCCGCGTGACAGCAACGCCTCGAGCACCGCCTTGCCGGAGCGCAGCGACACCTCGCGCTCGGGCGAATCGCCGCCGAGCAGCACCGCGACCTTGCCGAAATCGCGCGCATCGGCGATGGCGCGCGGCGCCGTCGGATCGTGCATCAGACGCATCAGGCGGCCTCCCCGACCACGCGCACCTCGGTCTGCAGGCGCACACCGGTGCGTTCCTCGACCGTGCGCTGCACCAAGGCGATGAGCTGCTCGAGGTCGGCGGCGCTCGCCTCGCCCTCGTTCAGGATGAAATTGGCGTGCTTCTCGGCGACCACCGCACCGCCGAGCCGCCGACCCTTGAGGCCGCAGGACTCGATGAGCCGCGCCGCATGGTCGCCCGGCGGGTTGGTGAACACCGAGCCGCAGCTCCACTCGCCGATCGGCTGCTTGGCCTTGCGCTCGACCAGCAGGTCGCGGATCGCATCGGTGGTGGCGCCGGGACGCGCCTCGAAACCGAGCACCGCGCCGAGGAACGCCTCGCCCGCCGCGGGCGGCTCCACATGGCGGTAAGACACGCGGTACTCGGCGGCGTCGCGATGACGGATCACGCCCGCTCGATCGATGACCTCGACCTGGCGCACATGCCGCCAGGTCTCGCCGCCGAAGGCGCCGGCGTTCATGGCGAGCGCGCCGCCGAGCGTGCCCGGGATGCCGGCGAAGAACTCGGCGGGGCCGAGCTCCCAGCGCGCGCACTGCCGCGCGATGCGCGCGCAGGGCACACCGGCTTCGCACCAGACCTCGCCGCCCTCCCGACGCTCGAGCGCGGCGAGCGCGCCGTGCACGCTGATGACCGCACCGCGCAGGCCGCCGTCGCGCACCAGCAGGTTGCTGCCGAGACCGACCCAGGTGATCGGCAGCGTGGACGGCACGGCGCGCAGGAAATCGGCGAGGTCCGCGCGGTCGCGCGGCTCGAAGAAGAGGTCGGCCGGACCGCCGACATGCCAGGAGGTATGGCGCGACATCGGCTCGTCGCGCAGCAACCGGCCGGCGAAACGCGCCACCAGCGCATCGCGGTCGGATCCCGGAAGGGCGATGGCGGAAGCGCCCGTCACGCACCCTCCTTGCGCGCGCCCTCGCCGGCGGCGAGCCGGCGCGGCAGGTCGTGCGCCACGGCGCTGATGTTGCCCGCGCCCATGGCGAGCACCACATCGCCGTCGCGCAGCAGGTCGACGAGCGGCGCGGCGAGCTCCTCGACGCGCGGCACGAACACCGGCTCGATGTGGCCGCGGCTGCGCACCGCCCGGCAGATGGCGCGGCCGTCGGCGCCCGCGATCGGCGCCTCGCCCGCGGCGTAGACCTCGGTGACGAGCAGCACATCGGCGGTCGACAGCACACCGGCGAAATCGTCGAGCAGGTCGCGGGTGCGCGTGTAGCGGTGCGGCTGGAAGGCGAGCACGATGCGCCGCCCGGCGTAGGCCTGGCGCACGGCGTCGAGCGTGGCGCGGATCTCGGTCGGATGGTGGCCGTAGTCGTCCACCACCACCGCGGTGCCGGCGCCCGTCGGGACGGTCCCCAACACCTGCAGACGGCGGTCGACGCCCTGGAAGCGCTCCAGCCCGCGCTGGATGGCCGCGTCGGCGATGCCGAGCTCGCTCGCCACCGCCACCGCCGCCAAAGAATTTAGCACGTTGTGCGCGCCCGGCAGGTTCACCGTGATGGCGAGCGGATCGGCGCGGCCCGGACGCAGCACGCGGTACGAGGTCTGCGCACCGCGGCGGTCGACGTCCACCGCGCGCACATCGGCGTCGGGCGAGGTGCCGTAGGTGACCACCGGGCGGGTGATGCGCGGCAGCACGCCGCGCACCTCGGCGTCGTCGATGCACAGCACCGCGAGGCCGTAGAACGGCAGGTTGTGCAGGAAGTCGACGAAGCTCTGGCGCAGCCGCGAGAA
>DAIMYL010000288.1:0-2627 GCA_036734505.1 Steroidobacteraceae bacterium | reverse complement strand
TCGAGCCGCGCAAGGCGGCGCCCGGCGCCGTGTGGCGCTGGTCGCGGCAGGCGCTGCAGCTGCTGTGGCGCGGGCGGGGATTCTGGCTCGCGCTGTCGTTGCTGATGTGCCTGGGGCTGTTCTTCGTGCACCGGTTGCCGTTGGTGGCCGGGCTGCTCGCCTTCGGCGCCTTGCTCTGCTGCATCCTGATCGCTGCGCGCCTCGACCGCGCCGGTCCGCTGCGTCTCGGCGAGGTGCTGGCGATGCTGGGCGGCCACCGCCGCGTGCTGCTGCCCTACACGCTGGGCGTGGTGCTGGTCGGCGGCATCGTCTGGGCGCTGCTGCTCGCGCGGCCCGGCGTCGCGTGGTGGAACATCCTCTACACCTCGCGCAACGCGGTCGATATGCTCTCCAGCGACGGCTTCGAGGCGCTGCGGCAGGTGTTCGTGTACCCCGCCTTCGCGCTCGGCTTGAGCTACTTCGGGCTCAACATCCCGGGTCTGACCTCGTTCTTCCAGTTCCCTTGCATGACGCTGCTCGGGCTGCCGTTCCGCGATGCGTGGCGGCTGGGCGCCGCGGGGCAGGTGCTCAACCTGCTGCCGCTGCTCACCGTCGCGCTGCTGTTCGTGGTGCTGCCGGTGGTCTGCGGGGTCTGGCTGCCCTTCCTGGTGCCGGTGCTGTACTGCTTCTTCGGCGCGCTCTGCTATGTGGCGTTCCGCGAGATCTACCTCGGTGTGGCCGAGAACAGCCCCGCGCGCGCCGCGCCTGTCACCGCTGCGGCGCCCGCGGTGGCGCGTCCGAGTCCGTTATCATCCCGGGCATGAGCCAGAAGAAACCCAGCCTCGGACGCGGCCTCGAAGCCCTGCTCGGTCAGGTGAGCGCGGCCCGTCCTCCCGTCACGGCCGCCGCGCCGGAGGCCGCCTCGGGCGCGGGCGCCGCGGCGGGCCGCGACGAGCTGGTGCGGCTGCCGGTCGATGTGCTGCAGCGCGGTCGTTATCAGCCGCGCGTCGACATGCGGCCCGAGACGCTCGAGGATCTGGCGCAGTCCATCAAGACGCAGGGCGTGGTGCAGCCCATCGTGGTGCGGCCCATCGGCGAGATGCCCGGAGCGGCGCCGGCCGCGGCCGGTGCGCCGGGCCAGCGCTACGAGATCATCGCCGGCGAGCGCCGCTGGCGGGCGGCCCAGCAGGCCGGGCTCACCGAGATCCCGGCGGTGGTGCGCCGTGTGCCCGACGAGGCCGCCATCGCCATGGCCCTCATCGAGAACATCCAGCGCGAGGACCTCAATCCGATGGAGGAGGCCCGCGCCCTCGACCGGCTGATCCGCGAGTTCAGCGTGACCCATCAGCAGGCGGCCGACGCCGTCGGCCGGTCCCGGGCCGCGGTCAGCAACCTGCTCCGCCTCCTGGAGCTGGCCCCCGAGGTCGCCGAACTCGTCGACCGCCGCGAGATCGAGATGGGCCATGCGCGCGCCTTGCTCGGCCTGACCCAGAAGCGACAGCAGTTGGACGCAGCTCGATTGGTCATCAGGAAAGGCCTATCCGTCCGGCAAACGGAGGAATTGGTCCGCCAGTTGAACAATGAAACCGGTGGTGGCGGAACCGGGCGGGGTTCCGGCGGCGGCGGACGCGGGGGTGCCCGCAAGGATCCGAACATCCTCGACCTCGAATCCCGCCTCGCCGAGACCCTGGGCGCCAAGGTCGCCATCGAGCATTCCGGCAAGTCCGGCAAGGGCCGCGTGGTCGTCGCCTACAACTCCCTCGACGAACTCGACGGCATCCTCAACCACATCCGCTGAAGCGGCCCTCGGCGGGGGCGTTTTTTTGGTTGAAGCCCTCGACCGATATGCCTACAATTCGCCGCCCTTTCGGGACCCCCTCGGGGGTGCCCGGTGTCTCCCCGGCGTCGTGTGAACGGATGCGCATGGCATGAACGATCCGGTGTCCAGGGGAAAGCGCCTCGTGAGCCGCTTCGCCGCTCTGCAGTTCGCTGCAGCGGCGGTGGTCGCGGTCGGCGCAGGGATGTTGTCCGGCGGTCCGGCGGCGCGTGCAGCGTTGGCCGGCGGGGTGGTCGTGGCGACCGGCAATCTGATCTTCGGTTGGCGCCTGTTCGCCCCGGGGATCGCGGCCGCGCCGCGCATCGCCCGCGCCCTGTGGGCGGGCGAGGGGCTGAAGTGGCTCTGGGTGGTGCTGGCGGTCTGGCTGGCGCTCGGGGTCGCGGAGATGGCGCCTCTGCCGTTCCTGCTGGGGATGCTGGCGGCGCAGGTGGGTTTCTGGATCGGCGTGGCAATCTTTCGGTGAGGGCAGGACGCGATGGCGGCTGAAGGCGAAGCGGGGGGCATGACGGGCTACATCAAGCACCACCTCGAGCACCTGACCGTGTCGGTCGGTGACAGCCCCTTCATGACCCTCAACATCGACAGCATCTTCTTCAAGGTGCTGCTCGCCGTGATCTTCCTCTTCGTGTTCATCCGCGCGGCCCGCCGTGCCACCGCGGGCGTGCCCGGCAAGCTGCAATGCGCCATCGAGATGATGGTCGAAGCCATCGACGGCATCGTCAAGGACACCTTCCCCGCCAAGACCAAGTTCATCGCGCCGCTCGCGCTGACCATCTTCGCGCTCGTGTTCCTGATGAACTTCATGGACATG
>DAIMYL010000287.1:1162-2629 GCA_036734505.1 Steroidobacteraceae bacterium | reverse complement strand
CAGCTGCACGGCGGCTACGGCTACATGAACGAGTACCTCGTCTGCCGCATGTTCGTGGACTCGCGGGTGCAGCGCATCTACGGCGGCACCAACGAGATCATGAAGGAGGTCATCTCGCGGACCTTGTGACCGGTCGCCGGCCGTCCGCGGGCAGGAGCATGGACGATGTCAGGCAGTCTGCGGGGCGGGGTGATCGGGGCGGTGGTCGCGGCGGTGGCGATCGCGCTCGGCATCGGTTGGGTCGCGCAGCGCATCGACGGCGACAAGCGCGAGGTCCGCAGCACGCTCGTCGCACCCGAGAAGCCGGTCGTCATGCGCACCAAGGGCGGCCTGCGCGAGGTCGCGACGGTGCGCGCCCTCGAGCGCTTCACCCGCGAGGACTCGCGCGACTTCTGGGGCATCGACCTCGGCACCACCGTGTCGCAGATCCAGGCGCCGGTGACCTACCGTTTCCACATCGAGATGGCCCGTGAATGGCCGATCGAGATCCGCGGCCGCACCGCCATCGCCCGCGCGCCCGCGATCAAGCCCTCGTTGCCGGTGGCCTTCGACACCACGCTCATGGAGAAGTACACCCGTGCGGGCTGGGCGCGCTTCAACAAGGAAGAGAACCTCGAGGCCTTGGAGCGCTCGATGACCCCGATGCTCGCGGAGCGGGCGGCCGGTGAGGCGTACCGCGGGCTCGCGGAGGACGCCGCGCGCAAGACGATCGCCGAGTTCATCACGGTCTGGTTGCTCAAGGAGACGGACTGGAAGCGCGACCCCGCCCACAAGGTGATCGTGCTGTTCCCGGGCGAAAAGCCGCCGCCGCTGCCATAATCGCCGCCGGGGGTATCAACCGCCGGGCGTCGTCGCCCGGCCCGGAAGCCAGCAAAGGAGTTGCGCATGGCACTCGACCTCGTGCCCACCGGCAGGGACGTCCCCAACGACGTCAATGTCATCATCGAGATCCCGAAGGACGCCGAACCCGTCAAGTACGAGGTGGACAAGGCGACCGGCGCGATCTTCGTCGACCGCATCCTCTCGACGCCGATGCGCTATCCCTGCAACTACGGCTACATCCCGCACACGCTGTGCGGCGACGGCGACCCGGCCGATGTGCTCGTCATCCTGCCGCTGCCGCTCGTGCCGGGGTCGGTGATCCGCTGCCGCCCGGTGGGCGTGATGATGATGCAGGACGAGGCCGGGTCCGACGAGAAGCTGCTCGCGGTGCCGGTCGACAAGATCTTCAACGGCTACAGCCATGTGCAGGACATCGGCCAGGTGTCGAAGCATTGGCTGGAGCGCATCGGCCACTTCTTCCAGCACTACAAGGACCTCGAGCCCGGCAAGTGGGTCAAGATCAGCGGCTGGGGCGATGCGGCGGCGGCGCGGACCATCGTCGAGGAGGCGGTGGCGCGCTTCAACGCCTCGCCCGACAAGCCGCACTTCTGACCGATCAAGACGGCCAGCGGAGACGCTGGAGGT
>DAIMYL010000287.1:0-1062 GCA_036734505.1 Steroidobacteraceae bacterium | reverse complement strand
TGGCTCCCCGGGTTGGACTCGAACCAACGACCTGCGGATTAACAGTCCGACGCTCTACCGACTGAGCTACCGGGGAACAGGAGGCCTTGTCGAAAAGGCCGCGCATTGTCGGGAAACCCTGCAGTCGCGTCAAGCCGCCGTTCCCCGTCCGGGCGTTCCTCGGCGGGGGTCCGCAGGGCTATAGTGGTGGGCTGCCATGGACGCCTTCCGCCTAGTCTCCGAATACGCCCCCGCCGGCGACCAGCCGAACGCCATCGCGGCGCTGACGGACGGCCTGCGCTCGGGGCTCGCGCACCAGACCCTGCTCGGGGTCACCGGCAGCGGCAAGACCTTCACCGTCGCCAACATCATCGCCGCGGTGCAGCGGCCGACGCTGGTCCTTGCGCACAACAAGACGCTCGCCGCCCAGCTCTACGGCGAGTTCCGCGAGTTCTTCCCGCACAACGCGGTCGAGTACTTCGTGTCGTACTACGACTACTACCAGCCCGAGGCCTATGTGCCCTCGAGCGACACCTATATCGAGAAGGACGCGTCGATCAACGAGCACATCGAGCAGATGCGGCTCTCGGCGACCAAGGCGCTGCTCGAGCGCCGCGACGCCATCATCGTCGCGACGGTCTCCTCGATCTACGGCCTCGGCGACCCGGAGGCCTACCTCGCGATGGTGCTGCACCTGGTGCGCGGCGAGATCCTCGACCAACGGAAGTTGCTGCGTCGGCTCGCCGACATGCAGTACACGCGCAACGAGATCGACTTCTCGCAGGGCGCGTTCCGCGTGCGCGGCGATGTGGTCGACATATTCCCGGCGGAGTCGCAGCGCGAGGCGCTGCGCGTGGAGCTCTTCGACGAGACCATCGAGTCGCTGGCCTTGTTCGACCCGCTGACCGGTGAGGTGCTGCGCAAGCTGCCGCGCTACACGGTGTACCCGGGCACGCATTTCGTCACGCCCAAGGACCGGATCACGGGCGCCATCGACCAGATCCGCGACGAACTGCGGCTGCGGCTCGCCGAGCTGCGCGCCGCCGACAAGCTGGTCGAGGCGCAGCGGCTCGAGCAGCGCAC
>DAIMYL010000286.1:0-2634 GCA_036734505.1 Steroidobacteraceae bacterium | reverse complement strand
CGGGCCGCCAGCCGGGCGGCGCCGCCGAGCCGCGCGAGCGCCACGGCCGCGGGGGCGGCCGGGCCGCCACCGGCCGTGACGAAGCCGGAGGCGCGGTACTTCTCGGCCCGGGACGGCAGCCGGAGGACGCGGAAGACGTAGTCCTGCACGGCGTGGCCCACGCAGAGCACACGCTTCATGTCAGCGTGACGGCATAGACCAGCGTGGTGGTGTCGCAGCGGCTGACGCGCCACTCGACCCGCTTGCCGTCGACCGCGCCCGCGACGCGCTCCACCTCCAGCAGCGGCGTGCCCGCGCGCAGCCCGAGCCGGCGCGTGTCGTCGCGGGTCGCCGCGACGGCGCGCAGCCTCTCCTCGGTGGAGACGATGTTGATGCCGTAGTTGCTCTGGTAGAGCGCGTACAGCGTGTTGGGCAGCGGCGCGAGGCGGTCGAGGCCGGGGAAGTACTCGACCGGCAGCACGATGCGCTCGTGGGCGATCGGCTGCTCGTCGGCGAAGCGGGTGCGGACGATCTCGATCACCTCCGCGCCCGGGTCGAGCGACAGCGCCTGGGCCTCCTGCTGGCGGATCCGCCGGCGCCTGACCGCCTCGTTCCTGCTGGTCGGCACCGCGCGGGCGCCGTCCGGGCGGGTGAGCCGGAAGAAGCGGAACAGCGACCGCTCCTGCGTGAGCTCGGCGACGTAGGTGCCCTTGCCCTGGCGGCGGTCGATGACCTTGTCGATGGCGAGCGCGTCGAGCGCCTTGCGCACCGTGCCCTGGCTCACGCCGAGCTGCGAGGCCAGCGCCTGTTCCGAGGGCAGCGACTGGCCGGCCCTCCACACGCCCTCCGCGATCTGCTTGACGATGGTCTCGTAGACCTGGCTGTAGAGCGGGCGGTACTGCGGCGCGTTGTCCATCGTCTTGTCCTTCGGGGAACCGCGTGATGGCAGCGCGACGCTTGCGAGGGCAGCTGTCATGTGTTTAGTATCTTATATAAGACTTTGCCGCCGCAAGCCGGCCCAGGAGAGAGCCTAGTGAGCGTTCCCCACCTCCTCGTCCACGATCACAAGGACAACGTCGGCGTCGTCGTGGTCGAGGGCCTGAAATCCGGCACCGAGATGCTGTGCGTCGTCACCGAGGACAACTCGGACTTCCGCCTCGAGGCACGGCACGACGTGCCGATCGGCCACAAGGTCGCGTTGCGCGACCTCGCGGTCGGCGACTCGGTGATCAAGTACGGCCAGGACATCGGGCGCATCGTCGCCCCGGTCGCCCGCGGCGAGCACGTGCACGTCCACAACCTCAAGACCAAGCGCTGGTAGGCCGACAACATGACGAACATTTCCCGCAAGATCTGGGGCTATCGCCGCGAGAACGGCCGCGTCGGCGTGCGCAACTACGTCGCCATCCTGCCGGTCGACGACATCTCCAACGCCGCCTGCGAGGCGGTCGCCAACAACATCAAGGGCACGATCGCGCTGCCGCACGCCTACGGGCGCCTGCAGTTCGGCGCCGACCTCGACCTGCACTTCCGCACGATGATCGGCACCGGCTCCAACCCGAACGTCGCCGCCTGCATCGTCATCGGCATCGAGCCGGGCTGGACGCAGCGCATCGTCGACGGCATCGCCAAGACCGGCAAGCCGGTCGCCGGCTTCTGGATCGAGGGCAACGGCGACATCGCCACCGTCGCCGCCGCCTCGCGCAAGGCCAAGGAATTCGTCCACCGGACCTCGGGCCAGCTGCGCGTCGAGTGCGACATCAGCGAGCTGTGGGTCGCGGCCAAGTGCGGCGAGAGCGACACCACCACCGGCCTCGCCTCCTGCCCCACCGTCGGCAACATGTACGACAAGCTCATCCCGCTGGGCCTCTACGGCTGTTTCGGCGAGACCTCCGAGCTCACGGGCGCAGAGCACCTCGCCGCGGCGCGCGCCGCGACGCCCGAGGTGCGCGAGAAGTTCATGAAGACCTGGCAGGCCTACCAGGACGATGTCATCGAGGCGAACAAGACCTCCGACCTCTCCGAGAGCCAGCCCACCAAGGGCAACATCGCCGGCGGTCTCACGACCATCGAGGAGAAGGCGCTCGGCAACCTCGAGAAGATCGGCAAGAAGGTGAAGTTCATCGATGTGCTGGAGCCGGCCGAGGCGCCGGCGCGCGGCCCGGGCCTCTACTTCATGGACACCTCGTCGGCCGCCGCCGAGTGCTGCACGCTGCAGGCCGCCGCGGGCTATGTGGTGCACATCTTCCCGACCGGCCAGGGCAACGTCATCGGCAACCCGATCATGCCGGTCATCAAGGTCACCGGTAATCCGCGCACCGTGCGCCTGATGCCCGAGCATGTCGATGTCGATGTCTCGGGCGTGGTGCGCCGCGAGATGACCATCGACCAGGCGGGCGACGCGCTGATCGACTGCATCGAGCAGACGGCGAACGGCCGGCTGACCGCCGCCGAGGCGCTCGGCCATGTCGAGTTCGTCATGACCAAGCTCTACCGCAGCGCCTGACGGCGCAGCGCAGGCCGAGGACCGCGTCGTGACCGCATCCGCCCCCGAGGCGTCGCGGCTTCCGCGACCGGAGGCCCCGACGCGAGCCGCCGCGGCGCGGGCCGCCAGCGGCGCATAGCCGGCCCCGGGCGGGGGCCCGGCGGGCGCCG
>DAIMYL010000285.1:0-2635 GCA_036734505.1 Steroidobacteraceae bacterium | reverse complement strand
CGTCGCCCAGACCTGGGACGCCACGCGCATGAAGTTGCCGCCCATCACCGCGCGCACATCCTGCTCCGAGTAGCCCTTGGCCTCGAGCTGGCGCGCGATCTGCGGCAGCGCTGCGGGCTGCAGGTAATCGTCCTTCTCGTCGTAGGAGTACTGGCGCGCCGGCCAATACTTCTCGTAGAGGGCCGCCATCTCCGGGGTCAGGCTCCCGGGCGGCGGCGGTGTCCAACCGCTCGGATCGCTGTCGAGCGCGACGCCGACATGGGCCGGGCCGACGAGCTTCGCGATGTAGTCGATGTGGCGGACCACGGCTTCGACGCTGGACGGACCGCGGCCGAGGAAGATGTTCAGGCCGTTGATGCCCACGACGCCGCCGGTCGCGGCGACCGCCTTGATCTGCTCGTCGGTGATGTTGCGCTCGTGGTCGTACAGGGCGCGGACATTGGCGTGGCTGAAGATGCAGGGCTTGTCGGACAGGCGCATCGCCTCGAGGCCCGAGCGGATGCCGCTGTGCGCGCAGTCGACCACCATCCCGACCCGGTTCATCTCGCGGACCACGGCGCGTCCGAAATCCGTGAGGCCCTTGTCGTCGTCGTGGCAGCCGCCGCCCGCGGCGTTGTTGGCGTTGTAGGCGATGAGCATCTGCCGCACGCCGAGCCTGTAGTAGAGCTCGACGAGCGACAGGTTCTCGTTCAGCGCGCCCATGCCTTCGATGTTGAAGGTCACCGCCATGCGTCCGGCCCGCCACGCGTCCTGCACCTCGGCGAGCGTCGCGCACAGCCGCATGTCCCGGCGCGCCGCAAGCGCCTTGGTGTAGTCGGCGATGGCGAGGAAGGTGGTGCTCCAGGGCACCATGTCGAAGCCGACGTTGACGCAGACATAGTGCGCGCCGGCGGCCCGCCAATGGTCGAGCAGCGCGACATCCTGCGGGCCCTCATAGCCGAAGCCCGTGTGGTTGTCCCAGAACCGCAGCCCGGCATCGGGCGCGCCGGCGCCGGCGCGCGCGGGGCCGGCCAGCAGCGCGGCCCCGCCCGCGAGCAACGAAGCGGTCAGCAGATCGCGCCGCTTCATGGTCTCAGGCCGCCGCCGCGCCCAGCGCCGCCTTCTTGTGCAGCGTGATGGTCTGCCAGTTCGTGTACTCCATCAGACCGTGCAGCGAGTTCTCGCAGCCGATGCCCGACTGCTTGTGTCCGCCGAAGGCCTGATGCGGCGAGTACTGGTGGATCTCGTTGAGCCACACGGTGCCGGCCTCGAGCTGTGAGCCGATGCGCTGCACGGCCTCGAGGTCCTTGCCCCACACCGATGCGCCGAGCCCGTAGACGCTGTCGTTGGCGCGGCGGATGACATCCGCTTCGTCCTTCCACTTGAGCACGGGCAGGATCGGTCCGAACGGTTCCTCGACGACGATGCGCGAGTCCTCCGGGGGATCGGCGACCAGCGTCACCGGGATGAACCAGCCCTTGGCGGCGCGGTCGATCTCGCCGCCGACGGCGAAGCGGTAGCCGTTCTTGCGGCAATCCTCGAAGTAGTCGATCACCTTCTCGTACTGCGGCTGGTTCTGGATCGGGCCGAGCGCCGTGTCGGCCTCGCTGCCGTCGCCGACCTTCTGCGTCCCGACGAAGTCGACCAGCGCGGCGAGCACCGCGTCGTAGATGTCCTCGTGCACATAGAGGCGCTTGGTGGCGTTGCAGAACTGGGCGTTGTTCTGGAAGGCGGCCCAGAAGAGCTGCGGCGCGATGGCCTTCGGGTCGACATCGGGCAGCACGATCGCCGGGTCGTTGCCGCCGAGCTCGAGCGTGATGCGCTTGAGCGTGCCCGCGGCCGAGCGCATGACATGCTTGCCGGTGTCGGTGTGGCCGGTGAAGGCGATCTTGGCGATGCCTTCGTGGGCGGTCATCCACTTGCCGAGTTCGTCGCCGCCGGAGACCACGCTGAACACGCCCGGCGGCACGATGTCCTTCCAGAGCTCGCCGAGCTTGAGGGAGCAGAGCGGCGTGAACGGCGAGGGCTTGATGATCAGCGTGTTGCCGGCCATCAGCGCGGGCGCGATCTTCCAGACGGCGAGCAGCACCGGGAAGTTCCACGGCACGATGCCGCCCACCACGCCGAGCGGCGCGAAGCGGGTGACGACCCGGCGGTCGGCGGAGTCCTCGACCACCTCGTCGTGCAGGCGTTGCTTGGCGGTCTCGCGCAGCCAGGCCACCCCGCCGAACACCTCCATCTGCGCGCCGGCGAGCGGTTTGCCTTGCTCGCGGATCAGCAGACGGCAGAACGCGTCGGCGTTCGCCTCGAGCGCCGCGGCCATCTTCTCGAGCACCTCGGCGCGCTGCTCCCAGGAGGTCCTGCTCCAGCTGCGGAAGGCCTGCGCCGCGGCGGCGACGGCCTCGTCGAGCTGCGCCTTCGTCGCGTCGGGGACGCGGGCGATCTCGGTGCGGGTCGCAGGGTTGTAGGCGGGCAAGGTCTGCGTCGATCCGACGAGCTTGCCCCCGATCAGCATGCGGTAGTCGCGGTCGAAGTCGATCATGTGGCGTTCCTCTGGGTGGGGAGTCGGGTGGAGGTTCCGTTCCCGCGGTGGTGGCGGGTCGCTCAGCCGGACTCCTGGCGCGCGGCGCGCGGCAGGAAGCCGAAGTGGCGCTTG
>DAIMYL010000284.1:0-2640 GCA_036734505.1 Steroidobacteraceae bacterium | reverse complement strand
TCAACGCACGGCGAAGGCCTTCTCGACGACGTAGTCGCCCGCCTCGCCGATCCCGGGCGAGATGTGGAAACCCGCAGCATCCAGCAGGGCGGAGAGGTCTTTGAGCATCGCCGGACTGCCGCAGATCATCGCGCGGTCGAGCGTCGGATCGAGCGGCGGCAGTCCAAGATCCGTGAGCAGGTGTCCGCTGCTCAGCAGGTCGGTCAGGCGGCCGACATGCGCGAACTGCTCGCGGGTGACCGTCGGGTAGTAGCGCAGTTTGTCGCGCACGAGATCGCCGAGGAACTCGTGCCGCGGCAGCTCGTGGAGGATGAGGTCGCGGTAGGCGAGCTCGCTCGCGACCCGCACGCCATGCGTGAGGACCACCTGGTCGAAGCGCTCATAGGTGGCCGGATCCCGGACGATGCTCATGAACGGGGCGAGCCCCGTGCCCGTCGCGAGCAGGAACAGGTTGCGGCCGGGCTTGAGATCGTCCAACAGCAAGGTGCCCGTGGGTTTGGTCCCGACCAGCACCCGATCGCCGGGCTTGATGTGCTGCAGGCGTGAGGTGAGCGGGCCGTCCGGGACCTTGATGCTGAGGAACTCGAGGAAGTCCTCGTGGTTCGGGCTGACCACGCTGTAGGCGCGCAGCAGCGGCCGGCCGCCCACCTCGAGCCCGAGCATCACGAACTGACCGTTCTCGAAGCGCAGACCCGGTGCGCGGGTCGTGGTGAAGCTGAACACCCGCTCGTCCCAGTGATGGACACTGAGCACGGTCTCTTCGCGCAGGTTGCTCATGAGGTCACCCGAGCAGCATCCCGCCATCGGCGACGACCGCCTGACCTGTGATGTAGCCCGAGACCGCATCGTCACAGAGCGTCAGGGCCAGCGCCGCCATCTCGTCATAGCGTCCCTCGCGGCCCAGCGGCACGAGCGCGGCGGCGGCGCGTGAGCGGTCCTCGAGCTCCCCTTCGGAGAGCATCCCGCGACGATCGGCCATGACCGACTCGAGGAACCCCGGGCATAGGGCGTTGGCGCGGCTGCCCTCGCGCGCATGGTCGAGCGCGATGGCGCGGGCGAGCTGGACGACGCCCGCCTTGGAGACGGCGTAGGCGGCCTCGCGCGGCGTCGGCCGCAGCCCGGCGACAGAACCGGTGAACAGCAGCGTTCCCCGGCGTCGTCCGATCATGCCGGGCAGCACGGCGCGCGCGGCGAGGAACGCGGAGGTGAGGTTGACGGCGAGGACGCTCTGCCAGTCGGAGAGGCTCGTGCCCGGTACATCCGTCGCGGAGAGCGGATCGATGCCCGCCGTGTGCACGAGGACATCCACCGTCCCTGCGGCCCGTACGGCTTCTTCCACGGTCGCCGGATCCGCAGCGTCTCCGCAGAGGATGGTGCAGCGAGGATCCCGTTCCGCATGCCGTGCGAGTCCCTGCGCGTCGCGGTCGACGAGGACGAGACGCGCTCCGTCCTGTCTGAACGCTTCGGCGATGGCGGCGCCCAGCCCGGATGCGGCACCCACGATCAGCGCCGTCTTGTCGGCGAAGCGCCTCATGAGCCGGCTCCGAGGTCCTGTTCATGTTCGCGCACGACGAGCCGTTGGAACGCGGATGTGTGCGCCAAGGTGTCGGCGCGGGTCGGACGATCGGTGCGTGCGTAGACGGCGTTGTAGTCCGCCTCGGTCTCGAACCACTGCTCGGCGATACCGTCCCAGTCCGGGTCCGTGGCCGGCTTGCCGGCGAGCCCGCTCTCGTCCTCCACCCGCACATCAATCACATAGCGCTTGAGATAGGGCGCTTGGTCGGCCGCGATGTCCTTGGCATGACGGTTCAGCCACCAATCCGCGAACTCGGCCTGGGTCAGGTGCGGCGCACGCTTCAGGAACCACATCACCTTGATCATATGAGCCCTCCGACGGCGATGCTCAGTTGGCGAGGAGCCCGCCATCGACCGGCAGCACCGCGCCCGTGACATACGAGGCGAGTCCCGAGGCCAAGAAGACCACCGGACCGACCAGTTCCGCCGGATCGCCCATGCGTTTCATCGGCGTACGGCTCTCGAAGTAGGCCATGCGGACCGGATCGCGGCGCGTGCCCTCGGTCATCGCCGTGAGGAAGAAACCGGGTGCGACGGCATTGACGCGCACGCCGTGCGGGGCAAGATCGATGGCGAGCGAGCGCGTCCACTGCGTCAGCGCGGCCTTGACGGCGGAATACGCAGCCGCACCGGGCTGGTAGGCGACATGGGCCATCATCGAGGTGATGTTGACGATGCAGCCGCGGTTCGTCTTGAGGTCCGGCATCAGCGCATCCGTGACGCGCGCGGTGCCCGTCATGTTGACGTCGAACACGCGCTGCTGCCCCGCGATGAAGCCCGGCTCGCCGGCATGACCGCCGCCCTCGATGCCCGCGTTGTTGACGAGGATCGACACGGTGCCGAGCTGTGCATGGATGCGCTCGACCGCCGGCCGCACGGCATCCGGGTCGGTGATGTCCCAGCGGAGCGCGAGCGCGCGTCCGCCGGCCTTCACGACCTGCGCGGCGGTGGCGGTCGCGGAGTCGAGGTCGATGTCGGCCGCCGCGACCGCGGCGCCCGCCGCCGCGAGTCCGATGGCGATGGCGCGGCCGTTGCCGCGGCCGGCGCCCGTCACCACCGCGATGC
>DAIMYL010000283.1:0-2659 GCA_036734505.1 Steroidobacteraceae bacterium | reverse complement strand
CCGGGGTGTGGTCCGACATGCGCGTATCGTAACGCGGCCGTGGGATACTCGGCCGGCCATGTCCCTATCCCCCGCCGACGCCCGCCTCGCCGCCCTGGCGCTCCGCCTCGGGCGCCGGCTGCGCGCGCACGGCCGGCCGCTCGCCACCGCCGAGTCCTGCACCGGCGGTTGGCTCGCCAAGACGCTCACCGATCCGCCCGGCGCATCGCACTGGTTGCTCGCGGGCTGGGTGGTCTACTCGAACGCCGCGAAGATGCGCGAGCTCGGCGTGCGCGCGACGACGCTCGATCGGCATGGTGCGGTCAGCGAGGCGACGGTGCGCGAGCTCGCAGTTCTGGCCCGCCGACGCGCCGGCACGGATCTCGCGGTCGCGATCAGCGGTATCGCCGGGCCGGGCGGTGCGACGCCCGGCAAGCCCGTCGGCACGGTGTGGTTCGCGTTCGCGCGGCGTGGCGGACGGGGTGTCGGTCGTGCCGCCGCGGTCGAGGCGGTGCGCAAACGCTTCCGGGGCGATAGGGAAACGGTTCGGCGCAAGGCCGTCGAGTTCGCGCTGCGGCGTTTATACAGTATGGCCTGATCGGCCGACCTGTATACCGAGTGAACGCTGCGAGAAATAAAGCGTTTCGCGGCGATTTGCAGCGTTCCCATGCGCTTCTCGTGTGGGATAATTCCCCCATCCCGTAAACGCCTCGCCACACACCTTTTGGGGGATTCATGGACGACAATCGAAAGAAGGCGCTGAGCGCCGCGCTCGGTCAGATCGAGAAGCAGTTCGGCAAAGGGTCGGTGATGCGTCTCGGTGACGCCTCGGCCGCCATGTACGAGGTCGAGGCCGTCTCGACCGGCTCGCTCGGCCTCGACATCGCGCTCGGCATCGGCGGCCTGCCGCGCGGCCGCGTGGTCGAGATCTACGGGCCGGAGTCCTCGGGCAAGACCACGCTCACCCTCGAGGTCATCGCCGAGATCCAGCGCAACGGCGGCACCGCCGCCTTCGTCGACGCCGAGCACGCGCTCGACCCGGCCTACGCCGAGAAGCTCGGCGTCAACGTCAACGACCTGCTCGTCTCGCAGCCGGACACCGGCGAGCAGGCCCTCGAGATCACCGACATGCTGGTGCGCTCGGGCGCGGTCGATGTCGTCGTCGTCGACTCGGTCGCGGCGCTCACGCCGAAGGCCGAGATCGAGGGCGAGATGGGCGAACTGCAGGTCGGCCTGCATGCGCGCCTGATGTCGCAGGCGCTGCGCAAGCTCACCGGCAACATCAAGCGCTCGAACACCATCGTCATCTTCATCAACCAGATCCGCCTCAAGATCGGCGTGATGTTCGGCAGCCCGGAGACGACGACCGGCGGCAACGCCCTCAAGTTCTACTCCTCGGTGCGCCTCGACATCCGCCGCATCGGTGCCCTCAAGAGCGGCGAAGAGGTCATCGGCAACCAGACCCGTGTGAAGGTCGTCAAGAACAAGGTCTCGCCGCCGTTCCGCGAGGCCGAGTTCGAGATCCTCTACGGCCAGGGCATCTCGCGCGAGGGCGAGATCATCGAGCTCGGCGCCACCCACAACATCATCGAGAAGTCGGGCGCCTGGTACTCGTACAAGGGCGAGCGCATCGGTCAGGGCAAGGAGAATGTCCGCGAGTTCCTGAAGGGCCGTCCGGAGATGGCCCGCGAGATCGAGGACCAGATCCGCGCCAAGCTGCTGCCGGTGAAGGCGCCGCGCGGCGAGGCCACCCCGGCCTGATGTTCCGCCGCGGCCGGGCCGCCGGTCGGGGCCGGGCGGGCAAGGCACCGGAGCACCCGGATTCCCCTGAGGCGGCACGCCGTGTGGCGCTGCTGCTCCTCGGGCGCAGGGACTACGCCTCCGGTGAGCTGCTCGCCAAGCTCACCGTCAGCGGCTACACCCAAGAGGCCGCCCAGGCGGCCGTGGCGGCCTTGCAGGAGGAGCGGCTGCTCGACGATGGCCGCTTCCTCGACAACTTCGTCCGAGCCCACGCCGGGCGAGGGCAGGGCCCGGCCCGCATCCGCCAGGAACTCGCCCAGCTCGGCTTCCCGGCAGCGGACATACAGGCCGCCCTCGAGGCCGGACCCGACTTCACTGCGCTCTGTCGCGAGGTGCGGGCACGCAAGTTCGGCGCCCGTCCGCCCGCCTCTTGGGCGGAGCGGGGTCGGCAGGGACGTTTTTTGCAGTACCGGGGCTTTTCATCGGATGATATCCGGCTCGCCACAGGCCAGGACCCGGACATCTCCGAAGACCCCATCGAATGACTGCTGCCAAACCGCCCTACATGACCGCTGCCGAAGTGCGGCGCGCCTTCCTCGAGTACTTCCGCGAGCGCGGCCACGCCGTCATCGCCTCGAGTCCGCTCGTCCCGGGCAACGACCCGACGCTGCTGTTCACCAACGCCGGCATGGTCCAGTTCAAGGATGTGTTCCTCGGCAAGGACCTGCGCGATTATTCCCGCGCGGCCACCTCGCAGCGCTGCGTGCGCGCGGGCGGCAAGCACAACGACCTCGAGAACGTGGGCTACACGGCCCGCCACCACACGTTCTTCGAGATGCTCGGCAACTTCTCCTTCGGCGACTACTTCAAGCGCGATGCCATCAGGTTCGCCTGGGAGTTCGTCACCGGCACGCTGAAGCTCGACCCGAACCGTCTCTGG
>DAIMYL010000282.1:0-2684 GCA_036734505.1 Steroidobacteraceae bacterium | reverse complement strand
GCGGCGAACCAGATCATCACGGCGCCGGGGATGAGCGTCTCGAGCGCGCCGAGCGCGAGCGCGAACACCAGCCACTGCCACCAGGTCAGCGAGGTGAGCAGCTCGCTCATCGGCGCTCACCGCCCGGCTGGCCGCCGCGCATGGCGGCGTTGCCCGCCGCGCCCTTGACGCTGTCCTTGGTGAGCTCGGCGACGCCGGCGATGGCGCCGAGGATGCCCGTGGCCTCCACCGGCATCATGAACACCTTCTGGTTGGGCGAGGTGGCGATATCTTTGAGGGCCTCGACGTACTTCTGCGCGACGAAGTAGTTGATGGCCTGGATGTCGCCCTTGGCGATGGCCTGCGACACCATCTCGGTGGCGCGCGCCTCGGCCTCGGCGAGGCGCTCGCGGGCCTCGGCCGTCCTGAACGCGGCCTCCTTCTCGCCCTCCGCCTTGAGCACGGCGGACTGCTTCTCGCCCTCGGCCTTGAGGATGGCGGCGGCGCGGAAGCCCTCGGCGTCGAGGATGTTGGCGCGCTTGTCGCGCGCGGCCTTCATCTGGCGGCCCATCGACTCGACGAGGTCGGACGGCGGGCTGATGTCCTTGATCTCGATGCGCGTGCACTTCACGCCCCAGGGCGTGGTGGCGTCGTCGACCACCTTCAGCAGGCGGTGGTTGATCTCGTCGCGCTTGGAGAGCGTCTCGTCGAGGTCCATCGAACCCACGACGGTGCGGATGTTGGTCATCGTGAGGTTGATGATGGCGAGGCGCAGGTTGTCGACCTCGTAGGCGGCCTTGGCGGCGTCGAGCACCTGGTAGAACACCACGGCGTCGATGGAGACCATCGCGTTGTCCTTGGTGATGACCTCCTGGCGCGGCACATCGAGCACCTGCTCCATCATGTTGATCTTCTGGCCGACCCGCTCGACGAACGGGATGATCACATGGAAGCCCGGCCCCATGACCTTGCGGAACTTGCCGAAGCGCTCGAGCGTGTACTCGAAGCCCTGCGGCACGGTGAGGAACGCGCGCGTCGCGATGACGATCAGCGCGAAGACGACGACGAATACGACTGACAGACCTTCCATGACACACCCCCTGATGAGACGGCGGGACGCCGACCGGTCAAGCCCGACCGGTCTCTGACAAAGATACCCTAGATTAGTTTCACCAACTGCTTGCCGGTGTTGGCGCCGCCGAGCAGGCCGATGAACGCCGCGGGCGCCGCGTGGATGCCCTCGGCGATCGTCTCGCGGTACTTGAGCTTGCCTTCGGCCAACCAGCCGGCGAGGTCGCGCACCGCCTCGGGATGGCGCGCCGCGAAGTCGAACACGATGAAGCCCTGCACCTTGATGCGGTTGACGAGCACGCTGCGGAAGTTGCGCAGCCCGTAGGGCTCGGTGACGTTGTACTGCGAGATGAGACCGCAGACCGGCAGGCGCGAGAACGGGTTCATGCGCGCGAGCACGGTGTCGAGGATCTCGCCGCCGACGTTGTCGAAGTAGATGTCGACGCCGTCCGGCGTCGCGGCCCTGAGGTCCTCGCGCAGCCGGCCGGCCTTGTAGTCGATGCAGGCGTCGAAGCCGAGGTCATCGACCGCGTGACGGCACTTGTCCGCGCCGCCCGCGATGCCGACCACGCGGCAGCCTTTGAGCTTCGCGATCTGGCCGACCACGCTGCCGACGGCACCCGCGGCGCCCGAGACGACCACGGTCTCGCCCGCCTTCGGCTCGCCGATGAGCAGCAGGCCGCACCAGGCGGTGACGCCCGGCATGCCGCAGACCGACAGCTGCGCCGCGGCGGGGACATCCTTGAGGATCTTGCGCAGGCCCTTGCCGTCGCTGGTGGCGACGGTCTGCCAGCCCATGTCGCCGGCGACGAGGTCACCGACCGTGAAGCCCGGGTGACGGGACTCGATGACCTCGCCCACCACTTCGCCGCACATCACGCCGCCGATCTCGACGGGTTTGACGTAGGACTTGGCGTCGCTCATCCGGCCACGCATGTAGGGATCGAGCGACAGCCAATGACCGCGCACACGCAGCTGGCCATCGGCGAGCGGCGCCAGCGGCTCCTCGACGATGCGGAAGTCCTCCGGCACGGGCGTGCCGGTCGGACGGCGGGCGAGCAGCACGCGGGTGGAGGTGGTGGGGGCGGCGGACGGGGTGGTGGTCATGGGTTTCTCAGCCGGTGGCCCGGCGCTTCAGGTGGATGAGGAGGACGGAGACCGCCGCCGGGGTGATGCCCGGCAGCCGTGAGGCCTGACCGAGGGTGCCGGGGCGGGCAGCTGCAAGCCGCTGACGCACCTCGGTCGACAGCCCGGTGACGGCAGCGTAGTCGAGATCGCCGGGGAGCGGCAGGGATTCGTGATGGCGCTGGCGGTCTATCTCATCCTGCTGGCGCTCGATATAGCCGGCGTACTTGGCGCGCACCTCGACCTGCAGGCGCACGGCGGCGGGCAGCCGGTCGTCGAGCGCGGCGAGGTCGGCCAGCGGTCGCGCCTCCGGCTCGCCGGTCAGGGCGGCCAGGTCGTCGTAGTCGACCTCCGGGCGGCGCAGCAGATCGAAGGCGCTGACGCCCTGCACCCGCAGGCGACCGAGCCGTGCCACCTCCGCTTCCGTGGCGTCGCGCTTGTGGCAGAAGAACGCCCATCGCTCATCGTCCACCAACCCGAGTTCGCGGCCGCGCTCGGTGAGCCGCAGG
>DAIMYL010000281.1:0-2692 GCA_036734505.1 Steroidobacteraceae bacterium | reverse complement strand
CCTTGGTGGAGGCGACGCCGATCTCGGGGCCGGCGCGCGTGAGCATCACGAGCTCCGACTCGCGCACCAAAGAGCTCTCGGGGACGTTGCAGACCGCGAGCGAGGAGAGATAGCCGCCGGCCTTCGCGAGGCGCAGCGCGGCCAGCGTGTCGGCCGTCTCGCCCGATTGCGAGATGGTGACGAACAGGGACTTCTTGGGCACCACGGGCTGGCGGTAGCGGTACTCGCTCGCGATCTCGACCACGCAGGGGATCTTCGCGAGCTGCTCGATGAGGTACCGCGTGACGCAGCCGGCGTGGTAGCTCGTGCCGCAGGCGACGATGTGCACGTGCTCGACCTCACCGAACACCTTCATGGCGGCCGGACCGAACGCGGCCTCGAGCAGCCGGCCGTTGGCGACGCGCTCGGAGAGCGTGTCGGCGATGGCGCGCGGCTGCTCGTGGATCTCCTTGAGCATGAAGTGCGGGTACTGGCCCTTGTCGGCGGCGTCGGCGGAGAGCTCGCTCACATGCGCTGCGCGCACGACGGCGGCGCCCTCGCGATCGACGACGCGGACCGCGGTGCGGCGCACCTCGGCGACATCGCCCTCCTCGAGGAACATGAAGTTGCGGGTCACGGGCAGCAGCGCCGCGACATCGGAGGCGACGAAGTTCTCGGCCTCGCCGAGACCGATGACCACCGGGCAGCCCTCGCGGGCGAGGATGATGCGCTCCGGGTCGGACTCGCTCACCACGGCGAGCGCGTAGGCGCCCTCGAGCTCGGCGACGGTGGCGCGCACGGCGTCGAAGAGATCCGGGCGCGACCGCATGTGCTGGTGGATGCGGTGCGCGATGACCTCGGTGTCGGTCTCCGAGGTGAACTGGTAGCCCGCGGCCTGCAGCTCGGCGCGCAGCGCGTCATGGTTCTCGATGATGCCGTTGTGGACGATGGCGAGACCGTCCGACGAGATGTGCGGATGGGCGTTGCGCTCGGAGGGCACGCCGTGGGTCGCCCAGCGGGTGTGCGCGATGCCGAGGTGCGCGGTCGTCGGCGAGGCGTCGATCGCGTCCTGCAGACGCTGCACCTTGCCGACCGTGCGCAGGCGCTTGAGCTTGCCGGTGCCGTTGACCACGGCGACGCCCGCGGAGTCGTAGCCGCGGTATTCCAGGCGCCGCAGGCCCTCGACGAGGACGGGGACGATGTCACGCTGCGCGATGGCGCCGACGATTCCGCACATGGTTCGAATCCTACTCCGCGCCGTACAGAACGCTATCCAAGAAAGGTCAAGACCGGGCCGGACCGCCGGCGCCACCCGGGCCGCCGCCGCTGCGCCCGCCGCCCTTGGTCGGCCGCTTCCAGCCCTCGATGTGGGCCTGCTTGCCGCGGGCGACCGCGAGCGTGCCGGCGGGGATGTCCTTGGTGATGGTGGAGCCGGCGCCGACCGTCGCGCCGTCGCCGACCGTGACCGGCGCGACCAGCACCGAGTTCGAGCCCGTGTGTGCGTCCGCGCCGATGACGGTGTGGTGCTTGTTGGCGCCGTCGTAGTTGGCGACGATGGTGCCGGCGCCGATGTTGGCACGCGGGCCGACCGTGGCGTCGCCGACATAGGCGAGATGGTTGGCCTTGGCGCCCTCGCCCATCGTCGAGTTCTTCACCTCGACGAAATTGCCGATGTGCACATCGGGACCGAGCGCCGCGCCGGGGCGCAGCCGCGCGAACGGGCCGATGATGGCGCCGGCCCCCACCGTCGCGCCCTCGATGACGCAGTAGGCGTTCAGGCGCACGCCGTCCGCGATCTCGCAGTCGCGCAGCACGCAGCCCGGGCCGACGACCGCGCCGTCGCCGAGCACCACGCGGCCCTCGAGCACCACATTGATGTCGATCGAGACATCGCGGCCCGTCACCACCTCGCCGCGGATGTCGATGCGCGCAGGATCGGCGATGGTGACGCCGGCCGCGAGCAGCGCGCGAGCGCGCAGTCGGCGCAGTTCGGCCTCGACCTCGGCGAGCTGCGCCTTGTCGTTGATGCCGAGCACCTCGGCGACCGTCGGCGCAGCGAGCGGTGCGACCTTGACCTTGTCCTTGACCGCCATCGCGATGATGTCGGTGAGGTAGTACTCGCCCTGGGCGTTGGCGTTGCTCAGCTTGCCGAGCCAGCCGCGCAGCCGCTTCACGGGCACGGCCATGATGCCGGTGTTGCCCTCGCGGATGCGGCGCTCGCGCGCGGTCGCGTCCTTCTGTTCGACGATGCGCAGCACCTTGCCGCGCGCGTCGCGGACGATGCGGCCGTAGCCGGTGGGATCGGGGAGCTCGACGGTGAGCAGGCCGAGCGACTTCGGGCCCGCGAGCGCGACCAGCGCGCGCAGCGTGTCGGGCTGCACCAACGGCACATCGCCGTAGAGCACCAGCGCGATCTTCTCGTCGCGCAGCGCGGGCAGCGCCTGCTGCACGGCATGGCCGGTGCCCTTCTGCTCGGCCTGCAGCACCCAGGAACTGCGCGGCGCGGTGGCCTTCAACTCGCCGTCGAGCGCTGCACGCACCTGGTCGCCGCCGTGACCGTAGACCACATGCACGGCGGCAGGCTCCAGCGCGCGCGCCGCGGCGAGCACATGTCCCAGCAGCGGACGGCCGGCGAGCGGCTGCAGGACCTTGGGCAAGGCGGAGTTCATCCGCTTGCCTTGGCCCGCTGCGAGGATGACGATGGAGAGCGTCA
>DAIMYL010000280.1:0-2693 GCA_036734505.1 Steroidobacteraceae bacterium | reverse complement strand
GCGCTCGCGACGCTGCGCGATCCAGAGGGCTACGCGGTGTGGCAGCTGCCCGTGGTCGCGGGCCGCAGACCGGGAGGGATGGCATGACAGGTGGACAGCACGGCGCCGGGGACGGCGCTGCGGACCGCAGCACATCGGCGCCGCGGGTGCCGGGCAGCTTCGCCCTGCAGCCCCATCCGACCTCATGGACACCGCCGGGCTGGGAGGTGAACGTCGCCACGCGTTGGTCGACGGGCGCGCTGCTCATCGAGTACACGCTCGCGGTGCCGGCCGGCCGCCTCATGCTGCCGCGGCGCAGCGCCGTGCCTTCGGCGCGCGACTTCCTCTGGAAGCGTACCTGCGGCGAACTCTTCGTCGGTGTGCGCGGTGAACCCGGCTACATCGAGTTCAATTTCTCGCCCTCGGGCGACTGGGCGTCCTACGCCTTCGACGGCTACCGCGAGAACAGCCGCTCGCGGCCCTGGCAAGGGCCCACGCCGGAGGTGCGCATCATGCCGGGCGAGGGCGCCACGCGGCTCGTCGCCGTCGTGCCGCAGCAGGCGTTCCTCTGCCTGCTGCGCGACGGCCGCATGCCGCGCCTCGAGGCCGCCTTCACGCTGGTGCTCGAAGCCGACCGCGGCGACCTCAGCTTCTGGTCGCTCGCGCATCCGCGTGCGCAACCCGAGTTCCACGACCGGGCCGGCTTCGTCGCCGAGTTCACGGTCCCCGAATGAGCCGCGCACCTTGAGCATCCTCTTCGGCATCGACCGGCTCCTCGACGATCCGGCGTTGCGTGCACCGCTCGCGGGCAAGCGGCTCGGCCTGCTCGCGCACCCGGCCTCCATGACGGCGGATTGGCGCCATTCTTTGGACGCGCTGGCGGCGACGCCGGGGCTCACCGTCACCGCCGCCTTCGGACCGCAGCACGGGCTGCGCGGCGACAAGCAG
The DNA here is from genome assembly GCA_036734505.1 of Steroidobacteraceae bacterium. Lineage (GTDB taxonomy): Bacteria > Pseudomonadota > Gammaproteobacteria > Steroidobacterales > Steroidobacteraceae > UBA964. The sequence goes on along the minus strand of DAIMYL010000280.1, from coordinate 1,766 downwards.
GACAACATGGTCGAGTCGCCGGACTTCCTCGACCCCGCGCTCGGCATCCCGGTGTTCAGCCTCTACGGCGAGGTGCGCCGACCCACCGAGGCGATGTTCGCGCACTGCGATGCGCTGCTCGTCGACCTGCAGGACCTCGGCTGCCGCATCTACACCTTCATCACCACGCTTCGATATGTGCTCGAGGAGTGCGGCCGGCTCGGCAAGGCGGTGTGGGTGCTTGACCGGCCGAACCCGGCGGGGCGTCCGGTCGAAGGCCTCGCGCTGCGCACCGGGTGGGAGAGCTTCGTCGGCGCGGGACCGATGCCGATGCGCCATGGTCTGACCATGGGCGAGATGGCGCGCTGGTTCGTGCGCGAGTTCCGCATCGATGTCGAGCTCGTGGTGGTGCCGATGCAGGGCTGGGCGCCGGACGCCGCGCCCGGATACGGCTGGCCGCTGGGCGAGCGCAGTTGGATCAACCCGAGCCCGAACGCGCCCAATCTCTCTATGGCGCGCGCCTACGCGGGCACGGTGATGCTCGAAGGCACCACGCTGTCGGAGGGTCGCGGTACGACGCGGCCTCTGGAGGTGTTCGGTGCGCCCGACCTCGACGCCGCGGCGCTGCTGCGCGAGATGGCGCGGCTCGCGCCCGACTGGCTCGCGGGCTGCCGGCTGCGCGAGTGCTGGTTCGAGCCGACCTTCCACAAGCACGCGGGCCAGCTCTGCCACGGCGTGCAGATCCACCTCGACGACCCCGCTTACGACCACGCGCGCTTCCGGCCGTGGCGGCTGCAGGCGCTCGCGTTCAAGGCGATCCGCACGCTACGCCCCGACTATCCGCTGTGGCGCGACTTCCCCTATGAATACGAGCGCGACCGGCTCGCCATCGACCTGATCAACGGCAGCTCGCTGCTGCGCGGGTGGGTCGACGACCCCGGCGCCCTGCCCGGGGACCTCGACGCCGCGGCCTGCGCCGACGAGGCGGACTGGCTCGGGTCCACGGCCGCGCTGCGGGCTGCGTACAACTGCTGATGCACGGCCGCGGGAACCGCTGCAGACTGTAGCGGTCAAACGCCCGGTAAGTCCCTGGCCACAGGGGGAGGTCCCATGAGTTCCACGCCCGATACCGACCGCATCCTGGACGACCTGCGACGCGTGGTCGACGACGCCGAGTCGCTGCTGCGCGAGACCTCCGGCCTGGTCGGCGATCGTGCCGCCGAGGCCCGTGCGCGCGCCGCCGACTCCGTGCGCGCCGCCCGCGAGCGGCTGTCGGGGCTCGAAGAGGAGCTGCTCGACCGCGCCCGCGACGCCGCGCATGACGCCGAGCACTATGTCCGCCGCAACCCGTGGCAGTCGGTCGGCATCGCGGCCGGCATCGGCCTCGTCGTCGGCGTGCTGCTCAGCCGTCGTTGACGACGATGTTCGAGTCCCTGCGCCAGTTGCTCGCGCAGCTGCTGGCGCTGCTCGAGGTGCGCGTCGAGCTGCTGACCACCGAGCTGTCGGGGGAGATCCGCCGCATCGCCGTGGTGCTCGTCTGGGCGGCCGTGGCGCTGCTCTTCGGCGCGCTCGCCATGCTGATGGTCACCGTCACCATCATCGTCGCCCTGTGGGAGCAGCACCGAGTGCTCGCCGCGGCGTTGGTGACGCTCTGCTTCTTCCTGGTGGCGGCGCTGGCGCTGTGGCAGGTGCTGCGCCGCGTGCGCGGCCGCAAGCCGTTGCTCGCGGCCAGCCTCGAGGAGCTGCGGCGCGACCGCGCCGCGATCGCCGCCGCCGCGCCGCCGCGC
>DAIMYL010000279.1:0-2695 GCA_036734505.1 Steroidobacteraceae bacterium | reverse complement strand
TCCGCCTCCATGGTGCTGCCGCGGCGGCACTCGTCGATGAAGGCCTGCAACGCCGGGTCGCGCGCACCGGCGGCGAGCGCGAGCGGATGCTCCGCGGCGACCGCCATGAAGGTCACGCCGAACAGCGTGTCGACGCGGGTGGTGAAGACCTTGAGCGCGGGCGCGGCCCCCGCCGCTGCACCGCCCCCCGCCGCGCCGCCCGCCGCGGCGAGCGCCGCGCGTGCATCGTCGGCGAGCGGGAAGGACACCTCGGCGCCCTCGCTGCGGCCGATCCAGTTGGCCTGCATGGTGCGCACGCGCTCCGGCCAGCCGTCGAGACCCTTGAGCGCGCCCAACAGTTCGTCCGCGTAGGCCGTGATGTTGAGGTAGTACATCGGGATCTCGCGCTTCTCGACCAGCGCGCCGGTGCGCCAGCCGCGCCCGTCGATCACCTGTTCGTTGGCGAGCACGGTCTGGTCGACCGGATCCCAGTTCACGACGCCCGTGCGCTTGTAGGCGATGCCCTTCTCGCGCATGCGCAGGAACAGCCACTGGTTCCAGCGGTAGTACGACGGATCGCAGGTCGCGAACTCACGCTCCCAATCGAGCGCGAAGCCGAGCGCCTGCAGCTGCTTCTTCATGTAGGCGATGTTGTCGCGGGTCCACTTCGCGGGCGCGACACCGTTGGCCATCGCCGCGTTCTCGGCGGGCAGACCGAAAGCGTCCCAACCCATGGGCTGCATGACGTTGCGGCCCTGCATGCGCATGAAGCGCGTCAGCGCATCGCCGATGGTGTAGTTGCGCACATGGCCCATGTGCAGCCGACCCGACGGGTACGGGAACATGGACAGGCAGTAGAACTTGTCGCCGCCGCCGGATGCGGCCGCCCCGGGTGCGGGCTCGCGTGCGGCGAAGCTGCGGTGGTCGGCCCAGTGCCGCTGCGCGGCGCGCTCGACGGCCGCCGGTTCGTATCGCTCGTCCATGGATGCCGCGGAAAACCCTGCAAAAACGGGAGCCGGGAGGATACACGACCCGGCCGCCCGCGGGGCAGACGCGCCGCCCCGCCGGGCGGCGCGCGACCGGCCGTCCTCAGCCGGGACGGACCGGGATGAACACCTGCTGGTCGTCGCGCTGCACCAGCAGCGCCACCACCTTGCCGCCCTGCGCCACGCTGTCGCGGTATTCCTTGGCCGACTTGATGCGCTTGCCGTTGACGCCGAGGATGAGGTCGCCGCGGCGGATGCCGGCGTCCGACGCGGCGCCGCGCGCGCGCTCGACGAACAGCGCACCCGCGGGTACGCCCTCGGCGCCCGGGGCGGCACGCTCCTCGGCCGACAGCTCGCGCACCACGAGACCGAGGCGATCGGCGACCGCCGCGCCCTCCGGCGCAGCGCTGTCCTTGGCCATGAGCTGCGCCGGCGCCGGCTCGAGCTCGGCGACCCGCACCGACAGGCGCTTGATCGAGCGGTCGCGCCAGACCTCGAGCGAGGCGTCCGTGCCCGGACGGATCAGGCCGATGACCGTCGGCAGTTCCTCGGAGCGCTCGATGAGCTTGCCGTTGGCCGAGAGGATGATGTCGCCCGGCTGCAGCCCGCCCTTGGCGGCGGGACCGCCCGGCTCGACGCTGTTGACCAGCGCGCCGCGCGGACGGTCGAGACCGAAGCTGTCGGCGAGGTCCGAGGAGACCTGACCGATGGCGACGCCGATCTTGCCGCGCGCGACACGGCCGTTCGCCACCAGCTGCTTCTGGATGTCGTTGGCGAGGTCGATGGGGATGGCGAAGGAGATGCCCATGTAGCCGCCCGAACGGCTGTAGATCTGCGAGTTGATGCCGACCACCTCGCCGTCGAGGTTGAACAGCGGTCCGCCCGAGTTGCCGGGGTTCACCGCGACATCGGTCTGGATGAAGTTCACGAACCGCGAATCCTGATCGGGCAGACCGCGGCCGAGGGAGCTGACGATGCCCGCGGTGACGCTGTTCTCGAAGCCGAAGGGCGCGCCGATCGCGAACACCCACTCGCCGGGGCGCAGCTTCTTCGGGTCGCCGATGCGCACGGTCGGCAGGTTCTTGGCGTCGATGCGCAGCACCGCGACATCGGTCGCCTTGTCGAGGCCGACCAGCTTGGCCTTGAATTCGCGGCGGTCGGTGAGGCGGACGATGATCTCGTCGGCCTCGTCGACCACATGCGCGTTGGTGAGCAGCAGGCCGTCGGCGCTCACGATGAAACCCGAACCCTCGCCGCCCGGCTGGCGCATGCCTTCGCCGTCGTCATCGCCCGGGCCCTGGCCCGGACCCTGCCCCGGGCCCTGCGGACCGCCGCGACCGTCAGGCGACGGCATGTTCGGCATCGGGATGCCGAAGCGGCGGAAGAACTCGAACATCGGGTCGTTGGGCGACATGCCGCGCCCGACCTGGATGCGCTTGCCGCGGGTGGTGATGTTCACCACCGCCGGGCCGTGCTGCTGCACGAGCGACGCGAAGTCGGGGAGCATCATGCGGCCCTGCACGGCCGGCGTGGCGGCGACCGGGGGCGGCGCGGCCGAGGCCTGCGGCATCGCGCCGCTGGCGGAGGAGGTGTGGGGCTGGCAGGCGGTGAAGACGAGCAGCGCCGAGACCGCCGCAAGGCTGCGGCGCACGAAGGGACGATGGAGCATGGACAGTACCCGATTCATGGACCCGGTCTCCTAGACAACGCCCGAGCGGAAAAAGTTCACG